>CAYZFZ010000005.1:0-61895 GCA_964477795.1 uncultured Bifidobacterium sp.
CCTTGGTTTTGAACCGGTTGTGATGCCCGCACTCGGGGCCACCATTGTCCACCCTCGTAGGTCCGTCATCCGCATGGGGGACGATGTGATCCGCCTGACAGAACTTGGCTCGCCGGTTGTCACCCGGCCACGTGCACCTCGCCGAGGCCAACATCACCGCCTCGCGCAACACACCGGTGAACAGGCGCTGGCGGCGACCGATATCGACCACGACACCGGCGGAATCGACCACCACCCGACGCACATGCCCCATCGCCGCCGCGATCACCACATCACGCGGATCCAGCTGGTGCCCGTCGACCGTCTCACACGGTTGGAACAGATCGAGGTGGTCGACAGGTGCAGGGTCACCGCCAAGGGCGCGGGTGAGCTCACGCTGGAACCGGTCGTAACCCATCACCAAGTTCACCGTCACCCCCGAACCCGTGCTGGCCGACGAAGCGGCAGCGGCCGCGAGAAAGATCGCGTGCAACGCATCCGCCCGTCGTTGGGCGTCGGTGCGGGCGAGGCGGGCGGGGCACATCTCGTCACCGAACTCGGCGACACCGGCCTCCCAGTCGGCGAGGAACTCGGACTGGGTGAACTCGTCGAGCACCTCTTGCCATTGCACCCCGACCGTGTTGCCACCATTGGCGGTGAGCTCGAAGCCGTGGTCGCCGATGTGCAACCGGGCGTTGCGGTTGCGATGGGCGCGCTCGTGCCGGTCGCCGGCACCGTCTTCGTCGGCGAGTGACTCCCAGCGTCGGGCGACGATGAACAGATCGTCGAAGTCCAAGGTGCAGGCCTGCTCGACGAGCAGGTCGATCGCGTCATCGAGCTGGGCGACCGTGCGCGGGTTGGCGGCGAGCCCGGCGAGCACTCGCAGTTGGGGGATGCCGAGCCTGCCAGCTGCGACAGCGTCCGACACAGTGGGGTATCGAGCCAGCAGCCGGCCGAGGCGTTCGATGCGGGCAGCCTCGGCGGTGGACCAGTTGCACGCTGCCCGCCCGTAGGCGCGCAGGCTGCGATGCCCGTCGACCAGATGATCGCCGCGCTCACCGAGCCGGTGCACGAACCGGGCCATACGGGTTTCGAGGGCGACGCGTTCGCGTTCGAGGGTGCGCCAGCATGCTTCGCGCTCGGCGGGTGTCATCGCCTCCAACGCCGCATCATCCGGCTCCACCCACGAACTCATGTACGCATCATCGCAAAGGGGTGCGACACAGTAGATCTGCGCCGGTGCCGCGGATTCCTTTCGCTGGCGGGTCGTACGGTTGATGGGAGTGTTCCACCGACCGCCCGACATGGATGGCTTCGAGGCATTCGTCGAGCGCGTGCAGCCGGCTCTCGTGCAGGCGCTGGTCGCGACGTACGGGCCGGTCGACGGGCGAGAGGCGGCAGTCGACGCGCTGAGCTGGGCGTGGGAGCACTGGGACCAGCTCGTGGACGTCGATCATCCGGTGGGCTACCTGTACCGCGTCGGGCAATCGGCGACCCGCCGCTTCCTGCCCCGGCCCGTCCCGGCGCGACTCGCCGAGATCCTCGAGACGCGCTTCCCGGATGTCGAGCCGGGCCTGCTGCCGGCGCTGGCGCGGCTGTCGGAGCAGCAGCGGACCGTCGTGGTGCTGGTGCACGGCTACGGCTGGCGGCAGGCCGAGGTGGCGCGCCTGCTGGGTGTCAACGCGTCGACCGTCCGGGACTACCTGAACCGGGCGCTCGACCGCCTTCGAGACGAGCTGGAGGTCAGCGATGTCAACGGCCGTACGTGAACAGATCCGCCAACTCGCCGCTGCGTTCGACGAGGTGGTGGATGCCATCTCCGTCGAGGAGGTTCGCGGCCGCGAGCGGTCACCAGACCCGCTCGCCGACATCGCCGATCCGGCAGGCGGCGTGCTCTCCACCGGTTCGCGGCCGGCGGGTCGGCGGTTGAGCATCGCCGCGGTCTGGGTGTTGCTGGTCGTCGGGATCGTCGGCGCGCTGGTGTGGGTGCAACGGAACGCAGCGGTACCGTCCGCGACGCCGGCGCCCTCGCCGGCGGGCGCCTCCACCTCGGCATCCTTCGGGCAGTTCGTGTGGCCGGCACCGGCGCGCGATTTCGCGACGTTGGACGAGCTCGTCGAGACGTTCGCCGGCGAGGTACTCGCATGGGACGCCTGGGACATCGTCGGCACGGCGAGCGAGTCGCCCGAGCCGCAGACGTTCACCCTGACGAGTTCGTCGCCCGAGGCGACCGTGGCGCTCGTCGCGATCCCGTCGGCCGACGGGTGGGGTTTCGTGCAGATCGGCCAGCCAATGGCCGCGTCGGCCGAGCAACCGGGAGACCTGGTGTTGAGCATGCCGATCGGCGCCGGTACCGCGTCCGCCTCCGTCGTCGTCCGGCTCGCCGACGGCACCACCAGGGAGAGCACCGACGTCTCCGGTCGAGTCGTCTTCCCCGGCGTCCGGTTGGAAGATCTGGTCAGCGCGCTGGCGGTCACCCGCGACACCGGCGGCCGGGCGCTCACCGCGCTCGGGGGTGTGTACGGCATCGACCCCGCGTCACCCGCCACGGTTCCCACCTCCACCACCGGCGTCGCGGAGCAGGCCGTACCGTACGGGCCGCTCGACTACGCAACCACCGACGAATGGCTGCCGATGTGGCCCGAGGCGAACGTCAGCGATCCACCGGCCACGACAACGGGCTACGGCATGCAGCTGTGCGACAGCGGCTTCGGCACGAAGGTCATGCGGGTCGACCCCGCCTCCGGCCCGGCACACGCCTACTCGGGCACGCTGTGCGTCTTCGTCGATCTTGCCGAGCCGCGAGCCGACGCCGTCACGAAGTGCGCCACGGCGACCGAGCAGTTGCACTATGCCCGCTGCCAGCGGCGCACCGACCAGACCGGCAGCGCCGGCCCCGGCACCTCGCAGCGAGCTGCCGCCACCGCTGACGACACGGCGGCGATGCAGGCGTTCCCCTCGGCAACGGCATGGGACCAGGCGGAGGTGTTCGACGCAACGGTCTCCGCCTCGGCCCCGGGGGCTCCGGCCTACCGCGATGGTGCGGTGGCGGTCACGCTGAGCACGGCGGATGACGGCGCCGCCGCCGAGACCGTCGACCAGCCGGGCGTGTGCTTCGTGATCGAGATCCCCGGCGCCACCGCCGACGGATGTGTCGGCCGCGCCCTGCTCGCCACCGGCCTCGCCTATGGCGCCTTCCAGGACGGCGACGGGCCGATCGAGCTCGTCGGCATCGTGCCCGACGAGGTGGTCGCCGTCGAGATCGGCGGGCAGGTCGTCACGCCGGTGAACAACGTCTGGCACTACACCGCGACTTCCGGCACACCACTCACCATTACGGTCAGGGCAGCCGACGGGCGTGCGGCCTCCACCCTGTGACACCTGATCGCGTTCAGCCGTCCGTCTGCCGGTGGCGGTTGGCCCAGGCGTGCAGCGTCGGCCTGCCGTGGATCCGGGTGGGGCCTTTGGCGGTGTGGATGCGTTGCGTGGGATAGATGCCTCGGTGGTTGGAGAACACGTAGGACACCACGCAGCCGACGGCGATCGGCATCATCGCGCCGGCGCCGAACAGCTCCACTCCCATGATCGTGCATGCCAACGGTACGTTCGCCGCACCGGCGAAGACGGCGACGAACCCGACTGCGGCGAGCAGGCCCACCGGGAGCTGCAGCGGCGTCGCCAACGCGGCGCCGAGGGTGGCGCCGATCACGAACAGCGGGGTCACCTCCCCGCCCGGGAACGCGCAGCCGAGCGTGACCGCGGTGAAGACGATCTTCAACGCGAACACCGCGAAGCTCAACTGCTCACCGGCGAGGGCACGGTCGATCAGCGGCAGCGACAGCCCGAGGTAGTCGTGCCCGAACAGGCCGGCAAGCCCGATGATCGCGACGCCGCCGAGGACGGGGCGCAGCGGTGGCCAGGCCACCCGCGCCGCCATCAACCGCTTGATCGCGTGGGTCAGCTCGGCGAAGGCCGCGCCGGCGAGCCCGAACACGAGACCGGCGACGGCGACCTTGCCCACCAAGGCCGCGCTCAGCGCGACGTCGAGCTGCTCGCGGGCGTGGTGCTCGTAGCCGAGCCCGGACATCACCAACTCCCCGACCAGGGATGCCGTCAACGCGGGAACGAGCGCCTCGTAGCGGATGCGGCCGATCGCCTGCACCTCGAGCGCGAACACGGCGCCGGCCAGCGGCACCCCGAACACGGCGCCGAACCCGCCGGCGAGCGCCGCGACGAGCAGCATCGTGCGGTCCTCGTCCTCCAGACCGAGCACCCGCGAGACGACATCGGTGAGGCTGCCCGACATCTGCAGCGCCGTTCCTTCACGACCTGCCGAGCCGCCGAACAGGTGGGTGGCCCACGTGCCGAGCAGCACCAGCGGAGCCATCCGCTTGGGCACCCACCCGGTGGGCTGGTGGATCTCGTCGATCAGCAGCGCGTTGCCCTGCCCGGCGCGGCCACCCAGGTAGTGGTAGGCGAGGCCGATCACCAGGCCCGCCGCCGGCAGCAGCCACAGCAGCCAAGTGTGCGCCAGCCGGAACGTGGTGACCCGATCGAGGCCCTCGAGGAACACGAACGACGACGCCCCCGCCAGCACGCCCGACACCGCGCCCAGCGCGATCCATCGCACCAGATGCGCCGCGAGCGCGACCTGCTCGACGGCCTCGACCTGCCAACGCGACCGCCGCGGCACTTGGCTCTCCATTGCTCACCTCACGCGCCGGCAGTCGATCGACTCCGTACACATGACAGGCACGTCCGGCTCTACGCGACTGCCACCCGCGCATACGGGTCGCACACGTAGGAGCCATCAGCGCGGCATCGCTGCCGGGCGGTTGAGGCGAGCCCCATCACCTTGCCCGACACGCTACCCGGTGCGACGAACGCGACGGCATCGCGACCCGAACCGCCGTACTACGCTGGGCCCGTGCAGGACGGGGCACACGTCATCGAGCGCCATCGGCTCGTCGAGCGACTCGCCCCCGCGCCGCTCGTGGTGCTGGAAGCGCCCAGCGGTTACGGCAAGTCGACCGTCGCCGACGAGCTGACTGCAGGGCAGCAACGCATCTCCGTCGGTCTCTCGGAAGGCGACCCCACACTCGGGCGGTTGGCGGCGCGCATGGCCGACGCTGCCGCACAGGCAGGCGACCATGTCGCTGCCGAGGCAGCCGTCGGCGATGGCGAGGCCGACACGCGTGTCGGTCGTTTCCTGGTCGCTGCGCTGGCCTCCGGTGGCGCGCTCGTGATCGACGACGTGCATCACCTCGACGACGCCGCGATGCAGGCGCTGGCCGAGATGATCTCGTCGACACCCCGATCCCCGCTGGCCCGGTCGATCGTCATCGGTCGAAGGGTGAGTCACCGACCCACCGGGGCGGTGCTCGTGGACGATCAAGAGCTGGCGTTCGATCGCGACGAAATCCGCGAAGTCCTCAGCGCCCGAGGCACCGCGGCGGCCGACGACGACATCGCGCTCTGCCGGCGGGCGACCGGCGGCTGGCCGGCCGCTGTGTCGATGTGGGGTCTGCGGCCCGCCGGCGACCCCTCCCGCGGCTCGGTGGCGGTGCTCGTCGGCGAGCTTCTCGCACGCCTGCCCCGCGACCGCTCGGCCGTCCTCCAGTCCGCCCCGCTGCTGTCGCCGGATCTCGGCGCCCTGGTCGGGTGGCCGACGATCATCACCGACCTCCAGCGCGAGGGGTTCCCTCTGCGCCTGGTGGACGGCTGGTGGGTCCTCGGTGACGTGGTCCGCGACCACTTGCGCGGGGTGAACCGGATCGACCCCGCCCACGCGGCCGGCATCGCCAGGCACTACGCCGAAGGGGGCCGCTTCCTCCATGCCGTCGACGTGATGCTGGCCGCGGGGGCTCCGGCCGAGCTGGCGCGAATCCTTGCCGGCGCGGACCTCGAACTGCTCGAGCAGGCGGACCTGCAAGAGCTGGCCGGGGTGCTCGAATCGCTGCCGTCCGAGGCCGTCGCGCAGGCACCGGAGTGCCTGCTCACCTTGGCGTGGGCGGCGTCGGCGCGCGTGCAGATCGCCATCCGGCGACGTGCGCTCGATCGGCTGGAGCGGTTCACCGCCGATCGGCCACGGCTGGCACGCCAGGTGGAGGTGGAGCGGGTCTACGACCTCTCCCGCGATGCGCAGATGGACGAGGCCGAAGCCCGTGGCAGCGCGGTGCTCGCCCTGCTCGAGCCCGATGAGGTGACGAGCCGGGTCCGCTGCCTCTACGCGCTCGGTGAGACGGCAACGATCCGCGGCGATCCCTCCTCGCTCGTGCACGCATCGGCGTTCCTGGGCGAGTCGGCTGGTTTGGCGCGCACCGCTGGGCTCGATCTCGCGCGGGCGAAGGCCCTGAACACGCTCGCCTACTCGGTGCACTTCTCGCGTGCTGAGTTCGCCCAGGCGCTCGCTCGTACCGAGGAAGCGGTGTCGCTCGCTCGCCGCGGCACGCGGTTCTACGGCACGCTGCTCACCTTCTCCGCGGAGATCATGCAGTTCCTGGGGCGCGACGCCGACGCGCTGGACACGCTGGCCGAGGCACGGCAGATCGCTCGCCGCTTCGGCGACGTCCGCACGATCGCGTACTGCGCCTGGGCAACCGCCAAGGTGTTCGCCCGCCAGCGCGATGTGGCCGGGGTGCAGCAGTGGCTGGCGGAGGCGGATTCGCACCGGGCGGAGTGGTTCGATCATCCCACCGGCGCGGAGTTCCTCGCCGGTGGCGCCGAGCTGAACGCACTCGCCGGCGACACGAAGGCGGCGCGCGCGTGGTTGGCGAGAGCCGAGCAGCACCCAGCGGTGGAGGAGTACCCCGACATCGTGTGGCCGGCGATGGGTTCGGTCGAGGCGCGCGACGGCGACCCGGCCGCTGCGGTGCAGATCCTCACGCGCCTGCTCGAAGAAGGCTGGACGGAGTACCGCGAGCGGTGGCACTACCGACTGTGGATCGCCTATGCACTCTGGCGGGCGGGCGACGCGGCGGCAGCCGCGGCGGAGTTCCGTCGAGCATGCGCGGAGTGTGCAACGTTCGGCCAGCCCGACTTCCCCTGGCTGCACGAGCCGGAGATGTGCCGGGCGCTCTCACTTGCGCCCACTCATGACGCAACCGGACCGATCCAGATCCGCGTCCATGTGCTCGGAGGCTTCTCCGTCAGCGCCGGTGGCGACAACGTGGCCATCGCGCCGGGCAAGCCGCAGCAACTCGTGAAGATCCTCGCCCTCGCCGGCCGGGCCTTGCCCGACGACGAAGTGTGCGACCTGCTGTGGCCCGACGCCACCCAGGAGGTCGGGCGCCGGCGCCTGCGCAACGTCGTGGCCCGGGTACGCGCCGCCGGTCCGCTGCTCGACCGCACGGAAGGACTGATGGCGCTCGCGGCCGGCATCACCGTCGACCTCACCGACTTCGAGGGGCTGGCGCGCACCGCCTTGCGCGCCGCGGACGAGCACCGGCGCGAACGAGCGAGCGCGGCCCTCGCGCTCTACGGCGGCGAGCTGCTGCCGGGCGATCGCTTCGAGGACTGGGCGGCGTCGGCGCGCGAGCGGGTGAGGGTGCTCGCGGTGCAACTGATGGAAGTCGTGGTCGACGACGCCGAGGCAGCCGGCCGCGTCGACGAAGCGGTCGCGGCGATCGAGCAGTTGCTGGCGACGGACCCCTACGCCGACCGGTGGGCCGATCGGGCCGGCGGCATGCTGGCCGCCGCCGGGCGGGCAGCGTCGGCCGCGGCCTGGTCCGACCGCGCCCACCGCATCCGGGCAGAACTCGGCCTGAGCTGAACTCAGCAGTAGACGTCTCTCGACGAACCTCCAGACCACGATCCGGTCGGCGGCACGCCGTCCCACCGCTCCACGGCGACCACGCCGCGCGCCGGGTCCCACGCCGGCGATTGGTGGAAGACCAGACCGAGGCTCGGTCGGCCGGCAGGTAGCGGCGTCGAGAAGATGTACGAGCCGTCCGGCGCCGTCACCACCGCGATCGTGGTCAGCTTCACGCCGCCGGCCCACTGGCCCGACGCGCTGTCGTAGTCGCCGCTGGCATCGAGCGCCCATACGTCCACCTCCCACAGCTGGGGTGCGGGGGGCTGGGCGGCGCAGGCGTGATACGTCGTGGAGCCCTCGTAGTAGAAGTACCGATCCACGTCCACGTCGACCTGCACGTCCGCCACCGACGACGGCGGCACCACGACCGCGTCGCGGTACGGACGGTCGAAGATGTTCGGCGTTCCCACCTGCGCCTCGAACAGCGTCGCGGTGCCCAGCATCTCCGCCGTCACGCTCCACGTGCCGTCGGCGTGCACCGGCACGGCGGCGAAGTCGCGCCGTTGCACTTCCGTGTAGGTGCCGGTGGTGGCATCGAAGTCGTAGCCGACCACGGTGACCGGCACCCACGGCACATCCGTCGCGGGTGCTGCTGCGCGTGTGACGACACCGTGCACCGTCACCGTCGACGGATCGACGAAGTCCACCTGCCAGTCGGTGGTTCCCGTTCCCGGTGCCGTCAGCGTGACAGTGGTGTCGATGTCGACGACGTAGAGCTCGACGCGCTCGGTGCCGAGCGGCACCGCGAAGCTGAGATCGAATCGCTGTTGATCGTCGAGTTCGGCGACGGTGAAGAAGCTGCTGTTCGCAGTGGCACCGACCACGCCCGTGATGACGAAGACGGGACCATCGGGGTTCTCCAGCGCCTGCGCGTACGCACCGTGGAGGTGCACGACCGTCGAGTCCAAGTCGAGCACCAACGGTGTCGTGCCACTCCCGACCGAGGTGGAGACGCGCTGCATCAACCCATGGCCGCTGGGCACCAGCGGCAGCACCTCGAACGTCACGTCGGCCGTCCCGATCGGGAGCACGAAGTCGGCGGCATACCCGCCGCCGGCATCGACGACGGTGTCCCAGTACCCGGAACCGGAGACGATCAGCCCACCGTCCGCACCGTACGGGAGCACTTGCACCTGCAGGTGTGTGCCGGCGGGCAACGGCGCGGCGCCCATCGACGCCCGGCCGGCGAGGTGCACGACGGGTGGCGCGTAGGAGCCGTCCAGCGTGGCAGTGGTGGTGACACCCGGCTGCAGCCCGGTCAGCTCCAGCGTGGGCGACTCCGCGTACGAGCCGCCGAGAGGGGCGATGACCACAGCGCGCACGGCCGTTTGCGGCAGCACGGCATCGAGCGTGTACCCGCCGGTACCGGGGTCCACGGTGACCCAGTGGAAGTAGTCCTCGAGCACAGCCGTGCCCTGGGCGTCGTAGGCCAGCACGACCATCCGCAGGGGCGACGGCGGCGGGGCACCGTTCTTCTGCAGCGTGCCGGTGACGCGGATGCGTGGCGGGGCCGCGTGCGCGTCGAGCGTCACGGGCACCACCGCGCCGAGCGCGATGCCGGTTGCGGTCACGGCGAACTGGGACTGCTGACCGTTGTCCAGGTACACCCACGTCCGCACGTCCGCGTGGTCGGCCATGAGGGAGGCCTGCGCCGCCAGGTGGAAGCTGCCGTCGGCGGCGACCATGACCGGCAGGTACGAGTTCCTCACGTACGTGCCGTCGGCGCGGTACTCGATGATCTGCACGAAGTGCTCGCCGCTCTGCGGTTCGCCGTCGAGGGTGATCGTCCCCGCGATGTCCAGCGTTGCCGGGCGGTCGTCGAGGTCGAACGTGATCGGGGTCGTGGTCAGCGGCGCCAGTCCGCCGGCGGTCACCTTCATCGTCTCGTCCTCGTTCGTGAGTGTGCTCACCTCCGCCGACGTGGTGCCGAACGGAAGCGCCTTGACCATCCGGAACGAGCCGTCCGCCGGGTTCGGGGTCACCCACTCGAACGTTGCTCCCGTGTACGCGCCCGTGGCGTCGAACCCGCGCAGCTGGACGTATCGCGGCGCCAGGCCGTGACCGTTGCGATCGGTCAGCCGTCCGGTGACCTCGACCAGTGGGAGCCCCACGTCGACCTGGATGTCCGCGTCCACTGCGCGCGGCGTACCCGTCAGCGGCGCGAGGGCACCGGTGCTCACGTCGACCGAAGCACGCGGCGTCGGATCACCGGGCCACCTCGCGTCGGCATGGATCGTGAGCGCCGTCGACGGCGAGAGGGCCGCCAGCTCGTCGAGCGCCGGGGACATGACGCACAGGAAACCTCCGGACGGGTTGCTGATCACCTGGCACGGCGACAGGCCGGGGGCGTCGAGCTGTACGACCACTCCAGCCAGCCCGTAGCCCTCGCCCTCGGTGTGGACGGTGCCGGTGACGACGTACCGGCACGTGTACTCACCCAGATCACCCGGGTCGCGCCCGATGGCCAGCTCCACGGCGAGCGCGTCGACCGCGTAGTCGCTGATCGTCGGTGCCCCGCCGCCGCACACCTTGGTGATGTCGCCGAGGAGCTCGTAGGCGTGTTGCCGGAACGGCGCCAGCGCCGCCTCTGTCATCGGCGAGTTCGGTTCGTCGAACCCGTCGTAGTGCTGGGTGAACAGTGAGTCATTTGGATTGGTCAGCCGCCACGAGTCGGTCAGCTCGTAGAGCTGCGGCGTGTGGTTGCGCACCTCCTCGATCGTGAACCCCTCCGTCGCACCCCGCGGCAGCAGGTCGTTCGACTGGTCACCGTCGGGGCGTCCGAGCAGGCCGTCCATGTCCATCGTCCCGTCGAAGTGCACGTCGAGGTTGAGCCAGGGCGGCAGGCTCTCCGAGTCGTACAGGCGCACGTCGATCATGCCCAGCGAGGTGGAGACGTACAGGTACTCGCCGTCGAGCGTCAGCGAGAGGGTGTCGCTGACGGCGTAGGGCACGCCTTCCGGCAGCGTCAGCGGCGCACGGTCCAGGAGCACGGTCATCGGCCGCGCGTACACCTCGACGAGGTGACCATCCACCCGGATGGCGAGCGCCGTGATGCTGGTCGGACCGTTGAGCTGCTCCGGTGCGCTGCGCTCGTGGCGGGCCTGGATCATGAAGTCGCCGCCGGACCCGGGCGTCGACTCGAGGTAGACGTACTCGCCCAGCACCTGCGCGTCGTAGAACAGCCCGTCGGACGATGCCATGTGCGGGTCGCCGTTGGCGCCGGGGCGTGGGCAGGGCGAGATCTTGGGCACCTTCGGATCGACGAGTCGCAGTGTGTCGCTGCCACGGTTGGTGGACGCGAACGTGATCGTGGCCGAGCGTTCCGGCTGGTCCTGGCACGTCGCCTCGCGCCGTTGCACCGCGAAGCTCACGGAGGTCACCGTGTGGCCGGCGGCGAGGTCGCGGGCGGTCGGTGTGGCCGTTGCCCACGCGGGCACGCCGGAGATCGTCCAGCGGTCGGGCTGTAGCCCGTTGCTGTCGATCGCTGCGCCACCGCTGCCGCGAACCTCCTCGGGCTCGACGCGCAGGTAGTCGTCCTTGCACTCCGCAGCGACGACCAGGGTGGCCTGGGTGGGCAGGCCGGTGCCACCCTGCAGTTGCGCGTTCAGCTCCGCGTTGACGATGCCGCCGTTCGGCACGGCGTCGCAGTCCACGGTCATCGTGATCGGGGCGTCGTCGGGGCTCGCCGTGAACGTGCCCGACGAGGCGTCGAGGTGCAGCCATGCCGGCACGGTCGAGGGCACGATCAACCAGGAGCGGCCCTCGGCGAACTCGCTGCGAAGCGTCGCCGACCTACTGGTGCCGCCGGTCGTCTCCGCGGCGGAGAACACCACCGACACGGGGTCGAAGGCGAGCTTGGGCCCACCGCAGTGGAGCGAGATCTCACCACCCCAGCCGGATGCGGGCAACCAGGGCAACTCGTGCGTGGTTGCCAGGAACGACACCGTCCGCCCGTCGCGGCCGAGGACGTCGTTGCAGAACGTGTCGGAGATCGTGGCGGTCGCGATCAGCGCCGGGACCGGTGTCGACGCGTCGACGTGGAACTCGTCCGTCTTCGTCGGCGGCAACCCGTTCGGCGACGACACCCACGCGGTGCCACCCTCGACCGTTGCCGAGGCAGCAACGATGCCGTTGACCGGGAACTGCATCCGCGACGTCACCGTCACGGCGTCGCCCGGGCGAACGGGGATCTTGCCGGTCTCGTCGGCGGTCGCGGCCTGACCGTTGACGAGCACCTGGGGTGCGCCGTCGGTGGGTGCGACGAAGTAGGACTCGCCGGCGATCGCGAGGTCGAACAGGGTGATCGAGAGCTTGGTGGGCACCCCCGTGTAACGGCGGATCGCCGACTCGATCCCTTCCAGCCCCACCGTCGCATTCACCGCCAGCTCGGCGACGATGCGAGCCCCTGCGCCCTTGGCAGCCAGCACCGCGGACTCGTTCTCCCATTCGAGGTGGATCTGCGGGCCGATCTTCAGGCTCATCAACTTGACGACACCGAGATTGGTGCGACCGGTGACGGCCGCGATCCTGCTCATGACCACGCCGCCCAGCCGGCTGCCGAGATCCAGGTTGCCGTACACACCGAACTTGGCGTCGACCTTCGCCTGGGTGAGCCCCGCATCGGTCGTGCCGATGCCGACGGACGGCCGGCAGGAGCCGGTGATCGACTCCGGGTCCTTGCGTGTGGTCACACCCTCGTTGGTGTTCCACCGCACCTCGAAGCCGGTCCGGGCAGCCACTTCGCAGCGGTACTTCAGCTCCAGCTTCGGGCCTCCGGTGACCTTGATCGATGCCTCCACCCGTGTGTCGAAGGAGTAGGTCGCAGTCGAGAGGGCACTCGCCGGGCCCGCCACGGGCACGTCGACTGCATACGAGCGCAAGGGGCACTTCGCCGTGATCTCCCCGGCGCCCTGCACGGCGACCGAGAGTTCGGCGAAGCCGCGGGCCTCGGCCGTGGCCCGGAGGCGCATGAAGTTGAGCTGGTGACCGGACACGATGAACCAGAAGCCGGTTCGGATGACCGGCACCGGCACCTCCGAGTTGACGATCTTCACCTCGGCGACGCTCACGCCGCCCGTGGCCTCGCACGCCGCGACAGGATCGGCCGCTGCGCGGATGCTCATCGCGCGCGAGGCCGTGCTGGTGGCGCCACCGAAGAGGCCGGATGCGGGTGCGCTGTCCGGCAGGTCGAACTTGACGTCGGTGAACAGATCCTGCGGCCGGAGCACCTCGATGGTCACCAGGTTCTTCCCACCGCGGCGCAGGCTCGGCAACGCGGCGGTGGAGACGATGCGTCCGGCAACGCCGCCGTCGCCCGTGGAGAGCAGCAGCTGGCCGTTGGCGGGCATGGCCCCGCTGAGCACCACCGGCATCCGCACGCCTGTGCCCCACGGGTCGGCAGCATCGGCCGCCGGCACCGAGATGCGCGCGTTCAGCTCGGCCTGCGTGAACGGGGCGAAGCTGCCTCCGGCCGGGCTCGCCGGCGCCGGGTAGACGATGCGGTTGTCGGCGAGCGTGGCGACACCTGCGGCGAGCCGGCTGTTCGACACGGTCAACACCGCCGCGGACGACGCCCCCACCGGCGTTGCCGAGATCAGCATCGAGCCGATCGTCGTCGTCGCCGTGACACGGGCGGTGCCGCGCCCGGTCACCAGCAGCTGCGCGGACCCCGCGTCGCCCGTGGTCGACCAGGTGGTGCCGGCGGGCAGGTAGGCCCCCGTCGGCGCCCCGTCGGCACCGATGTTCTCGAGGTGGGTGTTCACGCGATCACCATTCGCGGTGAGGATCACGGTCGATGCCGGGCGGAACTGCCAGGTGCTGCCGTCCGGCGCAGCGGTGGCGGCACGGAACCAACCGACGACGGAGACGTCGAGTTCGGTGAGGGCGCCGGAGGCCGAGAACCGCAGCAACCCGTCGTCGCCCAGGGGCAGTGCCACCAGCGTGTTGCGCCGCTCACCGGCGGAGAGCGTGAGCGCCGGCGCGGTCGCCGCGGGAGTGCCTGCGGACACGACGGCGGCAGCGGGGCCGGCAGTTGCGTGGAGATCCACCAGTACGGCGCCGGCACCGCTGGCAGGCACGCCACCGCGGCCGGCGATGGTGACATCGACCGGTGCCGCGGGGAGCAGCGAGCCGGTGCGCAGGTTCGCCTTGGGGAGCGGCGCGTAGTCCGAGCCGGCGGCGAACCAACCGACCACCTCGGCCGTCACGTTGGCGTTGGCGAGCTCGTTGAAGAACGCGACTCGACCGTTCGTGCCCAGCGGCACCGCCAGGAGCGCGCTCGTCACTCGGTTGGCGGCCGCCTCCACATCGGGCGTCGCCGGTCGAGTGTTGCCCGTCGGGAAGACGGTGAGCCGCGTCGCAGACGCGGGGTTGCGAACCGTCACCTCGAGGAGCACGGCGGTCGCGCCCGTGGAGGGCACACCGCTGCGACCGGCGACCGTCACCTGCAGCGTGGTCCCCTTGCGGAGGGCACCGCTCGTGCCGACCCCGGCCGTGGTGTCCAGCACCGCGTCGCGGGTCACCGCCCGGAACGCGCTGCCCTGCGGCACGTAGCCCACGAGGTCGACGGTGAGCCGCACCGCCGCGTCGCTGCTCCGGACGGCGAGGCGCCCGGCGGCCGAGACCGGCACGATGGCCAGCTGGGTCGTGGCGGCGCCGGGGGCGACCGTCAGCTCGGCGGAGCCCTTGGCCAGATCCGCCGCAGCTTGCCGCGGGCGGGTGGCGTCCCACACCGTCACGACGGTCTTGGCGGTCGCGGTTGCCGTGACACGGGCGACGACCGCGTCCACGTCGGTGGCGGGCAGGCCCAGCGCGCCCAGCGAGTCGGCGGTCGTGATCGAGCCGGCAGGAAGTGCGGTCGCAGTCGTGTCCACGAGCCGCTGAGCAGTCACCGGTTGGAAGCCTTCGACGAGGCGCTGAGCGCCGTCAGCGGTCGCGGCGGTGGCGACCGCTGGGCGCTGCACGGTCGAAGAGACCGCAACGGCGACCGCCGCTCGGGTGGCGACGGGCGCTGCCGAGGCTGGGCTGGAGAGCCCGGCGAGCCCCGCGACGAGGCCGACCAGCGCGGCAGCGGCCGAGGCGCGTGCGACGCGCAGGGCGTGAATCGAGATGGGGCTCATCGAGGGTCCTCCGTTGCCGGGCCGGGGTTCAGCGAGGCGCGCTGCAGGAACTCTCCGAGCTCCGCCAGGCTGTGGAACGTGGCTCGGGCACCGGAGCTCACCAGCTCGACTCGCCCGACCACCTCACCACCGAGTGACGGTTGCTCCGCAACGCGCACCACGAACGTCAAGGTCATGGGTGGATTCAGCCATGCGCCGGTACCACGGGCGTACCACCGGAATCCCACGCTCAGCGGGACGCACCTGCCGCAACCTCAACGGGAGGTCGAGTGTTCGACCCAGCGGAAGTAGGCGGCCACGCAGCGCGTCGCTACCTGTGAGAACCGGTTGCGCCCCGGCGGTGTCGGTGATGGTGTGAGGTCCTCCATGCCTGACGACGCACCAGCCACCGATCGCTCCACGAACACCAGAGCCTTCGCCGACTTCTACGAAGATCAGTACGCCGCCACCGTTCGCCTCGCAGCGTTCCTGTCGGGGAGTCGCGATTCCGCCGAGGATCTCGCGCAGGATGCGTTCCTCCGGCTCGAACCTCGCTTCGCCGGCCTCGAGAACCCGGCCGCGTACCTCCGGTCGACGGTCGTCAACCTCTGCCGCAACCACCACCGCTCCGCCGGCCGAGAGGCCCGACGGCTGGTCAGGTTCGGTCCGCCGCCATCTGGCGTCAGCGATCGAGCAGCAGAGCTCGACGCAACCCTGCGCCGGCTGCCCTACGACGAGCGGGCCGTCGTCGTCCTGCGGTACTGGCTGGGGCTCAGCGAGGCGGAGATCGCCACACACCTCGGCTGCCGACCGGGAACCGTGAAGTCCCGCAGCACCCGCGCACTGAACAAGATCCGCAAGGAGTTGCCATGACGATCGAACTCGAACTGCCCGGCCTGCTCGACGAGCTCGCCGCAGACCATCACGTCGGCCACGCCCCTCCGCTCGACGTCCACACCCTGCCGCTCGAGCCGGTCGGCCGTCACCGCTCACCGGCCCCCCGAGTGCTCGCCGTTGCTGCCTGCACCGCCTTCGCAGTCAGCGCCATCGTCTTCCTCGGCGGCCGCGACGAGCCGGCAACCACCCCGGGCAACGAGCCGACCACCAGCCCCGGCGAAACCGGCGTGGCGAGCACCATGCCCGGCGTCACGAACGGCTCGACGGACAGCGTCGTGCTCGCTCCCCCGCCCACGGGACCCCTCAAGCTGGTCTCCGCGATGACGTTCGACCAATCGGCACACGCGGCCGGTGCACTGACCGCACCCGACGGCACCGTCTTCAGCCTGGTCATCTCGCGCGGCCCGGCGTGGCCGCCGTCCGGGGACGAGTGGAGCACGATCCCCGCCGACCGTCGAGACGTGCGAACAGTTGCCGGGCGCGACGTGGCCGCTGTCGTCGACGCAAGCTCACCGACACTGGTCTACCGCACCGTCCGCGACAGCTGCTGGACGATCGAGCTGCTCACCGCCGACGAGGCGATGTGGAGCGACGACGTCACCACCCTCGTCGGAGCACTGCGCAGCAACGACTCGGTCACGTCCACCGCCGATGCAGCGGTCTCCATCGACGTGCCCCAGGGCTGGACGTCGCACGGCGGAGGGCGGATGCTCACGAGTTGGGTCATGGAGCTGAGAGTCGACGTCGACGGGCACTCCCACAGCGTCCACCTGTGGCAAGTACCCGACGCACCTGTCGGCTTCCTGCTCGCCGGCGAGTCGAACCCTCGACCGTTCGATCACAACGGTCGCCAGTGGTGGACCGTCGACACCTTCGCCACGCAGGGGTCGACGAGCGTCATCGGCACCACTGATCTCGGTGCCTTCCGCATCGAGGCCGACCTCCCGGCCGACGAGCTCGTCGCCATCGTCGACTCGCTCGTCGCCGCACCCACCATGCAGCTGGGCTCCTACAGCGGGGTGCCGGGCACCGCAGCCGTCGACACCACGCCCACTCCCGGACAGGCCACCAACTGCGGCGACCTCGGGGCCGGGATCGTGATCAACGACTGATGGATGTCACCAACGCGTCCACAGCGCGGACACCGGAACAGCCCAGAGCCGGTCGCCCAGCGGCAACACGGTTGATCCGAGGTGGAGCACCACGCCGACGGTGAACGCGTCGCCGAGGCGGTCGCGGAGCAGGGCGAGGTGGCGGGCGTGCTCGACACGAGGCGTCATCGATGCCTTCACCTCGAGACCCGCGATGGCTCCGGTCGTGCGCTGCTCGACGATGATGTCGACCTCCGGGCCGTTGCGATCGCGGAAGTGCAACACGTCGACCGATCGCTCGTTCCAGCTCGCCTGCTTGCACAACTCCGTCACGACGAAGCTCTCCAGCAAGAACCCGAACTCCCGATCACGATCGAGTGCACCGAGATCACGTTCTGCGAGGCCGACCAGCGATGCCGCCAGCCCGGAGTCGACGAGGTGGACCTTCGGCGCACGCTTCGAGCGGGTCGTCGCGTTCGTCGCCCACGCGGGTTGCAGGTGGACGATGTACAGCGCTTCGAGGAGCGCAAGGTATCGGGTTGCGGTGATCCGGCTGATCCCGACGTCGCGGGCGACCTCCGTGATCACGAACTCGCGGCCACTCCGTGCGGACAGCACGCGAAGGAACCGGCGCAGCTCTGGACCGGGCGTCCGCTCGACCAGCGATCGAACTGCTTCGCGGTCGATGGTCTCTTCGGAGTACGCCTCGAACCAACGCGACCGTGCCCGTCGCGCCAGCCGCTCGGTCACGACCTCCGGGTAACCCCCCTGCGCGATCGCGGCAATCACCTCGTCGCGCGCCGGGGCCTTCCAGACGCCGGGAGGTGGCCAGGTCTCGGGCTCGGTCAGCCGGTCGAGGAACACCTCCATTTCGCCACGCTGCTCGCCTTGCGACAGCGGCCACAGCACCGCACGACCGACCCGGCCTGCCAACGTCTCGACGCTACGACCGGCCGAGAGCGAACCCGCCGAGCCCGTCAGGAGGAACTGGCCTCGACGGCGGTCGACATCGGCTGCGGCCTTGACCGCGAGCACCAACCCCTCACCCGCCCGTTGGAACTCGTCGATCCGCGCTGGCCGCTCCAGCGACGCGACGAACCCGGCGGCATCGTCGCGCGCGCGGAGCAACAGCGCCTCGTCGTCGAGCGTCACGCTGCTTCCTCCGGTCGCGGGGAGCAGGTCGCGGATCAGCGTCGTCTTGCCGCTCTGGCGAGCACCACCCAGGTGCACCACGCGAAACGTCTCGAGCATCTCGACGACGACGGGTTTGATGTGACGCGGCAGCACGGATGGAAGCGTAGACACTTCGCTCCCTCAAAGCTATACACATCGCTGAACCTGCTCTATACAGATCGCTGCGCGCGGGACATCGTCGGGCACCGTCAGCCGTCAGCGAGCGCGTCGTACGCTGCGGCCAGAGCGTCCGTCACGGGCCGGCCGCGCACCTCGGCGTCGAACGGCCCGAGGCGGGCGAGCGTGGCCGACAGCTCGGTGTCCTCCAGACCGATGGATTCGGCGGCTTCGAACGGGAGCAGCGCACCCGGCGTGAGCGGCCACCACGGCGCGACCGGGTCTTCTGTGTCGGCGCCGGCCCGCAGGTGTGCGAGGAGCTGGTCGCGGGTGCGACCTCGCCACGCCAGGAGAAGCCAGGGATCGTCGTCGAGGCGGTCGGCCAGGACGTACAGCACCGCGGCGATGTGCTTGCACGGCACCTCCCAGTCGGGGCACGAGCAGGCGGCGCGCAGATCGTTCCACCGGCGCGGCAGTAGCGAGACACCGGCCCGGTCGAACACCTCCTCCAGCTCCGCAGGCACCTCGCCGCCGAGCAATCGAGCAGAGAACTGCAGAGTCGCCTCGATCTCTCGCTGCACACCGCTCCACTGCTCGTCCGTGAGCGCCGCGAACTGCACGTTGGCGACGTAGGGAGCCGCCCGCGAACCCTGGACCTGGGCGACGACGAGACCGGGTTGCACGTCGAACGACACCAGTTGGCCCTGGCGGGCGTAGCGGCGGCCGCGCTGCATCCGCGCCCCGAGACCGTACGAGTCGAGCAGTTCGACGAGGCGCTTCGACCACCAGGCATCGGCCATCGCGCCGCGCTGCTTGCGGGTGGCGATGCCCCCGTCGATCGCTCGCGGTTTCGAAGCCGGGTACGAGCGCCACGGGTCGTCCCACGAGCGTCGACGCGCTGCCATCAGCCCTCCTCGCCGGAGGGGTCGTAGGCGAGCAGGTCGCGCAACTCGTCGTCGGACAGCTCGGTGATCCATGTCTCGCCGGTGGCGACGACCTTGCCGGCGAGCGCCCGCTTGCGGGCGATCATCGCGTCGATCCGTTCCTCGACCGTGCCGGCACTCACCATCTTGTGCACCATCACGTTGCGATGCTGGCCGATGCGGAACGCCCGGTCGGTGGCCTGATCCTCGACGGCGGGGTTCCACCAGCGGTCGAAGTGCACGACGTGCGACGCCGCCGTCAGGTTCAGCCCGGTGCCACCGGCCTTCAGCGACAGCACGAACAGCGCCGGGCCGGGCGTCGACTGGAACTCGGCCACCAGCTCGTCGCGTCGCGTGCGCGTCGTGCCACCGTGCAGCCACAGCACCGGGACACCGAAGCGGCGCCCGAGGTATGGCACGAGTTGATCGCCCCACTCGGTGAACTGGGTGAAGCACAGCGCCTTGTCGCCCGCGGCGAGCAGTTCGTCGAGCAGCTCCTCGACCCGTTCGAGCTTCCCGGAACGAGCGTGGAGCCGGCTCGCGTCCTTCAGGTAGTGCGCCGGGTGATTGCACAGCTGCTTGAGCTTCATGATCCCGGCAAGCACGAGCCCGCGGCGTTCCGCTCCGTCGGCCGCAGCCGCCCGCAGCAGCAGATCGTCGACGATGGCCTGGTAGAGCGTCGCCTGCTCGCAGGTGAGCGGGCAGTGCTCGGTCAGCTCGACCTTGTCGGGAAGGTCGTCGATGATCGAGCGGTCGGTCTTGAGCCGCCGCAGCACGAACGGGCCCGTCAGCCGCTGCAACCGGGCGGCCGCGTCATCGTCGCCTTCGCGTTCGATCGGGATCGCGAACCGCTCCTTGAACGAGCGCATCGAGCCGAGCAGTCCCGGGTTCACTGCCTGCATCACGGCCCACAGCTCGCTCAACCGGTTCTCCACCGGGGTCCCCGTCATCGCGATCCGTCGACCCGCCCGAACCTGCTGTACGGCCTTGGCCTGCGCGGTGTGCGGGTTCTTCACCTGCTGCGCCTCGTCGAGCACCAGCCGCCCCCAGGTCACGCCCTCGACGAGCGCGAGGTCGCGCGCCAGCAACCCGTACGACGTCAGCACGACGTCGTGTTGCGCGCACTGCTTGGCGAACGCCTTCGGTGTGCGCGCACGTTGCGTGCCGTGGTGGGTCAGCACCCTGAGCTCTGGCGCGAAGCGGGCGAGCTCGCGCTCCCAGTTGCCGATCACCGACGTCGGGCACACCACCACTGTCGGCTCATCCGTCCGGTCGGCCAGGACCGTGCCGATCAACTGCGCTGTCTTCCCGAGCCCCATGTCGTCGGCGAGGCACGCGCCCAACCCGAGCCGCCCGAGGAACTGCAACCAGCCGACACCGCGCGCCTGGTACGGGCGCAGGACCCCGACGAATCCCTCGGGAGCGTCGACCGCCTCGACCCGCTGGCCGAGCGCTCCGCTGATCAGCTCGCCGAGCCGGCCTGTCGCCGTCGCGCCCACCACCCGCGCACCGCCCGGGGCAAGGATCGACGGGAGCCCGAGGCCGGTGCGGACGACGTCACCGACCGTCGCCTCCCCCTCACCACCGGCAGCGGCGAGCAGCGCTCTCACCTCTGTGGCATCGACGTGCACCCATTGACCACGCACCCGAACCAGCGACAGCTTCGCCGCCGCCGCCCTCTGCAACGCGGCAAGGTCGGCCTTCGTGAGCCGGTCGTCACCGAGCGCCGCCTCCCACGTGAACTTCACGATGTCGTCGAAGCCGAAACCGGCAGCAGTGACCGCATCGGTGCCACCTGTCGCCTTGGCGCGCACACCCAGCCGCTTCCGGTTCGACCACCACGACGGCACGAGAACGATGACCCCCACCGCGGCCAGCAGCGGGAGCCGGTCGAGGAGCAGCGTCACGACCACGTCGTCGCCGAACGCTGCAGTCCCGGGCTCGGGTCCGTCGATCAGCGGTGCGAGCTCCGGAGCGACGCGCACGGCGCGACCGAGCGTCGCCAGGATCGCCTCGCGAGCGTCGCCGGCGAACGGCGAGCCGGCACCGAGCGCGGCCGCCAGCGGCAGCACGAGGCTCGACTCGTCAACGTCGGCGACGAGCGCTTCGATCATCCACCCGTCACCACGCACTGCCGGCTCCACGACACGGAGCTGGACCGCCACCGTCCCGATGCCCACCAGCGCGCCGCGAATCCACCCGGCGACCTCGGCGGCGAGCGCTGCTGCCTTGGTGGCGTCCGCCGATTCCGGAAGCCACGGGTCACGAGCGGTGAGCGATCGGAGCCACACCTCGGGCAGCGCCCTGCGGCCACCGACGCGCCCGACCAGATCGATGTCCAGCGCCAACAGGCGATGACGGACCTGCTCATCGACGGCGGCTGCCAGCGATGCCGCCGCGCGCCGATGCGCCTCGGCGTCGTTGGCCGGTCCCACCAGTGCTGCCAACGCCGCCCGGTCGCCCGCCACCGGCAACGGCCACCACCACGACCGCACTCGACCGTCGTCGTCGACCGAGAGGCCCGGTACCACTCGCCCCGCCGCCACGAACCTCGTCGCGACCTCGCTCAGCAGATCGGCATCGATGCTCGAGTCAGTTCCGTCGACGACGTTGCCCCGAACAGCAGCCACCACGGCAGTCTGCCCGACACGAGCCGGAGCGCCGGGCACCCGGGGGCTTCCCGGTCATCTCGTGGGGTTGATGATGCCGGCGAGGTGGTCCAGTGCCACGTGGACGTGGATGCGGAGGCTGTCGGTGAGCGAGTCGTCGTCGGCATAGAAGGCGGGGTTGTGGTTCATGGCGACACCCCGCCCGCCCTCGACCGGTGCCAGCGCGATGCCGTCGACGAGTTCGGTGTCCTGGACGCCGTATTGGAGGTAGACGCCGCCGTACGCGTTGATGAGATAGGAGACGTCGTCGTAGCCGAGCCCTGGCGGGGTGACGAAGACCCGCTCGGCACCGACGACCCGTTCGATGGTGGGAAGCGTGGCGTCGAGCCACGCTTGGGTGTTGTTGACGGCGGGAACCGGCTGGAGGAACTCGACCTCGGCTTCGCACCCGTGGGCCTGCGCGATCGCTTCGGCCATCGTGCACAGCCGGCCCTGGGCCGCGGCCATGTCGGACTCCACCGTGCAACGGATCGTGCCCCACAACGTCACTGCACCGCCGATGATGTTGAACCGACCGACGTCTTCGACGTGCCCGAACGAGATCGTGAACGGATTGAACGCCGACACACCCCGGTAGAGCTGCGCCGAGCCGGTGACGATCTGGCTGGCGGCGGGGAGCGGATCGACGCCCAACCAGGGTGTGGAGGCATGCACCTGCACGCCGGTGACCGCGACCTTCACGAGACATGACGCTGCGAACTGGTTGCCCACCATGTAGCCCAAGGTGCCCTTGGGGAACGGGGCGACGTGCATGCCGAACACCATCGTCGGGCGCGGATCCTCGAACGCGCCGAGGTCGCACATTGCGGCGGCGCCACCGGTCTCGTCGACGGGCGGGCCCTCTTCTGCGGGCTGGAACACGAACATCACCGCGCCCGGCAGGTCGTCGCGCACCGAAGCCAACACGGTCGCGGCCGCCAGCACCGTGGCCGTGTGGCAGTCGTGGCCACAGGCGTGGGCGACCGGGAACGGCCCTCCCGGGTAGTCAGCGTCGATCACGCTCGACGCGAACGGCACCTCCGCCTGCTCCTTCACCGGCAGCGCGTCGATGTCCGCGCGCAACGCCACCACCCGATCACCGGGCTGCCCACCCCGCAGGACACCCACCACGCCGTGCCCGGCGATGCCTTTTCGGACCTCATCGAGCCCGAGTGCCCGCAGGTGATCGGCGATGAACGCGGCCGTGTTGACCTCCCGGTTCGACAGCTCCGGATGGGCGTGGAGGTGATGGCGCATCTCGACGAGCGCCGCACGGTGCTCGTCGACCAGAGCATCGAGTCGCCCAGCGAGGTCGTCTCCGCCGGCAGCATCGGCAAGCCGCGATCGATCAGTCATCTTGGTGTCACTCCCTACAGCCGCGCTGGGCCGAGGTCACGGCCGTCCACGTCGGAGCGCACAGCATCGCACACCCACCTGGCCTGCTGCCCTTTCTCCCCGGACATCTGTGTCAGGATGGCGAGTCGAGCTGTGCCCAACGAGCCGGAGGCACCATGGTGGACACGTCAGCTGTGCTCGTTCGGGGGAACTCGCTGATTCTGGGCCCGGTGCGGGTCACGTTCGAACGGGCCCTGCGGTGAGGAGATCCCAGCCCTACCACGTGAGGGCCGACTGGGTGTGGAACTTGACGACCAACCCCGAGCTGACCGGCACGGCGACCCTGCAAGTTCGACTGACGCACCCCGAGCCCGGCGGGGCCGGGGCAGCCGTTGACGACTGGCTCGCGGGGCTCGGGAGCAGCCGTGTGGAAGGCCGGGAAGGACGCCATCGCAAGGGCGGCTGCGATATCGAGGTGCGGGCAGGTGACTCGACCACCGTCGAACTGTTGCTGTCCTCACGCGGTCAGGACGCCCTGGAGTCGCTCGACGACCTGGTGCAGCGGTTCCAGACGTCGATCCTGCGGCAGGACGACCGGATGCTGGTGTCCTGGACAGAGTTGCCCATCAGCGACGTCCGCTCCTAGCCCGCCGCACGACAACCGCGTCGGCCGTCGCGCTACCGCAGTTCCTCCGCGAACCCGACCAACTTCTGCCCGTCAGGCACGAGACCGACGAAGAACTCCAACCGCCGACGCCGTAAGCCGGCCAGAAGCCCGGCCGGCGAGTCGCTCCGCATTCGACATTGGATGCTCGTGCTCCCACGCAGTACCGCCGCAACCGCTGGGACCGTCTGACGAGCGAGCAACACAGGTGGCAGGCGCTGAAGGCATTGATTGCACATGAGTGCAGTGAATTCGGCGGCGCATCCCACCGACGGGTTCATCCGCTATGCCGGGGTGGCTCGTCCCTCAAAGGTCCAACCGAAGGCCTTGGGTTCCTTGGGGTGCTGGTAGGTCGTCATGGTCTCGATGGCGAACCCGGTGCGGGTCAGGAGCGCAGGGATGTCTCGGGTGAGGTGGCAGCCGCCGAAGATCGGCTTGTTGATTGGCTCGAGGCGGTGCTGGCGGCGCGCGACTTTCGGATCTGGCGAGATGCCGTGCTCGACGAAGTGGAGGGTTCCGCCCGGCTTGAGGACGCGACGGATCTCGGAGAGGGCGACGTCGACGTCGGGGATGGAACACAGCGTCCACGTGGAGAGCACGGCGTCGGCGGACGCATCGGGTAGGTCGACGCGTTCGCCGGTGAGGCTGGTGTGGTGAACGTGGGCGTGGCACGCCTCGATGCGCTCACCAGCGAGAGCGATTGAACGGGTGGCCGGCTCCACGGCATGGACGGTGTGGACGTCCGCCGGGTAGTACGGGACGTTGAGACCGGATCCGAAGCCGATCTCCACCACCGTGCCCTCGAGGTCTGTGCAGACGCGCGCACGGATCTCACGGTTCTCGTCGGAGCTCATGACAGCGTTCATAAGATGCGGAAGGATCCGCGAGCGGTAGATGCCCATCAGGCCGAGAGCGCCATCAGTGCGGTCGATGCCACAGCAGCTGTCGCTCGCCGTCGCAGGTTCGTGTGTGATGGGTGCATCGGACTTCTCCTTGTTGTGGATGTCGGCGCTGTTGTCGGGCAGCGCCCGGGAGCATTCTGAGGAACGAGCCGATCGCGTACCTCCGCCACGTGGGGGAGGTACCGCGCTCAGAGGGTGTCGAGAGTTGACAAGATGGCTTTCGATGACAACGTTGGTGTCCGTGCCGCCCAGGCATCCCTGTCGACTGGCGAGGCACGATCCGTGTTCGGGGGCGCCGTCCGTGCAAGTCTGTGCGGACTAGGGGGACGCAATGCCAAAGGTTCGTAACGAGTCCGGGGGGATTCCAACTGCCCGGCTCGATACTCTCTTCAACAACCAGGTCGGGACTGCTCTTCGCGGAAATCGCTTCTTCACGGCGCTCGAGATCATCTCAGCGGCGTGCACCATCCTCCTCTTTCTGGGCGGGGTGCTTCAGTTGCTCGACGGACCTGTGTGGGCGATCATCCTCGTCGTGTGGATGCTTCTGTTGACCACGGCTCTGATCGGTCTGATAGTGGCTCAAGAGCGAAGGGTCGGGCGCCGCACGCGCTACGCGCTGGCAACGGAGGCGTCACACGGCGCCGAGCACTTCATCAGGGATGCTGAGGCCGGCATTCTCAATGGCGGCACAGACGTTGCCCACACCATTCCGATCCTGAGAAATGCGCTGACCGAAGTTGCGCGCACCTTCACCCTCATCACCGGCTCACCTTGCCGGGCATGCATCAAGGAGGTGCACTACCCCGGTCCTACGGCTGTACCGGTTGGATCCGACAATCTTCGATCGCTCAAGGTGTCGACACTCTGTCGCGACAATGCCGGAGGACCACCCTCTGTCGCCGACGACCACGAGCACTACGTCTCGGAGAACACCGACTTCGAGCTGTTGTTCATGCAACGTTGGAAGTACCGGTGGTATCACTCCAACAACCTCGAGAAAGAGAACCCCTACAAGAACTCCAGTTGGGGCGACGGCCGGGCCCGCGACTACCGATCGACTTGTGTCTGGCCGATCCAGAAGACGGATGATACACCAGAGAAGTGCCACGACACTCTGGGCTTCCTCTGCGTTGACAGCCTCGATGTCGATATATTCGACAGTCGAATTGATTTCCACGTTGGGGCTCAGATTGCCGATTCCCTCTATCCGCTCATGCGTCTGATGCGCCTCGCCGATGAAGGAACCGTCTTCAGCACGCCCAACGGCACCGCCACCCAGTCAGCGGGTGCCGCGAACTCGACTAGCTTTCCCGACGTCCAGAATGGAGAACGGCATGTGTAGGGTTGCAGCCCAATGAGCCCCGGCAAGAATTCAGCTGGCCAGACCGAGACGGTGCTGATCAGCTCCGGTCCGAAGTCGACCGCCACGATTACGGTGCGATCCGACGGCCACACCGATGTGTTCTCGGTCCCGCAGTCACCACTTCTCAAGCGGCAAGCAGGTCCCACCTCGACAAAGTGAGCGGGTTCTCCGTCCACCTCGCAGCTCGGACGATGCAGGAACGCCCTGACCTCGTGTGAGGGGGTGGCGCTTGAGTCCGCACCTGTCAACGCGGCGAACGCCGTCTGCACCTCGCCCGCAAGCGTCTCCGGCTCACGAAGACACCGCCACGCCGGCACCCTCAGCACTGTCCACCCGAGCGAGTTCAACACCCCGTCCGCGTCATGTCTCGGCGACGCCGGCGGCCCCGCTCGTCGAGGTGTTGCTCACCGTCGACCTTGACGTTGAGCCGATGGCCGTCTCAAACGAGAGCGAGGTCAAGTTCGAGTCCCTCCTCGACGTGCCTCACCAGCGGAGCCAAGCCTGCGTCGTGGAGGGCGGCGAGCAGCCTGCGCTCGGACTCGCTGTCCCACCTTCCACGACGCCGTCACTGGCTCAAGCCCTTCCATCGCCGCCCGGCGAAGCGACGTCAAGGTCGGGAGGTCGAACTCCGCCACCCTCGAGGGGTGCCCGAGAACGATGAGATGCTGACGAGCGCGACTGGCGGCAACGTTGAGGTGATTGCGCTGGTCCTCCACCCATTTCGCACATCTCGGGGCAACACCCGGTGCGACCACCGAACTGAAGTTGATGACGTCTCGCTCGCTCCTTGGAAGCGATGTGCGGTGGCACCCGTGAAGTCCACCAATGCGAGGACCTCATCCGTGAATCGGCGGCGGGCAAGGTGCCACACCAGCTCGGCCTGAGCAGCAAGGGATTCATCACCCCGACGATCCATCCCGAGCCGATCAGCGGATCGAGCTGATGAGCACCGCGGCGGCTTCAGTCTGGATACGCGTGCTGCCGCTCTGACCCCGCGCAGCAGCCCCGCCTCTTACCCTGCTCAGAGCATGTGCCCGGGGTGGGGTTCGAACCCACACTCCCTCGCGGGAAGGGGGGTTTAAGCCCCCCGCGTCTGCCAGTTTCGCCACCCGGGCATGGTGCCCGGCGCACGGGGCGGCCGGGTGTTCGTTGCCTCACGCTACTGGTGTACGGTTCGCGACCATGAGCCAAGAAGTGATCGATCGCTACACCAGCCTCGTCAACCAGTTCGACGCCCGCGTGCAGGCTGCGCCTGCCGGCAGCTGGTCGAACGCCGCACCGTGCGAGGGGTGGACTGCCGCCGATGTGGTCACCCACGTCGCCAACGCGATGAACGGCATCGTCGGTGGTCTCACGGGCACGGAGCCGGCGGTCGCCGACGCGGCCGACCCGGTGGGCAGCTGGAACGCGGCCCGCACCGCAGCCCTGTCCACGATCGCCAGTGCCGACCTCAGCCAGACCGTCAAGGGCCCCTTCGGCCCGCAGCCCGCCGAGCAGGTGATCGGCCGGCTGATGTGCACCGACGTGCTGGTGCACACCTGGGATCTCGCCCGCGCCGTCGGCGGCGACGAGCAGCTCGACCAGGACGCCGTCGCCGGCGCATACTCGGGCCTCAAGCCGATGGACGCGATGATCCGCATGCCCGGCGTGTTCGGCCCGAAGGTCGAGACCGCCGAGGGCGCCGACCTGCAGACCGAGTTCCTCCAGTTCCTCGGCCGCAAGGTCTGACCCTTTCCGCGAGCTGAAGCTCGCAGCCACCACCCGCTGCCTTCGCCGCATGTGGCCCCGGTACGGTGTCGCCCATGCGAGCGAGGCAGCGGGTAGTCGGCGTCATCATCACGGCAACGGTGGCATTCGCCACCGGCTGTTCCAGTGACAGCGGGGTGTCGGGCAAGAGCAGCGACACCGCCGATTCCACTGTCACCTCGGATGCCAGCGGCACCACCGACACGGCGGCGCCCGAGCCCACCACCGACGACACGACCGGCGCGACGGATCCGGCGAACGCCGGCACGATCGAGTGGGGGGAGTGCACCGACGAGCTGGCGGAAGACCCGGCGCTGGAGTGCGCCACGCTCGCCGTCCCGCTTGATTACGACGACCCCACCGGCACCACCATCGACCTTGCGCTCATCCGGGTGCCGGCGATCGACGAGCGCAAGGGCGCCGTGCTGTTCAACCCGGGTGGCCCTGGTGGCTCGGGCTTCGACCCGATCGCGATCAGCGGCAGCGTCATCCAGAGCGAGCTCGGGCTCGACGCGTTCGACATCGTCGGCTTCGACCCACGCGGCGTCGACCGCAGCAACGGCATCCGCTGCGTGGACGACGCGTTCCAGGAGGCGCACCTCTACCTCGACGACACGCCCGACACGCCCGAGGAGCAGGCGCTGCTGGACGAGGCCGACCAGGGTTACACCGACGGCTGCAAGGCCAACTACGGCGACACGCTGAAGTTCTATTCCACGGCCAACACGGCCCGCGACATGGACGCCATCCGCGCCGGCCTCGGCGACGAGCAGATGACGTTCCTCGGCATCTCCTACGGCACCTACCTCGGCGGCGTCTACGCGACGCTGTTCCCCGAGCGGGTGCGGGCGATGGTGCTCGACAGTGCGTACGAGCCAAACGGCGACACCGTCGAGGAGCAGTACCTCACTCAGCTCGTCGGTTTCGAGGGCGCGTTCAACGACTGGGCTGAGTGGTGCCAGGGCGAGCCGACCTGCGCGTTCAACGCCGCCGACGTAGGCGCCCGCTGGGACGCACTGCGGCTGCAGCTCGACGAGAACCCGCTCACTTCCGCGGAGGGTCGCACGATCAACCAGGGCACGCTGGACACCGCGACGTTCGCCTCGCTCTACGCGGAGGCGGACTGGCCGGTGCTCGCCGATGCGCTCGCCCGCGCCGAAGGCGGTGACGGCGAGAGCCTGCTGTCCATCGCCGACGAGTACGAGGGCCGCAACGAGGACGGCACGTTCAACACCCTGTTCCAATCGATCGGCGTCATCCAGTGCGCCAGCGGCATCCGCACGCTGCCGCCCGACGACCCCGAGGCGCTGCTGGCGAAGATCAAGGAGCAGGCACCGCGCTTCGGCGCGAGCGTGACGCTGGAAGATCTCACCGGCACCGACGGCGACGTCGACGGGTGCGACGAGCTGACCGGCCCGATGGACGTCGTCGAGCTCGACTACGCCGGCGACGGGCCGATCGTGGTGATCGGCGGCACGAACGACCCGGCCACCCCCATCCGCTGGGCCGAGGAGATGACCGCTGAGCTGGGCCCCAACGCCCGCATGGTGACGTTCACCGGCGAGGGCCACGGGCAATTGCTGGCCAGCATGTGCGTCACCGACATCGAGGCTGCCCTGCTCGCCGACCTCACCCTGCCCGACGAGGGCACGGTGTGCGACCCCGACCCGGTGGTGGAAGCCCCCTCCTGGTGGGACGACGTGCCGTACCCGGACGAGTTCAGCGACGTGCAGTCGCTGCCGGCCGTGGGCGCCGCGCTCGGCCTCACCGACACGCTGGGCTACGGCGAGACGCGCACCACCTCGCTCGGCTCGCAGGAGGCGGCCGACGCACTGGACGCGCTGCTCGCCGACGCCGGCTTCCAGAACGCCGGCAATCAGGACCTGGGCATCGACGACACGATCGAGACCGGCTACTTCACAGCCGATGGCGAGCTGCTGGTGGTGATCGTGATGGGGCCGGCCGCCTTCGACACCACCGACCTGGAGAGCGCGAAGGCGTCGGTGCCCGAGGGCAAGACCGTCGTGCTCTCCGTGTACCTCCCGCAGTGAGCCGCCCCGCCCGCTGACCCATCAGGCGACCTTCGGCATCGGCCGGGCGGACGTGTCGGCCGGCGCTTGCGGCGCGCTGGGCGCCTGCGCACCGACCGCCTGCCACAGCTCGTTGCGCAGGCGATCGGCGTGGGGCGGCTGCAGCCGATTCGCCACCACCACCCCCTCGATCATGTCGCCCAGCACGGCCAGCCACGGCCGGCCCTTCAGCTGCACCGCCACGGTGGCGCCACCCTGCGGGAACCGGCGCAGCGAGCGCTGCACACCGACGATGCGAGGCGGGCAGCGGTAGCTGGGGGCGACCAGGCCACGCCGGCGCGCCTCGCGCCCGAGCACCCGGGCGGCGTGGGCGAAGTCGAGCGCTGACTGATTGATGGCCATGCCCCGATGGTGCCAGAGGGGTGTCACGCGGTTGCCGGGCCGCCGGAGGGGAGTTGCGCAACGGGGCCCTCACGGGACGGCGTGACACCCCACCGGTAGTGTCGGGCCGTGTCCGAACCCGCCGCCGCACCGCTCACGCCTGCACAGGAGCGCACGCTGGCGGTCATCCGCCGCGCCGACGAGCCGGTGGTGTTCGACCAGGGGTTCGTCGCCGACCTGATCGCCGAGGCCACCGAGGCCGTGGCCGAGCTGTCCGCCCGCCTCGGCGGCGAGACGCTGTGGGTGAGCAAGGCGTTCCTCGCCAAGGTGCACGGCTGCGAGGTGTTGTACCTGCAGCCCGACAACTTCGAGTGGCGTCCGGCCAACGCTGCCGGCTTCGTCGCCCACAAGGCGATCGAGCTGGCGCTGAACTGGCGCGGCGAGCCGGCACCGGCGCAGGTGGTCGACGAGGCACTCGCCCGGCTCGCGGATCAGGCCGACGGGCGCGGCGCGTTCGTCGCCGGCCTGCGCGACGCCGAGTGGGCCGAGCTGCGCAGCCGAGCGATCGACCGCACCACCAAATTCCTGCAGGACTTCCCTCCCCTGCCGATGGCCGCGCAGCCGGTGCTGGAGGCCGCCACCAAATGGCGCCCGCCGGGCACCATCGAGCTGTCCGGCAAGGTGGATCTGCAGATCGGCAAGCCGTCGGGGCGCGAGAGCCGGCTGCTGATCGTCGACTTCAAGAGCGGCGGCCACTCGCACCATCACCGTGAAGACCTCCGCTTCTACGCGGTCGTGCAAACCCTGCGCCAGGCGGTGCCACCACGCAAACTGGTCACCTACTACCTCGACTACTCCAACAGCGACGTCGAAGACGTCACCGAGGGCAGCTTGCGCGCCGGGCTCACGCGCACGCTCGAAGGCATCGAGCGCCACATCGAGCTCACCATCGACGGCAGGGCGCCGGTGAAGCGGCCCGGGTTCGCCTGCCGCTGGTGCCCGCTCAGCGACGGCTGCGCCGAGGGCAAGGCGTTCCTCAACCGCGACGCCGACGAGCCGGACGCCGACGACCCCGGTGAGTTCAGGAGATGACGTGCACCTCGTCGTCGATCGACAGCCAGTCCCAGATCTTCACCGAGTCGTCGTACTTCACCCGGATGCAGCCCGACGACTGCCCGTGGTACTCCTCGGTGCCCACCGACTCGAGCGGCTGCACGAGCGTGCCGTCGCTGAGCTCGGGGATGCTGTGGAAGGCGATGCGGGCACCCTTGTACTTGCCCTTCGTGAAGGCGACGAAGTGGGTCATCGTGCTGTAGTGCCCGCCGAAGGTGCTGCTCGCGTTCATGTCCTTCGCGTACACCGGGTAGGTGCCCGGATCGGGCTGGCTCCACGCCGAGGTGATGGGGAACTCGTAGGTGATCGCCCCGTCGGCGCACAGCGCGCCACGCTGGTTCGCCCGGTCGACGATGGCGCCGTGCGGCGTGTCCGGGCAGTCGGCGTCGGTGGCCGGCTGCGGCCCGAGCGGCCCGTTCCAGATGCCCATCGCCTGCGCCGTGACGCGACCGACGATGCCGTCGACCTCCAGACTCTTCGCCGTCTGGTACGCCTTCACGGCCGCATCGGTGGCCGCGTCGAAGGTGGTGTCCACCGTGGTGGCGTAGCCGGCAGCGGACAGCTGCGACTCCAGGCACTGCACCTCCGCGCCCGTTGCACCCAACTGCAGGGCGGCGGTGATCGTGCAGTCTGCGGTGATCGGCGGTGTGGTGGTGGACGTGGTGGCGGTGTCGCCGTCCACCTCGTCGGTGACGGAGTCCGTGGGAACAACGGCCGGAGCGCCGTCGGACACCGCCGCGGTGTTGGCCGAGTCGGCGGCCGCGGTGTCGGTGCCCGTGGGAGCCACGCCCTCGGCCGCCGCGCCACTGCCGGAGGAGGTGTCGCGGTCGACGATCTTGGCGAAACCCACCATTACCAGCACCCCGACGAGGGCCAGGCCGAGGATGCGGTAGCTGCGCGACATACGGCGACGATTCTACGGCCGCGCAGGCGGCGACATGAGTGCAAGCGGCAGGCCGAGCCCCGCCTGGCCGCGCACGGTGGCGATGAACCGGCCGGGCTGCACCGCCGCCTTGGGCAGCGACACCACCTCCGGCCCGAGCCGGGCGCACGACTCGTCCAGATCGTGCAGGTTCCACACGAAGCCCCAGAAGGCGGCGTGCGGCGCGGTGACCTGTGCCGACTCGACGACCTCGACGATCAGCTCGCCCAGGCGGTGGAAGCCCTGGCGGATGGCACCGGCTTCCCGGATGCGCTTCAGCGGCTCGCCGGTGGCGGCCTCGATCGCGCCGCATGTGCGCTCGAGCGACGACGTCATCACGACGAGGTGGTCGAAGCCGGCAATGCCGAGCGGGTGGTCGCCGGGACCGGCGGGTGGTTCGGGAAGGTGGTGCGTGGGCAGGCCGTGGATGTCGCTGACCTCGGTAGGGCACCCGATCAGGCCCCAGCTGACGACACCCTCGACGGCACCCACAGCCGGGATGAAACGCAGCGCGATGCCGCCGATGCGGGCGACACCATCCTCCACGTGCAGGCCGATCGCCTGCCACGGCTCGACGGCGGACGCCACGACCAGCTCGCCGACGGCCGTCATGCGAGCGACTCGATGCCCAGCTGCCAGCAGAAGAACGCGAGCACGTCGGCGGTCTCCTTGATCTTCATGCTGGCCGGCTTACCGACACCGTGGCCGGCGCGGCCCGCCTGCGCGAGCAGGATCGGTCGCTCGGCCTGGCTGCCGCTGGCGGCCGTGAGCGCGGCGGCCATCTTGCGGGCGTGGCACGGGTCGACGCGGGTGTCGCCTTCGGCGGTGGTGAACAGCACGGCCGGATAGTTGCCACCGTCGCGCACATGGTGGTACGGCGAGTAGGCGTGCAGCCAGCCGAACTCCTCCGCCACCTCCGGGTCGCCGTACTCGTCGGTCCACAGGCGGGCGATGAGGAACTGGGGGAAGCGGATCATGTCGAGCAGCGGCACCGCGCACCACACGGCGGGGGCGAGGTCGGGTCGCTGGGTGATCGCCACGCCCATCAGCAGCCCGCCGTTGCTGCCACCGTGCAGTGCCAGCCGGTCGCGCGACGTGTACCCCTGCGCGACCAGCCAGTCGGCCGCGGCGTGGAAGTCGTCGAACACACGCTGCTTGTTGGCCCGCCGGCCCGCGAAGTGCCACGCCTCGCCGTACTCGTAGCCGCCGCGCAGGCCGGCCACGCAGTACACCCCGCCGGCCGCGCACCAGGCCGCGAGCATCGGCATCCAGGTGGGCGACTCGGTGATCGCGAACCCGCCGTAGCCGGTGAGCACGAGCGGCGTGTCGGCCGAGGGTGTGACGTCGCGGCGGTAGGCGACGAACATCGGGATCATCGTGCCGTCGAGCGAGGGGTAGTGCACCTGCGAGACGGTGAGCGCGGGCAGCACTGCGGGGTCGGCCGACGACGACCAGGGCTGCAGGCCGTGGGCACCGGTGAAGCGCTGGATGCCGACAGGGGCGCCGAACGTACTGACCGCGACGAACGCCCGGCCGTCGTCGGCGTCGAGCGCGGCGATGCTGGCGGCGCCGAGGTCGATCTCGCCCGACGCCGGGGCGAGCCCGAAGTCCGCGGGCGACGAGACGTACCGCTCGACGCGGTCGATGCCGACGCGGCTGACGGCGACGAGGAGCTCTCCGTCGAATGGGGCGCAGCCGCCGACGACGACGTCGGGCCGCTCGGCGACGATCGTGGACCAGGCGCCCGGGTCGGACAGCGGGGCGCGCACGACACGGCCGTTGGGTGCGTCACGGGTGGTGACACCGACCAGCGAGTCGCCGTCGAACTTCAGCGCCGTCTGCGCGTCCACGCCCGCGACCACGACTGCCCACTGACCGGAGTGCGTGTCGAGCAGGTGCACGTCGACCTGCGTCCACTTCACCATGTCGTGCACCAGCACGTACCGGCCGTCGCGGCTGGCGCTGACCTCCGGCCACGACTCGGGCGTGGGCGAACGGTCGAACACCACCGGATCCGAGCGGTGGTCGGTGCCCATCGCGTGGAAGCGGATGTGGCGGTGGTACTCGTCGCCCTCCGGATAGGTGGCGTACCAGAAGCCGGAGTGGTCGGGCAGCCAGGCGACGCTGGCCGCTCGCGTGTCGGGGATGCGCTCGGCGGCCACCGCGCCCGTGGCGACCTCCATCACGTGCAGCACGCTGTTCTCGGTGCCGCCCTCACTGAGGCCGTAGGCGACGAAGCTGCCGTCGTGCGACGGGTGGTACCAGTCGATCGCGACCGCGCCGTCGTCGGCGAGCGCGGCCGGGTCGAGCAGGGTGCGTGCCGGCGCCGCAGGGTCGGTGGCGCTGCGCACCGTCAGCGAGAACTGGTCGGCGCCCGCGGCACGTTCGAGCACGAACAGGTGCTCGCCGGCGACCGTGAGGCCCAGCACTGTGGGCAGCGCCGTGAGCGCGGAAAGGCGCTCGTGCCAGCGACCCCAGGTGGGCCGGGCAGCGAGCGCCTCGCGAGTTCTCTGGTTGTGGGTTGCCACCCACTCGGCGACCTCGGCGGACTCGCCGTCCTCCAGCCACCGGTACGGATCTGCTACCTCGACGCCGTGGTAGACGTCGGCCTCGGCACCGCGCCGCGTGGCGGGTGCAGGGGCAACAGGTAGATCAGCCACGCCCCATGTTGGGACGCTTGCCGTGGTTTGCCTTGCTGCGGCGCAGGCGCGCCTTGCGCTTCTTGGTCTTCTTCGACATAGGGCGGCAAGCCTAGCGGCGCGACCCCCGTCGCCCCAACGGCCCCGCGCAGCCCGCTGCACGCCGCGCGGCTCAGCCGGCGACCCACTCCAGCAGCTGGTCGACCGGCCAGCTGTTGAGCACCCTCTCCAGCGGCACACCCACCTCGGCGGCTCGGTTGCAGCCGTGCGGCTGCCACTCCAGCTGCCCGGTGGCGTGCGCGTCGCTGTTGATCGCGAAGTAGCAGCCGTACTCGATGGCCATCTCCAGCAGCGGGCGGGGCGGGTCGAGCCGCTCGGGCCGGCAGTTGATCTCCACCGCCGTGTGGAACTGGGCGCACGCCGCGAACACATAGTCGGCGTCGAACGACGACGGGTCGCGCTTGCCGATCAGGCGGCCGGTGCAGTGGCCGAGGATGTCGACGTTGGGGTTGGCGACCGCCCGCACCATCCGTTCGGTCATCTCCTGGCCGGCCATGCGCAGCTTGTTGTGCACGCTGGCGACGACGACGTCGAGCTGCGCCAGGATCGCGTCGCCGTGGTCGAGCGTGCCGTCCTCCAGGATGTCGACCTCGATGCCGGTGAGGATGCGGAACGGCGCCAGCTGCTCGTTGAGCACCGCGACGTCGGCCAGCTGCTGGGCAAGGCGCTCGGCGCTGAGCCCATGGGCGACCGTGAGGCGCGGCGAGTGGTCGGTGAGCACCATGTACTCGTGGCCCAGCGCAACGGCGGTGCGGGCCATCGCCTCGATGGTGGCGCCACCGTCGCTCCACCGGCTGTGCAGGTGCAGGTCGCCGCGCAGCGCGTCGCGGTAGGCGGCGCCGGCCGCGGTGAGCGGCACCTGCGTCTTGGCCTCCAGCTCGGTGAGGTAGGCCACCTCGCCACCGGCGAGCGCCTGGCGGATCACCTTCGCCGAGCTGTCGCCGATGCCCTCCAGGTCGGTGAGTGTGTCGTTGGCGGCCCGCTCGGCCAGCTCGGCCGGCGACAGGGTGCGGGCGACCTCGAGGGCACGCACGAACGCCTTCGTCTTGAACCCGGTGTCGTGGGCGCGGTCCAGGCAGTGGACCACGCGTTCGAGGGCGTCAACCGGCGTCACCCTCGGCAGTGTACGCGTGCCGATCGCGCCGGCGGATCGTGCCCAGCAGGCCCACCCCGCCGACGAGCAGCGCGGTGGCCACGTACGCGGTCGCGCCGTCGACGCCCTTGCCGGTGCGTGGCAGTGGGGTGCGCACGATCGTGTCGGGCGGGACGGTGGCAAGCGGCGCTGGCTCGGTGGAGGTGGTCGTGCCGTCCGCGACGGTGGTGGTGACCGCCTCCGCCTCGATCGTCGTGGTCGGTGCCACGGTCGTGGCCGGGACGGTCGTCGTGGCCTTCTCGTCCACAGTGGTGGTGGTGACCTTCTCGTCGACGGTGTCTTCCGGCACCGCGGTCGTGGGGGGAACGGTCGGCGGCGACGTGGTCGTTGGTTCGGTCGTCGGCGGTTCCGTCGTGGTCGGCTCAGCGACCTCCACCTGGACGGTGGCGCGCAGCGTCGTTGGCGCGCCGCCGGTGACGAGCGTCTGCGCACCCTGCGGATCCGGTTCGGCCGGCGCACCCTTGAACACGACCGCCGACCCGGGAGCGGATGCGGTGGCCACCACGGTGACGGTGCCGGACGGGAGGGGCACCGTCACCGTGGCCTTGCCGTCCGCGTCGGTGAGCGGCGCGAGGGCAGCGTCGCTGCCGCTCACCAACACGGAGATCTCCTGCGCGGGCACGGGAGTGGTGCCCGACAGCAGGGTCGCGGTCAGCACGCCGTCGGGGGTGAGCAGCAGCGAGAGCTGCCACTGGCCGGCGTAGCGCACCGCCTCGTCGTCGAGCTCGTGCGCCGCGGTCTGCAGCTCCGGCCGCCCGCTCGCGGCTGCGATGCCGTCGAGCGAGGCGATCAACGGCGCACCGCCGTTCGACGCACGGTTCGTGCCGGCCGCGTCCTGCGCGTAGTAGTGGAAGACGGCCCACATCGCCGCTGCCGTGAGGTTGTCTTTGGTGTCGCCGTACTTCCAGGTGAGGTACGCGCCCTTCGCGCCCGTGGGGTCGTTGGGGAACGACTGGTTCACCGGGTGCGACGGCGAGCCGATCGTGGGGTGCACGCCACGGTTGAACGTGCACGACCCCACCCGGTACTGGCCGCTCTCGTCGACGAAGAGCCACTGCCCCGCCCAGATCGGGAACGGCGAACGGCCGACACCGGCCGTGTGGAAGTCGATGGCGAGCCCGGCGCAGCGATAGTCGCCGGCGGCGTCGGCACCGCCATCGAAGCTGATGTGCGCCACGCAGTTCGCCGGCATGGTGGTGCCGAGCGGCCCGGCAGCGGCATGCGGGCCGGGCAGCGCGGCTGCCGCAGCCGCGAGGCCGGCGGTGAGGAGGAGCATGACGAACGGCTTCACATCCCTACTGGGCACGGCTCGCCCGCCGAAACGGCAAAACTCGTCGCGACATCGCCGCCGGTAGCCTCACGGGCGCTATGGAACGCTTCGGCCTGGTCGGTCTCCCCAACGCGGGCAAGAGCTCGCTGTACAACGCACTCACCGGTGGCGGTGCGCTGGCAGCGCCGTACGCGTTCGCCACCAAAGACCCCAACATCGGCGTCGCCAAGGTGCCCGACGACCGCGTCGAGAAGCTCGGCGAGATGAGCAAGACGAAGGTGCTCGTGCACGCGTCGGTGCAGGTGGTGGACATCGGCGGCCTCGTCGAGGGCGCGTCGAAGGGCGAGGGCCTGGGCAACAAGTTCCTGGCCAACATCCGTGAGGTCGACGCGATCGTGTTCGTGCTGCGCGCGTTCGAGGACGACGATGTCACCGGGCCGTCCGACCCCATCGAGCACCTGCGCGTCGTGGAGATCGAGCTCGCCCTGGCCGACCTGGAGACCGTCGAGAAGCGGCTCAACCAGGCCACCCGCCAGGCCAAGCTGGACAAGGGCGCGGCGGGCGAACTGGAGGCGCTGCAGGCCGCGTACGACGCGCTGTCGGAGGGCAAGCCGCTGTACCGCGCCGGGCTGAAGGCGGAGTGGCGCGAGACGCTGCGGCCCTACTTCCTGCTCACCAACCGCTCGGTGCTCGCCGTCGTCAACGTGGGCGAGAACGACCTCGACAAGATCCCCGAGGTGGAGGCCCGCGTGCGCGCCGAGCTGCAGTCGGCCGGCGACAACGTGGAGGTCATCGGCATGTGCGTGCAGCTGGAGGCCGAGGCTGCCACCATCACCGACCCCGTCGAGCGGGCGGAGATGCTGGAGGGCTTCGGCCTCGGCGAGGGTGCCCTGTTCCGCATGGTGCGCTCCGCGTACCACCTGCTGGGCATGCGCACCTACTTCACGACGGGCGAGAAGGAGACCCGGGCCTGGACGTTCTACGCCGGCTCGTCCGCCCCCGAGTGCGCCGGCCGCATCCACACCGACTTCCAGCGTGGCTTCATCAAGGCCGAGGTCATCCACTGGGACGAACTGCTCGAGATCGGCTCCTGGACCAAGGCCAAGGAGCTGGGCAAGATCCGCATCGAAGGCAAGGACTACCACCCCATCGACGGCGACGTGATGGAGTTCCGCTTCAACGTGTAGCCGGGGGGGTTCGCGATTTGCGCTCGCGTGACGCGAGCGCTCTGAGCTGGTCGTTCTCGTCCGTTGCTGTCCGCCCAGTCGGCCGGAGTCCGCAGAAGCTGCGTGCTCTCTGCGTACTCGCGACGTGTTGCTGAACACGCGACTGCAGCGGCGTGTCAACATTGGCCGGGTGAACGACCAATGGGCAATTGGCCTTGACGCGTGGATCATTCAAGATGGCAACTACCCGGATCTGACTCGTTCCCAGCACGCCGAGTTTGCGATCGAGTTCTGGCCGAGTAGCGAGTTGGCACCCTCAACCGAGACGGCACCATCGGTACATCACGTAAAGGATTCCGAGTACGACGTGTGCGCGAGGATCATCGCCATTACCCAGAAATGTTGGGTGTTGGATTTCGGCATTCAGGTCTTCCAGGATTCGGCGTGCCCCATCTCGCTGAGCGTCGGTGACTGGGTCACGGGTCGCGTCGGCCTGGGCGTCGACCCCTTCATGTACTTCGAGCGCCTGGCGAAGGACCCGGGGATTCCAGCGCTTGTGTACCCATGGTCGATCGATCGCATCACGCTCCAAACTGCACCTTTCGTACCGGGAGGCGGGGGTGTCCTGGTTCGAGATGAGACCAGACTCGGCTGGATCGAGATCGAACAGACGCATGCTTGGACCGACGACGATGGGCACGGCAGCTACCTCCTTCAGTGCACGCTGCAGCCAGGAGAGCCGGGCCGTTCGAGTACAACTTCGACGTAGCGCCTTGCTCCACCGGGCTCGTCGCGTCTGTCCACGAACCTTTGGTGCATGTGTGTGGGGGTCGCGATTTCTTTGGTGTTCGGTGCTGCGCTTGGGGCGCGATTGCCTCTGTAGGTAGGTGACGAGGAGGTCACCGATGAGCGAGGCAACGACGAACGGACAGAGGGACCCGATGAACGAGCGGCTGACGTTCACGGTGGACGAGGTCGCCCGGCTGCTCGGCATCTCACGGTCGGGCGCGTACGACTCGATCGCCCGCGGCGAGATCCCGTCCCTCAACATCGGCCGGCGAGTGCTCGTGCCACGAGAGCCGTTGCTCGAGCTGATCCGGTGCGCTCGACGGCGACGCCGTCCGGACGACCCATGGTCGCGTGGAAGGCTGTAGCCCGTGGCGTACGTCCGCCGACGGCTCCTGAAGGACGGCAAGACCGTCGTCTACCTCGCCATGTGGCGCGAGCATGCTCAGGGCAAGGAGCTGTCGAGGTCGTTCGAGCGCAAGGCCGACGCCGAACGGCACCTCGTCGACATGCAGCACCGGCTACTGACGGGCACCTACGCCCCGCCTCGGCTCGGCCGCACGCCGTTCTCCGAGGTCGCTCTGCGCTACCGCCAGCGCGGCAACTGGCGACCTCGCACGCACCGCACGGTCGAAGAGCGGCTGCGCTACGCGATCGCCCACTTCGGCGACCGGCCGATCTCGTCAATCCGCAAGGGCGACGTGCAGTCGTTCGTGAGCGGGCTGCCGCTCGCGCCCAACACGGTGCGGGTCGTGATGCAGCACGTGTCCGGCGTGTTCAACACAGCGCTCGACGACGGCCTCCTCGGCGGACGCAACCCGTGCGACGGTGTTCGGCTGCCGCGGGTCGACGCGCCGCCGATCTTCCCGATGTCGATCGAACAGGTCGATGCGCTCCTCGCCGCGACGGCCGAACCGTTCAAGGCGGCGATCGTCATCGGCGCCGGCCTCGGCTTGCGCCAGTCCGAAGCGGCCGGGCTCACGGTTGATCGAGTCGACTTCCTTCGCCACTCGGTCACCGTCGACCGCCAGTGGCAGCAGGCGACCGGCTCGGCGACCGGAAGCGTTCACCTCGCCGAAGACTGAGGCGAGCACCCGCATCGTTCCGGCCGATCAGTGGGTGCTCGACCACCTCGCTGTGCACATCCAGCAGCACGGCCTCGGCGCCGACGGCGTGCTCCTCCATCGCGACGGCGTGCCGTTCGACTCGGCCAAGTTTGGCTACGAGCTGCGAGCTGCTCGTCGACGCGCCGGGCTGCCCGAGTCGATCACGTTCCACGACCTGCGCCACTTCTTCGCCAGCGCCCTGATCCACGCGGGTTGCAGCGTGAAGCAGGTGCAGGCGGCGCTCGGTCACAAGTCCGCGAAGGTCACCCTCGACGTCTACGGCCATCTTGGCCCGGCGAGGAAGACCGAGTCCGCGACGCCATCGGACGCCTCTTCCGACCCGACGAGCTGCGCGGCGCACAAGGCTGAGTCACCCTCAGCGTTCGGCGTCGATATCATCTTTGATGTCATGCACCGTCGACCCACACTTCCCCCTCGACCCAATGGCTGAGCGATCGCTCCCCTTCGTTCCCCGCCGCAGCAATGAGCTGCTCGCGGGCGACCTCTGGTCCATTCCGTTGTCGGACGGCCGTTTCGCGTGCGGGCGAGTGCTTGGGCACGCGGAACCGTCGACGACAGGAGCGACCGTGTCGTTCATCGGGGGTCTGCACGACTGGGTATCCGACCAACCCCCGAACGGTCTGTCGATCTCGGGAGCCGCCATCCGCAATGTCGGGCGCGTGCATGTTGCGGCCATCGCAGCGGGTGGGGGCGCTGTCGTCGGGCACCGGGATTTGGATCTCGATGGGATCGCACGTCCGTCGACCGTGTCCAACTATTGGGGCGACGGCTATGCGAAAGCCCGGGCGGAACACATATTCGTCAAGGGAGACCCTCCGCCGCAGTCTGAGCGGCGCGACGTTTCGTCGCCGTTGACCGACGAGATGCTTCGGCCATTCCGCTCTCCGATGGCCACGGTGCAGTTCCAGAGCCTCCTCACCGAGGCCGACTTCGCCCGGCTGGCGGAGTGGATGTCCGACCAGCCCACTGTCGGCCTGCGCGCATATGGATCATACGACGGTTCGATCACCAACCTCGAGTTCCTTCGCCACTTCGCCGGCCTGAGACGGTTCGCTGCTGACGCGCTCTACCACTCACTCACCGCGCTCGACGGGCTCCGCCATCTTCCGGACGAACTCGACGACCTCGTCATCGGGCAGACCAAGACCAAGCTCGATGTCAGCATCGTGGGGCGGTTCAAGTTCTTGACCCGACTCTACGTCGAGGGGCAGACGAAGGGCCTCGCGTCGATCGCGGATCTCGAAGGCCTCCAAGAGTTGACGCTCCGGTCCATCACGTTGCCAGATCTCTCAATGCTGCTGCCCCTCCGTCGGCTTCGCGCTCTCGAACTGAAGCTGGGCGGCACACGCGATCTCGCACTGCTACCTCGCATCGGGGAGCTGCTCTACCTCGAACTGTGGATGGTCAAAGGGCTCAGTGACATCTCGGCCGTCGGCGAGCTGGCCTCGCTTCGCTATCTGTTTCTTCAATCGCTCCGTCAGGTCGTCGAACTCCCCGACTTCAGCGGTTGTACCGCGCTGCGACGCATTCACTTGGAGACGATGAAGGGCATCACAAACCTCGAGCCGCTCCTCACGGCACGGGCACTCGAGGAGCTCGCTGTCCTTGACGGGAGTCATCTCCAGCCAGACGCCTTTGCGTGCCTGCAACAACATCCGACCCTGCAGGCAGTCACCGCTGGGCTCGGCAGCAGGAAGAAGAACGAGGCCGTCGACAAGCTGCTGGGTCTCCCGCCCGCGGGATCGCAGGTCCCGTGGCGGTCGGTGTAGGGAGACAGCATGGTCAGATCGACGCTCACTGAGGTGACTCGACGACGGGTCAGCACTATGACTACTGTCGAGCGCGCCGCATTTGAGGAGACCCGCGACGCGACCACCCTGGCGCTGAGCGTCGGGCAATCGGTTCGCGATGCTCGCGAGGTCGCTGGGCTCACTCAACGAGAGCTCGCCAGCCGCATGCGCACCAGTCAGGCAGCAGTCGCTCGGCTCGAGGCCGGCGGAGTCAGCGCGACACTGACGACGCTTCAGCGCGCAGCTCATGCGCTTGGCCTCACGCTCAACGTCCAGTTCTCAGCTGGCGACTGACGGGATCAGGTCTCGAGTCGAGCCCCAGCCGCTGAGACGAGCTGACGAGCCCATCGGACACAGCTCGTCGCGTCCGCCGCGCTGATGTCGACGCTCTCGTAGCCCGCCTGGGTCTTGCGGTCGAGCGCTCGCTTGAGCGCCGTTGACAGGCTGGCGTCGACCTGGCGCAGAAGATCGACAGCCGATGCGTGGTTGCCGTCGCTCGACCGCTCGCCGAGCGCGTGGCAGGTGATCGCGTCCGCAGCCGCGATCGCTGCGTGAATCGCGCACGTAGCGACGACATCAGGCGCGTCGATCAGTTCCGCCGCTTCGAGGAACTGGCGCGCATCGACGAGACGCTGGCGCGCCTGCTGGACGTCGCACGGCTTGCGGCTGCCCTTGGCTCGACTCATCGGCGACGCTCCAGCAGCGAGGCAGCGTCGCCGGCCAGCGCGATCCCGTCCAACCGGATCTGCTCGACAAGCGGGTTCCTGGCTCGAACGAGCTTTCGCCACGACGATGGCGAGTGTTCGACAAGCTGCAAGTCATTGCCGGTCCACGAGCGAACCTCGGCCTGAAGGCGCGACAGTCGTTCATGCAGGTCGGACGAATCGAGGTCGTCGACCACTATCAGAAGGTCGACGTCCGAGTCGCTGTCGGCGTCGCCGCGAGCCACGGACCCGAAGAGCCAGGCACCGTGGAGGTCGGGCCATGCGGAGAGCCGTTCGCGCAGCCGCCGGATTAGCTCGCCTCGCAGGCCGGCCAGAGCGAGCACCGGCCCTGCGGCAAGGTGGCTCCGGTTCAGCACAACCATCGACGATCGGCCGGCGACCGTCTCGCTCACGAGTCCGCTCTGAATGAGCTCCTCGATGACGGCGCTGGCGTTACCTGGAGCGACACCGGCAGCAGCAGCGAGCTGGCGCCTGGTGATGGGTTGTTCGAGCCGGGCAAGCGCCTGCAGCAGCGCGCCGCGGACGGCGGGTGCGATGTCAAGCACAGGTGAGCCCAGATCCATGCCCTCACCCTACTCCTCGGGTGATCGGAAACAAGATCATATGATCTCTTTCTAGATCGTATGTCCGGGCACGTCCGCCCGAGACGTCACCTGAGTAGACCAGTCCTCCCACCGCTCTCGCGCTGCCCGCCAGAGAACAGATGCACCAATCGGGCGACGGCTCGCATCCACAGCCGCCACCCAGAGCGCGTCGACGCCGTCGCCCAGGTCGACCGGATCAGAGGGTGGCGCACCGGCGTCTCGAAGCGACATGCTCGCCAACCCAGCCGAACCGTCGACCCAGACGAACAGGTGCCGTTCGTCAACGTCCTCAGCAGCTGCAAGCTTGGCGCGGTTCGGCTCGAGCTCGCTCATCGCTGCCTCAACGGCCGCCGAGGCCGCGACGGCTCCGCCGCTCGACGTCGTGAACGTGATCGCCGACCGTGCCGGCTCCGGAGCGAAGCTCACCCGCCGGACCCCCAGCGATGCGAGTGTCTCCGCCGCCTCGCGTCGAGGGTCGGCGCGATTCCATCGGATGTACTCCACGTCGACGAAGCCGTCAGGGAACTCCGGCAGCAGCCTCGGCAGTCTCTTCCAAAGGTCGTTCCGATTGGCGGCTGGATCGACGTTGACAAGCTATGTACCGCCGAGCCCGGGAACCTCTCGGTAGTGATCGCCCTTCCGCCAGAACGCCAGCATGTCGCTGTCCCAGTGCATGGTCACCTCGAGCGCGATGCGCCGGCCGTCTCGACAACGAAGGTGCCAGTCATACCGACCATCGCCTTGGCCCGGGCCGTCATGAGGCAGCGCGACGGCATCGAGCAACTCGGCCAGGAGGGCGGCCGCTACGAGTTCATCGGAGCGCACGCGCGAACGCTGTCGATACTCCGATCGGCGCGAGGTGACAAGACTGTCGGTCATGACCGACGGCGTCCGCCACAGTTTCGACCTCTTCGCCGACTACTTCCAGTTCTACGTGCAGGACGACGACCGCGCCGCCGGGGTGGACGGCGACGCATGGACCCCTGAGGCGATGACCGCCCGCGTGGCCGACGGCGAACGGTTCGTAGCGATCGGAGCCGCGCGCAACCTCGAAGTGCCGGTCACCGTCGCGCTGGTCGATCGTTCGCCGGAGATCGATGCTGGCGCGTCACACGTCGTGGAAGCCGACTTGGTCGTGTCGACAGGCCACGTGGTGGTTGCCGGGTGCACCGACGAGTTTGAGCGCGCCGCCCGAATTCCAGTCAAGGTCGGCCGTTACCGAGTGCGGGTTACCTACCGATTGCAATCGGCCGACGACGACGGATTCGGTGACTACTACGACTACATCGTTGAGCTCTGGCCAACGACCGTGAGCTCCCCCCGGCGAGTCCTCGTGCAAGGGCCAGAGCCCTGGGCGGGCTGACTGCAGCACGACCCATCCAACGAGTTGCGTACTTCCTGCGAACTCGGGCACGCGACTCACCTGCAGCGTCGCAGGTCAGAGGCCACGAACCGACCACTCTCCGACGTTCCGCTTCAACGTGTAGCAGGGTCCTCAGCTGGCGCTTGTTCGCTGGCGACCGCTTGGCGAGCGCTCGCGCACACACGCTGCGACCCTGGGGCGCGGCGCGGCGAGCGGGTCAGGTGGCCGCACGCGGGTGGCACTGCTCGTGCGGCCGGACGCGTGAGTGGCGGCGCCTCGGCCCGGGCGCCGGCAGCGGTCAGTGGTGCTTGGCGAGGGCGGCTTTCAAGCCGGCGATGTCTTCGGAGCCGAACACCACCCGGTTGTTGGTGGCGACATAGATCGTGTCGATGTTGACGCCCGCATCGGCGATCTGGCGGGTGAGGTCCGCGAGCACGCCGGGCGAATCCTCCACCTCGACGACGACCACCTCGTGCTCGCGGGCGATCACGGCCTTGTGCGTGATGGCGAGCGCGTGGCGCACGGGTTCCGCGTGAGGCACGAGGATGTGCAGCTCGGCCTTGTCACCGACACCGGTGAAGGTGGCAGCCGCGAGGTTCACCCCCGCATCGCTCACTGCCGCGGCGAGCGCGGCGAGCGCTCCCGGCTTGTTCTCCACCTCGATGACGATGTCGACCGACATGTGCAAACCCCTCCGTGCTCGTGGTGCTCGCATTGTGCCACCCAGTGGCGGAGCGGGACGACGGGAGAGCGAACCTCGACTTCTCAGATCGGATAGTTTGCCTTACTAACAATTGGTGGCATACTCGACGGCATGGCAATGACGACGACGAGCGATGCGGCGAGCGAGGCAGACCTGAACGGCAGCGCCCTGAACGACACGGCCGGCAGGCTTCGCTTCGCGGTCGCGCGCATGGCCCGCCTGCTGCGCCAGCAGGACCAGAGCGGCTACGGGCCCACGTTCATCGCCGCGCTGGCAACGGTTGGCTCGCACGGCCCGATCACGCTCGGCGACCTTGCCGCACGCGAGCAGGTGGCACCGCCGACGATCACCAAGGTGGTGGAGAAGCTGGTCGCCCACGGCCTGGCGGCCCGCAGCGCGGATGCCACCGACCGGCGCATCTCGCGCGTCGCGATCACACCCAAGGGCGCCCGCCAACTGCAGACCTACCGCACCCGGCGCACCGAGTGGCTCGCCGATCGCCTGCGCGGCCTCGACCCTGCCGAGCTGGCCCGGCTGGCCGCCGCCGTCGACGTGCTGGAGAAGATCATCGCCGTCCCCGAGGACGGCGCATGAGGCGGCGCCTGTCGACCGCGATGACCGAGACGTTCCGGTCGATGCATGTGCGCAACTTCCGCCTGTTCTTCGCCGGCCAGCTCATCTCCCAGGTCGGCAACTGGCTGACGCTCATCGCCCAGACGCTGCTGGTGCTGCACCTCACGGACAGCGGCCTCGCCGTCGGGCTGCTCGCGGCCTGCCAGTTCCTGCCCGTGCTGGTACTCGGCGCGTGGGCCGGCCTGGTGGCCGACCGGCGCGACAAGCGCACCCTGCTGATGGTGGTGCAGACGTTCGCGATGCTGCAGTCGTTCGCACTCGCCGCGCTCGCGTTCATGGACCACCCTCCCGTCGCGGCGCTGTACGCGGTCGCGCTCGCCGGCGGCTTCGCGACCGCGTTCGACAACCCGGCCCGGCGCGCGTTCGTGGTGGAGATGGTGCCGCAGGAGAACGTGCAGAACGCCGTCAGCCTCAACAGCGCGCTGATGACCGGCTCACGCGTCGTCGGCCCCGCCGTCGCCGGCCTGCTGATCGTGAACGTCGGCTTCGGCTGGTGCTTCCTGGTCGACGGGCTGAGCTACCTCGCCGTGCTCGCCGGCTTGAAGATGATGCGCACCGAGGAGCTGCGCCCGTCTGTGCCGACGCCGCGGTCGAAGCGCCAGGTGCGTGCCGGCATCGCCTACGCCCGCTCGCAACCCGAGCTGTGGGTGCCGCTGGTGATGATGACGATCATCGGCGCGCTCGCGTTCAACTTCAACGTCGTCATGCCGCTGTTCGTCAAGCGATCGCTGCACGGCACCGACACCACCTTCACGCTGCTGTACTCGGTGGTCAGCATCGGCTCGCTCGTCGGTGCGCTGCACACGGCACGCAAGACGTCCACGTCGGTGCGCCAGGTCGTGCGCGCCTCCGCCTTGTTCGGCGTGTCGCTGCTCGCCCTCTCACTGGCGCCCACCCTCGGGGTCGCGCTGCCACTGGGGATGGTGCTCGGCTTCACAAGCATCATGTTCATGACGGCGTCGACGGCGATCGTGCAGATGCGGGCCGACCCCGCGATGCGCGGGCGCGTGCTCGCGCTGCAGGCGATCGTCTTCCTCGGCACCACTCCGATCGGCGGACCGTTGCTGGGCTGGGTGTGCGAGGCGTTCGGCGCCCGCGCTGGGCTCGTCGTCGGCGGTGTGGCGTGCCTCGCGGCCGCCGCGTTCGGGCGACTCTCCACCCAGCGCACCGTGCCGGTGGCCACCGCGGAGGTGCCGCAGCCTTCAGCCGGTCAGCTCGCCACTCGCTGACACGACCCGCGTGCCGGTGATGCCGGCGAGCACCTCACCCGCGTGATCCAGCGAGCCGATGCGGGCGACGCGCCCCGTCGCCTCCACGAAACGGCAGCAGGCCTCGATCTTCGGACCCATCGAACCCGACGCCCACTCGTCGCCGCGCATGTCGGCAACCGTCGCCACCCGCAGCGGCCGGGCCGCGGCGGTGCCGTAGCCGGCGACGACATGGTCGACATCGGTGAGGATCATCAGCTCGTCGGCGTCGAGCTCGACCGCGAGCAGCGAGCTCGTCAGGTCCTTGTCGATGACAGCTTCGACACCGCGCAGCACCCCACCGTCGCGGGCGACGGGGATGCCGCCGCCACCGGCGCAGACGACCACATAGCCCGCATCGGCGAGGGACCGGATCGCAGCGAACTCGACGATCTCGAGCGGGTTCGGCGACGGCACCAGCCGGCGCCACCCGTCCGCATCGGGCCCGACGGCGCAGCCGCGCTGCGCGGCGAGTCGCTTGGCCTCGTCCTCGGTGAGCATCGCCCCGATCGGCTTCGACGGCACGGCGAACGCGGGGTCGTGCCGGTCGACGACGACGAGCGTCAGCAGCACCACCACCCGCTCCGGGCCGATCTGGCGGCCAAGCTCCTCCGCCAGCAGGTAGCCGATCAGCCCCTCGCTCTCGGCGACGAGCACGTCGAACGGAACCGGGTCGGCGCCGGCGAGCGCCTCGTTCTGCCGGGCGAGCAGACCCACCTGCGGGCCGTTGCCGTGGGTGATGACGAGGCCGTGGTGCTCGGCCAGGCCGGCAAGCACACGCGCCGCGCCGGCCACGTTCGCGCGCTGGTTGGCGATGTTCGCCCGCTCGCGGCGGTGCAGCAGCGCGTTGCCGCCGATCGCGACGACGAGCAACGGCTTGGTGCGGTTCTTGCGCCGCCGGCTCATGGCTGCCACCTCTCGATCCAGGGAGCGAGCACGTCGGCGAGGTTCGGGTGGCCGATCTCACCGAGCGAGTAGGTGGCGTCGCGAATCGGCACGTCGAGGTGCAGCAGCCGCGAGAGAGCGAACGGGCTGCCGTTCACCACCACCTCGCAACCCGACGCCGCGATCGTCGCGACGAGGTCGGCGAGCTGGGCGTCGCCGTAGCCCATCGCCGGCAGCACCGGGCCGATGTGCGGGTACTTGCGGTACGTGTCGGCCAGGCTGCCCACCGCCACCGGCCGCGGGTCGACGAACTCGGCGACGCCGGCGTGGTGTGCGGCCACGGTGCCCGCACCGAACGGCATGCCGCCGTGGGTGATGGTGGGCCCGTCCTCGATCACCAGCACCCGCTTGCCGACCAGCGAGCCCGACCCGGAGAGCACCACCGGCGAGGCCGCCCGCACGATCTCCGCGGTCGGGTTCACCGCGTGGACGTTGCTGATCACCTGCGCGACCGACGCGCTGTCGGCCGTGTCCACCTTGTTGACCACCACCACATCGGCGAGGCGCAGGTTCACCTCGCCAGGGTGGTAGCCGAGCTCGTGGCCCGGGCGCAACGGGTCGACGACGGTGATCGTCAGGTCGGGCCGGTAGAAGGAGAAGTCGTTGTTGCCACCGTCCCAGATCACCACGTCGGCTTCCTGCTCGGCCTGCCGCAGGATCGCCTCGTAGTCGACGCCCGCGTACATCACCATCCCCTGGCGCACCGGCTCCTCGTACTCCTCGCGCTCCTCGATCGTCGGGTTCGACGCATCGATGTCGGCCTGCGTCGCGAACCGCTGCACGCGCATCGCGACGAGGTCGCCGTACGGCATCGGGTGGCGCACGAGCGCGACACGCAAACCCGCGTCGCGCAGCAGCTGCGCCACCCGCCGGCTCGTCTGGCTCTTTCCGCAACCGGTGCGGGCCGCGACCACCGCGACCACCGGCCGGCTGGAGGCGAGCATCGTCGCATCCGGCCCGAGCAGCGTGAACGACGCCCCGGCAGCGAGCACGATCGCGGATCGCCGCATGACCTCGGGGTAAGAGAGGTCGCTGTACGCGAACACGACCTCGTCGACGGCGAGGTCGTGGATCAGGTCGGAGAGCTCCGCCTCCGGCCGGATGGGAATGCCGTCCGGATAGCGCGGGCCGGCCAGCTCGGCCGGGTACCGACGGTCGTCGATGCCGGGGATCTGGGCGGCGGTGAACGCCACCACCTCGACGTCGGGGTCGTCGCGGTACACGACGTTGAAGTCATGGAAGTCGCGCCCACCGGCGCCCATGATGACGATGCGCCTCATCTCTCGCTCCCCTGAGCACCGTGGTCGGGCGGCGCCCACGCGAATGCTGCATCCGTCCGGCGCCCGCGGGCCAGGGCCGAATGCCATCGATTCCCACCGCGCCCGTCGGGCAGACTGCGCCCATGACGACGTGGTTCACCTCCGACCTCCACTTCGGTCATACGAACATCATCCAGTACAGCGGGCGGCCCTTCGCCGACGCGGAGGAGATGAACGAGGCGCTCATCGATCGGTGGAACGCGGTCGTGCACCGCACCGACACGGTGTGGGTGCTGGGCGACGTGGCGATGGGCCGCATCGCGGACACGCTGCCACTGGTCGGCCGCCTGCGCGGTCGCAAGCTGCTGCTCGCCGGCAACCACGACCGCTGCTGGGAAGGCAACGGCCCCAAGGCCGCCGAGTGGCTGCCCCGCTACCTCGACGCCGGCTTCGACGAGGTGCTGCAGGGCACCGTGGCGATGACGGTCGGCGGGCACGACGTGCTCGCCTGCCACTTCCCCTACCGCGGCGACAGCCAGGACTTCGACCGCCACCCGGATGCGCGGCCGGTGGACGGCGGCAGCTGGCTGCTGCACGGTCATGTGCACGAGCAGTGGCGCCAGCACGATCGGATGATCAACGTCGGCTGCGACGTGTGGGACTACCGCCCCGTGGACGAGACGACGCTGGCCGCCCTGATCGACGCGGGGCCGCACGACCTCGACCCCGGGCAGGAAGGCCTAGCCTGCCGCCCATGAGCCTCTCCCCCGTCTTCGCGTTCGCCGACCGCTTCGTCGACGAGCAATCCGCGCTCGACCCGAACCTGGCCACCAGCCGCGGGGTCGCCGGGTTCGACCACCTGCTCACCGACCTGTCGCCCGCCGGCTACGAGGCGCGGGCGGCACACCTGCGCGGTGCGCTCGCCGAGCTGGCGGAGCTGCCGATCACCAACGACGACGACCGCCTCGCGAAGGAGTTCGTCAGCGAGCGCTTCACCACGTCGCTCGCCGCAGTCGACGCCGGCGAATGGATGCGCGCGCTCAACGCGATCGCCGCGCCCGCCGGGCGGCTGCGCGCCACGTTCGACCTGATGCCGCGCGACGGCGACGCCGCGTGGGAGAACATCCTCACCCGCGTGGGCCTGGTGCCCGCTGCACTCGCCCAGCTGCAGGCGACGTACGAGCAGGGCCGCGAGCGCGGCATCGTGGCCGCTCGCCGCCAGGCACTGGCCGCCGCCGACCAGGCCGCCACCTGGGCCGACGACCGCTGGTTCGGCAGCCTCGCCCGCGAGGCCGACGCGCGCAGCGACGTGTCGCCGGCGGTGCAGGCCGCGCTGCGCGACGCGGCGGACGGGGCCAACGCCGCCTACGGCAACTTCGCCGCCTACCTGCGCGATACCTACGCACCCGCCGCCGACCCGAACGACGGCTGCGGCCCCGAGCGCTACGCACTCGGTGTGCGGGCGATGCTGGGCGCCGACCTCGACCCGGCGGAGATGTACGAGTGGGCGTGGGGCGACTTCCACCGCCTGCGCGCCGAGATCGCCGCCACCTGTGCCCGCATCCTGCCCGGCGCCGGCTTCGCCGAGGTGATCGAGCTGCTCGACACCGACCCCTCGCCGGAGCGCGCGCTGCACAGCGCCGACGAGTACCAGGCGTGGTTGCAGCAGCTCACCGACGAGGCCCTCGCGCGCAGCAAGCAGCACTTCGAGATCCCCGCCGCGATCGACCGCTGCGAGGCGCTGATCCCGCCCGCCGGCTCCGCCGCGGCGGCGTACTACACGAACCCGTCGGAGGACTTCACCCGCCCCGGGCGCACCTGGTACCCGACGCTGGGCCGCAGCCTGTTCCCGAAGTGGGGCGACGTCACCACCTGCTACCACGAGTCGGTGCCCGGCCACCACCTGCAGATCGGCTACACGATGGTGCAGGCCGGGTCGCTCAGCCGCATCCAGCGGGGCAGCTTCATCAGCGGCCACGGCGAGGGTTGGGCGCTCTACGCCGAGCAGCTGTGCGACGAGTTCGGCTGGTTCGAGAACCCCGATCACCGGCTCGGCTTCCTAGCCGGGCAGATGCTGCGCACGGTGCGCGTGATCATCGACATCGGCATGCACCTCGGCTACCGCATCCCGCAGGGCACCACGGCGCACGACGGCACCCCCTTCCACGGCGGCGAGGTGTGGACGCCCGACCTTGCGTTCGCGTTCGCCGTCGCCGAGACCGGCAACACCGAGGACTTCATGCACAGCGAGATCGACCGCTACCTCGGCTGGCCGGCACAGGCGATCAGCTACAAGATCGGCCAGCGCGAGTGGGAGGCCGCCCGCGCCGACGCGATGGCCCGCGAGGGGGCCGCCTTCGACCTCAAGGCATGGCACACCAAGGCGCTCGGCCTCGGCCCGATCGGGCTCGACCAGCTGCGCGCCGAACTCGCCCGCTGACCGCACCACGCCCTCGACCGACGCGCGCTCGCGCTCACTCAGCCGGCGAGCGGGCGGCCCGCACCGAACGCAGCCGCCGCGAAGCGCTCGCCGAGCAGGCGGTAGCCCTCCGGCGACGGGTGCAGCCGGTCGTAGAGCAGCGGCTCGTCGGCAGCGCCGATCAGCGACAGCCCGTCGAGGTAGTGCAGGTTCGCGTCGCCCTCGGCGGCACGCGCCTGGACGATGAACGAGAGCGCGGCGCGGATCCACTCCAGCGTGAGGCCGAGCGGGCGCACGGCCATCGGCGCGCGCACGATGTCGAACGTGCCGTCGGCCTGCGCGACCGTCGGGCCGGGATAGGCCTCGCAGCTGGGGCAGAAGATCGGCGACACCACCAGCAGCGGTGTGTCGGGGTGCCCGTCGCGGATCGTGTCGAGCAGCCCGTGCACCGCCGGCGTGAACGTGCGTTGGCTCATCGAGCCGGCGTTGACGAGGTTGATGCCCAGCTTGAGGCTGATCACGTCGGCCGGCTGGTCGCGGATCACACGGCCCATGAACGGGTCGAGCTGGCACTGGCCGCCGAAGCCGAAGCTGGTGAGCTCCACGCCGGTGGCCGCGGCCACCTGCGCCGGCCACGCGTCGAACTGGCGGGCCACGTCCACGCAGTGGCTGATCGACGAGCCGTAGTGCGTCCACCGGCGGGCCGTGAGGGGTGCGGTCGCGGCCGACGCACCCTCGGCCACGCGCACGGCCTGGATCTCGACCGATGCGTTGGTGGGAAACCAGATCTCCACCACCTTCTCGCCGACGCCGAGGCCCTCCCAGCGCAGATCCGAGGCGGCGCCGTGCTCGAACGTGATGCCGTCGGGGCCGCCCACGCGGTCGACGTGCACCACCGATCCACCGAGCGCGACCACGTCGGGTTGCACGACGCCGTCGACGACCAGCTGGAACACGGGCGGCAGCAACGGCGAGCCGACCGTGTGGATTGTGCGCGGATGCACCCTCATCTCGACCACCGGGGAGTCCGTGGTGAACACCACGCGGACACCGGACGTCAGCAGCACCATCGAGTTCATGAACACGTCGGGGATCTGCGAGCGTGTCCACGCCGGCAGTCGCCGAGGCAGCACGCCCCCGGTCGTACGCTCCAGCTCCAACGCCCCGCGAACCTCGACGGGTCCGCCCATCAACGGAAGGTCACTCAACAGCATGCGACCGAACGTACTCTTCGTCACCCTCGATCAGTTCCGCGGAGATGCCCTGTCGTGCGCGGGGCATCCGCTGGTGCGCACCCCGAACCTCGACGCGCTGGCAGCCGAAGGGGTGCGCTTCGCCCGCCACTACTCGCAGGCCGCGCCGTGTGCGCCCGGGCGCGCCGCGCTGTACACCGGGACCTACCAGATGAACAATCGAGTGGTCGCCAACGGCACCCCGCTCGACGATCGCTTCGACAACATCGCCCGCGCCGCCGCCCGCGCCGGCTACCACCCCGTCACGTTCGGCTACACCGACACGGGCATCGATCCGCGGCAGATCGACGACCCCGCCGACCCGCGCTTGTCCACCTACGAGAGCGTGCTCCCCGGCTTCGAGGAGGAGCTCGAGCTCGACGAGCGCCAGCGTCCGTGGCTGGCCTGGCTGCGCGAGCTGGGCTACACCGGCCCCGAGACACTCGACCCGGATCTCGCACTCGCCACCGAGCACACCCGGCCCGCCGAGCACTCCGTCTCCACCTTCCTCGCCGACCACGTGCTGACCTGGATGGCCGAGCAGCACGAGCCATGGTTCGCCCACGTCTCGTTCATCCGCCCCCACCCGCCGTACGACGCGGCCGGCGAGTACGCCACCATGTACGACCCCGCCGACTGCCCGCCACCGTTGCCGATCCCTGCCGAGCTGCACCCGCTGCATCGCACGATGCTGGGCGTGCCGGTCGCATGCGCACCAACCGACCCTGCCGAGCTGGCCCACATGCAGGCGCAGTACTTCGGGATGATCAGCGAGGTCGACCACCATGTCGGCCGCCTCGTCGCCGCGCTGCGCGCCAGTGGCGAATGGGACAACACCGTCATCGTCATCACGTCCGATCACGGCGAGCAACTCGGCGACCAGGGTATGCAGCAGAAGCTCGGCTGGTTCGAGAGCAGCTACCACATCCTCACGATCGTCCGCGACCCGCGCCATCCCGACGCACACGGCACCGTCGTCCAGCACTTCACCGAGAACGTCGACCTCATGCCCACCGTGTGCGAAGCCATCGGCCTGCCCGTCCCGCTGCAGTGCGATGGCGTCGCGCTCACACCGTTCCTGCGCGGCGAGCTGCCGCCGCGGTGGCGCGACGCGGTGCACTACGAGTGGGACTGGCGCGACGTGTACATCGCCCATGGCTCCGTCGACGCGCCTGCGGATCGGCGGCTGGAGCGGCTGAACCTCGCAGTGCTGCGCACCGGCAGCCACGCCTACGTGCAGTTCGCCGACGCCAGCTGGCTCTGCTACGACCTCGCCGCCGACCCCACCTGGCAGACACGCACCACCGATCCCGCGGTGGTGCTGCCGCTGGCACAGGCGATGCTGGTGTGGCGGCAGACGAACTTCGAACGGCAGCTGTCGGGCGTGCTGCTGCGTGACGGCGGCATCGGCCGGATGCCCGACCCCGCGCCGGCGTGACCCGGCTCAGCCGATGAAGCTGGCCATCACGTTGATCGTGAGGCCGACGATCACCGTGCCGAACAGGTAGCTGACGAGCGCGTGCCGGAGTGCGATCTGGCGGATGCGCGACAGCGTGATGTCGCTGTCGCTCGTCGCGAACGACATGCCGATCGTGAACGCGAAGTAGGCGAAGTCGCGGTACGCCGGCGCCGCGTCGCCGGGGATCTCGATGCCGCCCGGTGGTTCCAGGTAGTACTCGTGTGCGTAGCGCAGCGTGAACATGGTGTGCACCACGCACCAGGCGGACAGCACCGACAGCACGGACACCACCGTGAGCGCGACCTCCAGCGGGAACGACACGTGGCGCGACTTGGCCAGCCCCATCGCCACCCCGCCGAGGCTGACGACGCTGGCGGTGACCATCACGATCACCGCCATCGAGTGGCTGGCGTCCTCCCTCGTCGAGAGCGCCTTCGTGGCAGCCGCGTCGCAGCCGCCGATCTCGCCCCAGATCCACCCGAGCAGGGTGCCCGACAGCACCAACCACCCGATCAGCACCGACAGCTGCCAGGGTACGAAGAACCCGACGATGCCGCCCGCAACGAGACCGGCCGCGGCGCACAGGTTCACGCGCATGCGGGCGGAGACGGCACGGGCAGGGCGGGAGGTCATCTCACGCGACCCTCTCGTAGATCAGGTCGGTCGACGTACGGCCGGCCGCCAGCCCGCGCCGCTCGAAGCGGGTGACGGGCCGCCAGTCGGGGCGGGGAACCGCGCCGCCGCGCAACCGGTCGTCGGCCGCGCAGACCCGCTCTGCCTGGGCGGCGTAGTCGGCGATGTCGGTGGCGATGTGCAGCGTGCCGCCGGCGCGCAACCGGTCGACGAGCTGCGGGATCACGTCGGCGCGCGCCAGGCGGCGATGACGCTGCTTCTGCTTCGGCCACGGGTCGGGGAAGTACAGCCGGATGCCGGCCAGCGAGCCGGGCGCGAGACGCGGCAGCAGTTCGAGCACGTCGCCCTCCACCACCCTCACGTGTTGCCAACCGTGGTGCTCGATCGCCTCCAGCACGTTGGCGACGCCCGGCGTGTGCACATCGATGGCGATGATCGCCTCGGCCGGCCGGGCGGCAGCCATCTCGATCACGGCCTCGCCACCGCCGAAGCCGATGTCGAGCACGACCGGCAGCGGGCCACCGTCGCCGCCCTGGAACAGCTCGGCGAGGTCGAGCGGCGCACCCTCGACCGTCAGCGCCCACTGCTCGGCGAGGCGCGCGTACCGCTCGGCACGCGCCGGCGGCAGGCCGCGGCGGCGGGGCTGGAAGCTGCGGGTGGGCGGGTACACGGTTGCCACGGCACACATGGCTACCACCGCCGCGGCCACACCGGGCGCAGCGTCCGAGACTGGTACACCTGTACCGCTATCGTCGCCCACGCATGGAGCAGCACCGACTTCCGATCGTCGCCTCGCTGATGGCGCTCGGGTCGGGCATCGTCTGGAGCCTCGGCACCGTGACGGCCCGCAAGGCCGACCAGATCGACACGTTCCAGTACCTCATCTGGCGATCGATCGGCATCATCGTGGTCATCGAGGCGATGGCCGCGTTCCAGGGAAACGCGGGCAAGACCATACGCGCTTGGCGCAGCGGGCGGGCGATGCGCCTCGCCAACGTCGGCCTGTTCCTCGCGTCGATCTGCTTCGTCTTCGCGGTGAAGACGACGACCCCCGCGAACGCCGCGTTCCTCAGTTCGCTCACGCCGCTGGTGGCGGTCGTGTTCGCCCGCTTCCTCGGCGAGCGGCTCAGCCGGTCGACGATGGTCGCGCTCGTCGTCGGCGTGGTCGGCCTCGTCGTCACCGTCTACGGCGACCTGGAGGCGGGCAACATGGTCGGCAACGTGTCGGCCCTGCTGTCGTCGGTGGGCTTCGCGCTGTACACGACCTGCGTGCGCACCGACCCGCACCGCGACTGGTCGCTGGTGCTCCCCGGGTACGGCGCGATGATGATCGTCGTCTGCTCGGCCGTGACGCTCGCCCACGGCAAGCCGCTGATCCCGCCCTTCACCGACGGCGCGTACGCGCTGTTCCACGGTGCGGTGATCATCGTCGTGGGCACGCTCATGTTCAACGAAGCCAGCAAGCACGTGCCGGCGGTGCCGATGACGGTGTTCGCCCAGTCGGAGATGGCGTTCGTGCCGATCTGGGGCATCCTGCTGCTCGACCTGCACCCCAAGGGGCTCACCTTGCTGGGTGGTGCGATCATCTTCTCCGCGGTGGTCGGCAAGGCGCTGTTCGACACGATGCACGGCCGCCGCAACGAGTACCCGCCGGCACCGGACGTGCCCCTGCTGTGACCCGGGGCGAGGACGTGCGGCCCGACCGGACGTGCCAATCTGTGGCAATGGACGTTCCGGCGAGGGTGACGCGGTGACCGCCTGCTGGCTCGTCAGCGGCGGCCACGTGCTGGCCAGCGCGGAGCGCGCCGACGACCGGCGGGCACGCGCCCACGGACTGCTCGGCCGCGACGGGCTGGAGGGCGCGCTCGTGATCACGAAGTGCCGCAGCGTGCACACCATCGGTATGCGGTTCGACCTCGACGTCGCCTACCTGGCCGCCGACGGCACGGTGCTGAAGATCGTGCACATGCGGCGCAACCGCATCGGCGCGCCGGTGTGGAAGGCAGCGATGGTGGTGGAGGCGGCTTCCGGTGCGTTCGAGCGCTGGGGCCTGCAGGTGGGCGACCAGGTGGAGCTGCGCGAGTGACGGGTCGCCTCGTGCTCGTCAGCACGCCGATCGGCAACCTCGGCGACCTGCCACCACGGGCTGTCGAGACGTTGCGAGCGTGCGCGCTGATCTGCTGCGAGGACACACGGCACAGCGGCAAGCTGCTCTCCCACGCCGGTGTCAGCGGGGTGCGGCTGGCAGTGGCCAACGAGCACACGGAAGCCGCCCGCACGGCGGAGGTGCTCGGCCTGCTCGCCGCCGGCAGCGACGTCGCGGTCGTCACCGACGCGGGCACGCCCGGCATCAGCGACCCCGGCGCGCGCCGCGTGCGCGCCGTCGCCGACGCCGGCTACGTGGTGTCCGCGGTGCCGGGTCCGGCCGCGTTGGTGATGGCGCTCGTGATCAGCGGCTTCGACAGCACGCGGTTCGTGTTCGAGGGCTTCCTGCCGCGCAGCGGCCGCGAGCGCGCCGAACGCATCGCCGAGGTGGCCGCCGAGCGGCGGACGGTCGTGCTCTACGAGGCCCCGCACCGGATGGAGCGCACCATCGCCGACCTGAGCGCCGCGTGCGGCGGCGAGCGTCGGGTGGCGCTTGCCCGCGAACTCACCAAGCTGCACGAGGAGGTGTGGCGCGGCACGCTCGCCGGCGCGGCGACACACCTGGCCGAGCGCGCGCCGCGCGGCGAGTACGTGGTGGTCGTGGAAGGGGCGCCGGCGGCAGGCGAGGCGGACGACGAGGCACTGCTGGCCGCGTTACGCATGGCACTCGCGGGCGGCGCCGATCGCCGATCGGCGATCGCTACGGTGATGGCGAGCACCGGTGCTGCCAAGCGCCGGGTGTACGACCTCGCTCTGACGATCCCCCGATGAACAGGCTGTGCGATGACTGATCTGCCGCTCTACTCCACCGGGCCGAGTGCCGCGTTCTTCGACCTCGACCGCACGCTCATCAGCGGTTCCAGCGCGTTCGTGCTGGGCATCGCCGCATGGCGCGCCAAGCTCGTGCCCTCGCACCAGTTCGTCCGCGACGCGGCCGGCGCCGTCGCGTTCAAGTTCACGGGTGCCAGCGACCAGACGTCGGAGGGCGTGCGCGACCGGATCCTCGGCGCCGTGAAGGGTGTGCGCCTCGAAGACCTCGTCGCGCTCAACGCCGACATCGTCCCCAAGCTGATGGACAAGGTGCGGCCCGAGGCGATGCGGCTGCTCGAGCAGCACCGCCACGCCGGCCGCGCCACGTACATCGTGTCGGCATCGCCGATCGAGCTCGTCGAGCCGCTCGCCAAGGCGCTGGGCATGACGGCCGGCATCGGCACCCGCAGCGCGATCGTCGACGGCGCGTACTCGGGCGAGCTGGCCGGGCCGTTCTGCTACGGCGCGGGCAAGGTGGAGGCGATCGCGGAGCTGGCCCGCTGGGAGGGGCTCGATCTCGGGCAGTGCTGGGCGTACAGCGACAGCGCGAGCGACCTGCCGATGCTGGAGGCGGTGGGCCACCCGGTGGCGGTGAACCCCGACGCCCGCCTCGAGCGCGTGGCCGGCCAGCGCGGCTGGCCGATCGTGGTGTTCAGCAAGCGTACGAAGGCCGTCATCCGCCGCACCACCCAGGCAGCCGGCGCCGCCGGGCTCGCCGTCGGCGGCTTCGCCAGCGGCATCCGCTGGGCCCGCACCCGCTGACCCCAACCGCCTTCGGCGGGGGTGTCGCCGTCACGTCAGCGGGGTCAGCCCCAGCTGGCGGCTCTGGGCCACGAGGCGGCCGGCGCTGTCCCACACCTCGCCGTCCTCGTTGAGGAAGCCGCCCTGCACCACCTGGCTGCGGAACACGCAGCGCACGGGGCCGGGGGCGGGCACCCCGCGCACGTGCACGGTGTACTCGACGGTGGGCACCCAGCCGGGCGGCATGTCGAGGTGGAACACCGCCGGCGGCAGCGCATCGCACACCAGCAGCAGCGCGAGCGTGTCCAGCGGGCGACCGTCGCGGAAGCCGAACCAGCCGGCCAGCTCGGCCACGCCCTTGCGCTCGCCGGTGACGAAGCCGCCGTCGCCCGGCCGCAGCCGCACGTCGAGCCGGCGCATCAGCCCGACGGGCACACCGCCGTTCATCGGATCGCGCGGCGGGCACTCCTCCATCGGCGGCAGGTCGGGCGGCCCGATCGAGACGTGCTCGTAGGCCGACGCCTGCTGGGAGAGATCGCCGAACGTGCCCACGACCTGGAGGATGGGTTTGCCCGCGCCGTGCAGCTGGCCGCTGACGGTCGCGAACCGGCGGCCCGACTTCACCACCGTCGCGTCGACGCGCACCTCACCGGGCCTGCCGGGTGCGAGGTAGTGACCGGTGACGGACACCGGGTCGGGGCGACCGCTGACGGCGCGCAGGTGCCGTGCGGCAAGGGCCATCAGGTAGCCGCCGTTGGCGTTGCCGTTGATGTCCCACCCGTCGTGGATCACCCCCACGCCATTGGCGTCGAGGTGCGTTGCGTCATCGAACTCACTCACGCCGGACATTCTGCGTGATGCGCATCGCGTCAGGCGAGTCCGTACCGAGTGCCATCCGACACGACGGAACCCGCCGCGATCAGCCGTGCAAGGTGGCGCTCGATCGAGTGCAGCTCCACCCCGTCGCCGAACAGTGGCGGCCGCGTGCCGGGACGGTAGACGATGCCGATCTCGCACAGCTCGGCGAGCGTGCGCGGCTCGCCGAGCAGGGCGAGCAGGGCCTCCTCGCGCCGGTCGATCATCGACGCGAACGCGGCGACCGCCGCCACCCATGCCGAGTGCCCGTCGATCACGCCCTTGTGGTGGAACGTGACGTAGTGGTCGGCCACGATCGTGGGCAGCATCGCCAGCGTCGCCGAGAACTCCTCCAGGCTGCTCTGCTCGTCGCCGTAGTAGGGCCCGAAGCTGGACAGGTCGATGTCGCCGGTGACGACCACCCGCGGGCCGCCGTCCGACTCGATCGCGAACAGGCAGTGCCCGCCGGTGTGCCCCGGCGCATGGAGCGCGGTCACCGTCACGCCGCCCAGATCCCAGGAGGCACCCGCCTCGAACCCGGTGGTGTGGGGCCAGCCCACGTAGTGGAACGACTCGGTCACCAGCCGGCTCATGCCCGCCACCCCGTCCGCGGGGATGCCGTACAGCGCCATCAGCCCGTCTATCGAGCGTGCTGCCGGCAGATCGCGGGTGTGCACCGCGACCGACCCGGCGCGCACCGCCGACACGCCGGCCATGTGGTCCTCGTGGGCATGCGTGAGCAACACGGCATCCACCTCGATGGGCGGCTCGGCGGCGTGCACCGACAGCGACGGGTCGATCAGCACCGAGCCACTGCTGCCGCGCACGAGCACGCTGTTGCCGTCGGGGTACTTGCCCTGCTCGGCCCCGAACAGGACGGTCGTGTGGGCCCCGAGCTCGCGGCGCTGCATCACCATCCGCGAGACCGTACCGAACCGAGCGATGGACAAAGCGGTTGAGCGGCGTTGCGGCACCGGGCGTAGGCTGGCTGCGTGACTCTGCAGGCAACCCTTCGTCGAATGTGCACCGGCTCCTGATCAGCCGACGTTCCGCCATTCCCCGAAAGGACCTCCCATGAGCAAGTACCTCCTCACCACCCCCATCTACTACGTCACCGCCAAGCCCCACCTCGGGCACGCGTACACGACGATCATCGGCGACGCGCTCGCCCGCTGGCATCGCCTGCTCGGCGACGACGTCCACTTCCTCACCGGCACCGACGAGCACGGCCAGAAGGTGCAGGACTACGCCGAGGCCGCCGGCAAGTCGCCGCAGGAGTTCGTCGACGAGATCGCTCCGCTGTACGAGCAGGCCTGGACGCGGCTCAACATCAGCAACGACGACTTCATCCGCACCACCGAACCGCGCCACAAGCTGGGTGTGGCCGAGCTGCTGCAGCGCTGCTACGACGCCGGCGACATCGAGCTCGACGTCTACAAGGGCAAGTACTGCGTGGCCTGCGAGGAGTACTACACCGACGACGAGCTCGATCCGGGCGACCTGTGCAAGATCCACAAGCGCCCCGTGGAGTACTACGAGGAGGAGAACTACTTCTTCCGCCTCAGCCGCTTCCAGCAGCGCCTGCTCGACTGGTACGCCGCCCACCCGGGTGCCATCCAGCCCGAGTTCCGCGGCAACGAGGCGATCGGCCTGATCAAGGGCGGGCTGCGCGACTTCAGCATCAGCCGCACCAGCCTGCAGTGGGGCATCCCGCTGCCGTGGGACAGCAAGCACGTCGCCTACGTGTGGTTCGACGCGCTGGCCAACTACATCACCGCCATCGGGTTCGGCAGCGACGACCCCGCCGAGCGCGCCCGCTTCGCGGACTGGTGGCCGGGCACCCACCTGATCGGCAAGGACATCATCCGCCACCACTGCGTGTACTGGCCGGCGATGCTGCTCAGCGCCGGCCTCGAGCCGCCGGTGGAGTGGGCAGTGGGTGGCTGGCTGCTGGTGG
>CAYZFZ010000006.1:0-52809 GCA_964477795.1 uncultured Bifidobacterium sp.
CGATCATCCAAGCAGGCATCCAGCGCATGTACGGGCCCGAGCCCACCGACGGCAGCCGGCTGGAGCGCGACGTCTTCTACTACCTCACCCTCTACAACGAGAACTACCCGATGCCACCGATGCCCGACGGGCTCGACCCGGCCGACATCGTGCGCGGCCTGTACCACTGGGCCGACGCGCCCGAGCACACTCAGCGGCGGGCCACGCTGCTGTTCAGCGGCTCGGCCCAGGGTGCCGCACGCGCCGCGGCCGCAGAGCTCGCGGAGTACGGCATCGGCGTCGAGCTGTGGTCGGCCACCTCCTACAAGGCGCTGCGCGACGACGCGCTCTCCGCCGAACGCTGGAACCGGCTGCACCCCAGCCAGCCGGCACGGGTGCCGCTCGTCGCCGAGCTGCTGCGCGACACGCCCGGGCCGATCATCGCCGTCAGCGACTTCATGAAGATCGTCCCCGAGCAGGTTGCCCGCTTCCTGCCCGGCCGCACGTTCGTGCCGTTGGGCACCGACGGGATGGGCCGCAGCGACACCCGCGAGTCGCTGCGCGAGTACTTCGAGGTCGATGCCGGGCACGTCGTGGTGGCGGTGCTCAGCGCACTTGCCGCCGAGGGTGCAGCCAGTGCCGACGAGGTGCAGGCAGCGATCGCCCGCCACCAGATCGACCCCGAAGCCCTCGACCCCCTCGACGTCTGAGCCTTTACGTAAAGGCTGTCGGGCGTTGACCTGGGGCTGTGAGTTCGGAAGTTTGACGCAAACGGGTGGTCGGGGTCGGCTGAGCGCGGTGCCTCAGCCCCACCAGCCGTTGACGTCGATGATCACGTGGACGGCGGTCGATGCGTACACGCACAACGCGCCGTTGCCCGAGAGCGCCACCATCGCACCGTTCGCCACGGCCTCGTTCGCACTGAAGTTCAGGTTCGAGGTCGCTGTCGGCGATCCGCACGGGTAGGCGGTGAGGTAGCCATCGTCGACGCCGCCGACGGCGGTGATGTTGAACGACACCGCCTTCGCAGTGGCGGGTACACCGCGGGAGCCGGCGAGCGGGATGCTGATCGTCTGGTTGGCGGCGACGGTCTGACCACTGGTGCCGAAGTTCATCGCTGTCGACCACCGATCCCGCGTGTCGACCCAGCGGAAGGGAGCGCTGGGCGTGAACCCCGTCTCCTGCGAGTGCACCATGTACCCGAACACGTCGACGAGCAGGTCGACACCGGTGTTGGTGTAGATGCACACCGAACCGTTGGCGGACAGCGCGGTGGTCACGGTGTTCGGCCGCACGTCGCCGGCGACGGGGTTGACGCTGGATGTCGGCGGCGTCGCCCCGCAGGGGTAGACGGTGACGAAGCCGGTGACGTCGGAGTTGATGGAGGTGACGTTCAGCATCGCGCCCGTTGCACCATGGGGCGCCCCGGGCAGCTGCAGCTCGACGACCTGGCCCCCGGCCAGCCGACCGGGTGCGCCGAGGCCGGAGCGGGTGTCCATCACCCGGCCGGGTGTGATGGCGTTGAACCGGGAGGGCGCGTCGGCGGCGTAGTAGCCCGAGATGTCGATGAGGATGTCGGCGTTGACCGGTGAGTACACGCAGATGTTGCCGTTCGCATCCAGCGGGGTCGTGCCTGCGTTGGAGACGGCTTCGCCGGCGCCGAAGTTGAGTGTGGACGCGACGGGCATCGGGTTCGAGCAGTTCCACACCGTGAGGTAGCCCGGGCCGTCGGTGCCCGCCACCGTGAAGTTCCCGCTGATCGCCGTCGCGCCGACCGGGAGGCCCTGGCGACCGGTGAGCTTGATCCGCTTGGGCACCTGGGCGAGCAGGCGGGTGGCACCGCTGGAGACGCGCGAGTCGACGAAGCGAGCCGGGGTGATCGGCTGCCAGCCGGTGGGCCCGCTGGTGGGCGCCGCGGACGGGGGTGCACTGGCCGTGTCGCCGGCGGCCGGATCGACCATGAAGCTCCAGGTGACGGAGCGGGCGGAGGTCGTCACCGTGACGGTGTAGGCGCCCGTCGCCAGCGGCGAGCGGGGAACGACGACGACGGCGTTGTCGCCGCCGAGGATGCTCTGGGCGGCACCGCTGGTGTTGTTGCGGCTGAGCACGCACGTCTCGACGGGGCCCGCCGGCCCGGTCATGGACGCCGTCGGGTTGCCGCTGAACCCCTCCGGCATCATCGCGAACACGGGGAGCCCGGCACCGGAATTACCCCAACCGCACATCTGGACGGGGTTCGGCGACTCGGCGACGAATGCGTTCAGGCTGGTGACGGTGCCATCACCGGGGAACAGGATGGGCGCGCCGATGTTCTGCTGACCGCCGAGGCCGTGCAGCACGTCGAGCGTCGCACCCGAGCGCCAGCGGGCGGCCCCACCGTTCTCGCACTGCCCGTAGCCCACACGCTGCAAGTTGGGTCGCAACACGCCGATCGCGTGGAAGGGCCCGGTCATCCACAACTCCACGAACGAGCGATTGGTGACACCGGTGGCGGAGTTCACCGCGACATTGCTGGAGTTGCCGGCGACGTCGCCTTCGGGCGTGTAGCCGGGGTTTCCGGGCACTTCGTCGTGCGTGATGTCGTTGAGCAACATGTAGCACGAGTGGTTGTACGCCCCCGACGAGAGCGACGGATCTTCGACCACGGCGGGCACGCCGGCCATGGCGCGGTAGTAGTTCACCGAGGTGAGCCAGTCGGCACCGGCGGAGATGAAGGGCGGAGTGGGGTTGGCGGCCTGGGCGGGGGTCGCGGTGAAGACCGCGCCGAGGGCTGTCAGGACGACGACGGCAAGGGCGAACCTCCGTCCTGCTCCCATGACATCTCCTTCACTCTCGCCCGCTGTCCGGTAGCGGTATCGGCTCTCGGGGGTGGCTCTTGAGTGCCATCGCGGTGGCTTGAAGGTTTCTTGACGATCGACGAGCCGTTCGGCGAACGATCGGCGGAGGGCACCTGCTGCCGCGTGCGACGGTCGGTGGCGCAGGGCGTCCACTACCCTCTCCCAGCGATGTCGTCCCGCAGCCCGCTCACGCCGAGGAACATCGCCGTCGGCTGCATCGTGCTCGTCGTCGGGCTGGCCCTGCGCGCCTACATCCTGGGCTCCGTGCTCGGCTCGCTGCACGCCGACGAGGCCTACTCCGGGCTGCAGTCGATCGGGGTCATCCGCGACGGTCGCTTCCCGATCGTGATCGACGGCAACGTCTACTCGGCGGCGATCGAGGCCTACGTGTTCAGCCCGGTGCTGACGAACGCCGGCGGTAGCGTTGCGGTGCTCAAGTGGCTGTTCATCATCATCTGGGCAGCGGCAGCAGCGGTGGCGTACGGCGCGGCCACGTGCCTGCGTGATCGGCGTGCGGGCGCGTTCGCCGCCATGATCGTCTGGCTGGCACCGGGCGCCCTGCTGGTGCTCAGCACCCGCGCCTACATGGGCTACGCGTTCGGGCTGACCGTCGCCACTGGCACGATCTGGGCGACGGCCCGGGTCGCCGACCTCGCCGAGGCCACCCCCCGCTCCTCAGCACTGGTCGGTGGCCTCGCCGGGCTGGCGTTCTACCTCCACCCGATGCTCACCATGATCGTTGCACCGGTGGTGGCCGTCGCCTCCGTGGTCCACCTCCGGGACTGGCGCCGCTGGTGGCTCCCGGCCGCCGGGGCAGCAGTCGCGGTCAACATCCCGTTCCTGGGCTGGAACCTGCTCAACGGCCTGCCCTCGCTCGATCCGGCGTACACGGTCGCCGGCACGTACAGCGACCGGCTCCAAGGGTTCGTCACCGGCTTGATGCCGCGAGCACTGGGGCTACGCACGCTCGACGGTGAGTGGGTCTTCGGCAGGTCGTTCGGCCTGGTGCTGTACGCCCTGATCGTCGCCGCGGTGGTGTGGGGGTGTGTGGTCCTGGTTCGTGCGAGTCGGCGGCCCAGCCGCTGGATCGTTCCGGTTGGCCTCGCCGCCGTGTATCCGTTGATGGGTCTGCTCGCTCCCCTCGCCTACGTCGCCGACGGACGGTACGCGGTCATCTCGTTCCCGCTCATCGCAATCGCCCTGGCCGCGGCCGCGTCGAACGCCGTGGCCGGGTGGCAGGGTGGCCGGGCGCTCGCTGGGCTCGTCGTCGCCGGGATGGTGTGGTTGGCGCTCACCACCCTGCCCTTCCTGAGCCAGCAACACGCGTTCGAGGCGGCCGATGCCAACGCGTGGCAGGAGCGAGTGATCGAACGGCTCGACGAGCTCGGCGTGAACCGCCTCGCCGGTGACTACGGACTCGTGACGCAGATCGAGTACCGCAGCGACCGTTCGATCCGCACGGCCGTCGCCGGCAACCCGTACGTGATCCGGTTTCCCGCCTCCCAGCGCATCGTGGGCCGGGCACCTGCCGAGGAGGTTGCGTTCCTCTTCTCTCCCGGCGCCGCGCTCGACCCCTCCTGGTTCTATCTGCCGGTCGAGCAGTACCGCCAGGAGGATCTCGGCGGTGTGATCCTCTACGTGCCGCCCGCGGCCCAGCACTGACCCCAAGGAAGAGTTCCCATGTGGCACGGAAAGACGTTGGCAGTCGTACTGCCCACCTACAACGAGGCCGCGAGCATCGCGGATTGCATCAACGGCTTCCACGCGCTCGGCATCGTGGACGACATCGTCGTCGTCAACAACAACGCCCACCCCGATACCACCCCGGCAGTGGCGCCCACCGTCGCTCGCGAGGTGCACGAGTCCACACAGGGCTATGGCGCGGCGATCCGCCGTGGCTTCGCCGAGACGTCGGGCGCCGATCTGGTGTGCGTGTGCGAGCCCGATGCCACCTTCCACCCCCAGGACATCCTGAAGCTGCTGCCGTTCACCTCCGACGTCGACTTGGTGCTCGGTTCGCGCACGGTGCAGACGTTCATCCTCAGCGGCGCCAACATGGGTCTGTTCCTGCGCTGGGGCAACTGGGCGGTGGCCAAGCTCACCGAAGCGCTGTTCAACACGGTGTACCTCTCCGATGTCGGGTGCACGTTCCGGGTGATCACCCGCGAAGGGCTCGAAGCACTCACCCCGGAGTTCCGCGGCAACGGCTCGGCGTTCGGCTTCGAGATGATGCTGCACGCCGCTCGCCGGCGGGTCTCGCTGGTGCAGGTGCCCGTGAAGTACATGCCCCGGGTGGGTGAGAGCTCGGTCACCGGCGACCGGCTGAAGACGTTCCGCCTGGGCATGTCGATGATCGGATTGTGCCTGCGCGAGCGCTTCCGCCGTTGAGGCGATCAGACCGGCGTCATGCGGGCCGGCGGCACTCCCACGTCACGAACTGGTGCGATGGCAGCCATCCCATGCGGCCGGCCTGCCGGTCGTCGGCGATGACGGTGAGATCGGCAGGGCGAGCGTGGCGCACCATGTCGGCGACGTCGAAGATGTCGCCGTCGGGTGCCGGCGTGAGCTCCACACCGCGCAGGACACGGGAGAACTGATCGGTGACGAGGACGGTGGTGACGAACCCCGCCGACCGCAGCGAGTCGGTGAGATCCCAACCGAAGTTCCAGAACACGGGCGTGTTGTCGGCGTGGAACTCCGGTGCCGGCGGAGCGGCGGTCACCCCGTGCAGCAATGGCACCTGCAGGTACACCCGCCCGCCCGGGGCCATCACGCGGTGCAGCTCCGTGAGCGCCTGCTGTGTGCGCGGTACATGCTCGAGCACGTGCGGCGTGAGCACCACGTCGAGCGACTGATCAGGCAGGTCGATGGCCTGCAGGTCGAGGTGGATGTCCGCGATGTGAGAGCCGAGATCGAAGTCGCTCGCCCGGTAGTCCAGCTGGCGACGCATCATCGTTCGATAATCGTCTCCCATCCGCGGGCTGGTCTCGAGCACTCGCGGCGAGCCCTTCAGCGCGCCGCGCCGGGCCGCACACCACAGCAGGAACCGGTCGCGGGCGACGGATCCGCACTGCGGGCAGGTGGCGGATTCCACGTGGTGGCCTCCGAGGAACATGTCACCGGCCCAGCCGCAGATGTTGCACACCGCCTCACCACGGGCCGTGCGCCGGCCGATCGAGCCGCCGAGCTCGACGTGCCACCAGGGCACGGGCACCGCCAGCCCGGCGCGCACGGCGAGCGGACGCAGCCGCACCTTGACGCTGCGCGGGACCAAACCACCGCCCAGTCGACGGAGCGTGGAGGCGACCGATCCGAGCTGCACCCGGGCAGGGTACCCGCGCTCCCTCACTCGCACCGCGGCAGCGCGCCCTCAGGGCCGTTTGGTGACGCGCGCCGCCGTTTCCAGCGTGGTGCGCTTGGTGGCACTGAGGATCTGGCGGACGAGCTGCCCGTTCAGCCGCGGCGGCGGCCGCAGCGCGGCGCGGTGGGCGGCCTCCAGCGCCTGGAAGTACTCCGCCAACATCGTGTCCGGGTAGTAGCGGCCGCCGTTGCGTTCGGCGGCCAGCTCGCGCTCGTCCTCCTCACGCGCCCACTCGGCCAGCGCGTCCACGTCGTCCAACGCTGCCTTGTTCGGGCGGGCGAGCACGAACACGAACAGTGTGTTGGCCTCCGGGTTCGCCTCCATGTGCGCCGCATCCGCGTCGAGGAGCTGCTGCACCATCGCGGAGTGGTCGCGACCGTCGAAGAAGCCGTCGTTGAAGTTGAGCAGCTCGTAGGCGAGCGCGCCCCCGAGGTAGCGCACATGGTGGAGATGGAAGTAGCGGCGCATGGTGGCCATGATCAGCTCGCTGTGGATGGCTTCCGTCGGGTCGGATTCCAGCATCGTCGGCAGGTGGGGGTACTGCATCTTCTTGCGCATGGCCGGTGGCAACGTGGCGTTGAGCGCCCACATGGCCTCCCACATCGCCGTCGGATACTGGTTGCGATGGGGGCCGATGTAATCCCAGGACATGAACGCCCCGTGCTCCGGCAGCAGCCGGCACAGCTGCCGCATCACCCGGTCGATGCGCGCGACATGGTGCATCGCGGCGAAGTTGACGACGAGGTCGATGCCCTCGAAGTGCAGATCGGAGGTGTTGGTGTCGTGGCGCTCGTAGGTGATGTCGAGGCCGGCGTCGGCTGCGTGTGTGCGAGCCTCGGCGAGCAGGGCGTCGGAGATGTCGATGCCGATGGCCGACGCGACGACCTGCGTGCCGACCAGCTCGCGCTCCACCCAGCCGTTGCCGCAGTTGATGGAGAGCGCCTTGGTGAACGGTGCGCCGTTCCATTCCCGCAGCTTCTGCGCCCAGGACTGGCCCCAGCGATCAGCAGCCCGCCGGCGCAGCTCGAGCTCCACCATCTCGATTGCGTTCCAGTAGTTGCTGCCGTAGTACTCGAACGTCGCGGAAGGCACCGGGCTGGACATGCGCGGCAGGCTACTTGCGGGCCCGCGAACTTCGGTTCGCGGGCCGTTCGGGTAACGTCGGTGCATGGCTTCGATCTCTGGGCTGACCCGTCGGTTGCGCGCATTTGCGGCCCTGCCGGCCGAGGTGGCCGCGTTGAGGGAGACGGTCGACCAGATGAACCATGTGATCGTCACGCTGATCCCGGCCATCCACCATACGGTGAGCGAGCTGAGCCACGACGTGCACTCCGGGGCCGAGGACTCGCTGCCGCTGTTCGTCGGCTTTGCCGAGCGTCTCCGGCTGGATGCCGACACGGCGATCGGGGCGACGCAGGTGATCGAGCGCCAGCTGAGCGAACTGGAGCACACGATCGCCAGCCTCCGCCGCGATGGCTGAGCTGCGCCGCCTGCTCGTCGACGGGCGGCCGGTCGCTCACCCAACCGCCCGGAATCGTGGAATCGGCCGCTACACGTTGGGCCTGTTGCGCGGGCTGCGAGAGGTCGGCGCGCCCGTCACGGCTGTGCACGAGACCGATGAGGAGGCCGAGTTGCTCCTGGCTGCGATTCCCGGCCTGCACGTGCAGCGCTTGCGACCGGCGGCCGTGCGCGCCGAGGCGACGGACGGGAGCGCATGGTTCCTCGCGACGCAGCTGATGCTGCACCCCATCCCGTTGGACCCCGTGCCACGCATCGTCACGGAGGCGGGCCTGCCGGTCGCGGCGGTGATGTACGACGTCATCCCGGAGCGCTATCCGGAGCTGTACCAGGTGCGCCCTCAGGCCCGGGCTCAGGTGCAGCTGCGGGGTGCGCTCGCACGCACGCTCGACGTGCTCCTCGCGATCTCCCGGTTCGCTGCCGACACGGCTGCGACGGAGCTGCGCTTCCCGCACCACCGGATCGCGGTGATCGGCGCAGGTGTCGAGCCGCAGTTCGTGCCGGCGAGCACCGACCCGTGGCCTCTGCTGGACGGGGTTCTCGCGGACGACGGCCGACAAGTTGTCCTGATGGTGTCCGGTGGCGACACCCGGAAGAACACCGAACGCCTGCTCCAGGCTTGGGGGCGGGTGCCACTCGACGTCCGGCGCGCCCACCGACTGGTGATCGTCGGTGCGGCCAACCCGCTGCTCATGTCGACCTGGCAGCGCTGGGCCGCCGATGCAGGTGTGTCCGGCGACGTCGATCTGCTCGGCGGTCTGGCCGACGCGCAGATCGTCGCGCTGCACCAGCTCGCGGCTCTCGCCGTCATGCCATCCCTCGAGGAGGGTTTCGGTCTTCCCGTGCTGGAGGCCGCGGCCTGCGGCTGCCCGGTGATCACCTCGAACCGGTCGTCGCTGCCCGAGGTGCTCGGCGAACCCGCCGCCGAGTTCGACCCGTACGACACCGACTCGATTGCGGCCTCGTTGCACGCAGCGCTGGTCGACGAGCGCCTCCGCGACAGGCTGCGCGCCGCCGGTGCGAGCGCGGCCCAGCGCTGGACGTGGGCGCGCACGGCGACCGCTGTTGTCGCCTCGCTGGAGGAGATCCGGCCCTCGCAGCAACGCACCAGTCGGCTGCCGGGGAGGCGCATCGCCCTCGCCGGCAGGTTCGACACGTCGGTCGATGGTCGCGCGAACACCGAACTGGCCGAAGCCGTCGCTGCACTGTCCACCGGCCCCGTCGTCCAACTACTCGCCGAGGAGGCACTCGACGCGACGCCCCAGCCCACGACCCTGCTGCGCTTCCCCCGCCGCGCGATGCCGCGCTCGGTGCACCCGTCGCAGTTCGACCGCGTCATCGAGCTCACCGGCGACGGCAACGGCGCACGGTCGGCGCGCCTCGATGGTGCAGCGTTCTCCCTCGCCGGCACCGCAGACGATGCACAGACCCTGCTGGCACGGCTCGCGAGCATCGACGACGCTGCCGGTTGACACCCGACGGTCGTTAGTCTCTGAGCGCCTCATGAACGCCGCCGACAACCCCCTGGTGCGCGTCGTCGTGCTCTCCTTCGATGGTGGGCAGATGACGATCGACTGCCTCGACTCGCTGCTCGCCTCGGATTGGCCGGCCGATCGCCTGGAGATCGTGCTCGTCGACAACGGCTCGCTGGACGACGTCGCCCAGCGGGTTCGCGCCGACTACCCGCAGGTGCGCCTGCTGGAGCCGCTGGAGAACCTGGGCTTCGCCGGCGGTTGCAACCTGGGCATGCAGTTGCCGGGCGAGCACCGGTACGTCGCGCTCGTCAACAACGACGCCACGGTCGACCCCGGCTGGCTGCGGCCGCTCGTGGAGGCAGCCGAGTCCGCACCCGACGTGGGCGCCGTGTCCGCCAAGATGCTCTTCGCCGATCGCTATCTCGGCATCGAGGTCGAGGTCCCCGACGCGGCCACGATCAACCGCAGCGACCCGCGCCCATTGGGCGTGCGCATCTCTGCGGTCCGCATCGACGGTGCGCGTGCCGATCGGCGGTTGTCGTTCGACGAGGACTTCTACGGTCCGGAGTTGCCCAACTCGGACTACGACGAGGAGATCGCCCGCTGGAGCCGTGCCACCGGTTCGCTGCGCATCGCGATCGATCCCGACCAGCCGCTGCCGCAGATCGTGTCGTTGCGCCTCAGCAGCCCCGAGCCGCGTACCGTGACGCTGACGACCGAGGCAGAGCAGCAGACGCTGCCCATCGGTGCCGAGCGCACCTGGTACGACATCCGCCTCGGCGACGAACCCTTCGACGTCATCAACAACGTCGGCTCGAACCTGTACCGCGGCGGCTTCGGGGGCGATCGTGGCTTCCTGGAACGCGATCTCGGGCAGTACGAGGAGCCGGCAGAAGTGTTCGCCTGGTGCGGCGGGGCGGTGCTGCTGCGTCGCGGCTACCTCGACGAGGTCGGCCACTTCGACGAGCACCTGTTCCTCTACTACGAGGACACCGACCTGTCGTGGCGTGGTCGCTTACGCGGGTGGCGCTACCTGTACGAGCCCCGATCCGTCGTGCGTCACCGGCATGCCGCATCGTCGGGAGTCGGCTCCCCCACGTTCCGCTTCTACACCGAGCGCAATCGACTGCTCGTCCTCGCCAAGAACGCACCAACCGCTCTGGCGCTGCGGGCGGGCCTCGGCGAGGTCCGCCGGTTCGTGCGCACGACGGTCTCCGCGTACATCGTGCGGCCGTTGAAGCTGCAGATGCCCGAACGCCACGAGTCCGCGCACCGCCGGCGGGTCTGCAAGAGCTACGTGCAGTTGCTGCCCACGATGCTGCGCGACCGCCGCCACACACCGCCGACGGCCGACCGGGCGGCGATGATGCGCTGGGAGGTGACGAAGTGACCGACGTGCCCGAACCGCGCCGCCAGCGGGCGGCCGTCTACAACCTCTACTGGAGCACGTTCGGCGGGGGCGAGCAGGTCGCCGGCGCGATCGCGCAGGCGCTCGCCGCCGATCACGAGGTCGTGCTGCTCGGGCCCGAGCCGGTGGACATCGAGGCCACGATCGCGCGCCTCGGGGTGGATCTCTCCGCGTGCGGCTACCAGCGCGTCGTCGACGACCTGGCGGCGTCGGCAGCGAGCGCGGAGTTCGACCTCTTCGTCAACACCACCTACCTCAGCACCGCCGTCAACCAGGCGCGCAGCGGGCTCTACTACGTGCATTTCCCGGGCACACCGCTCACCGCCCGCCAGCGGGTCACCCAGGCGATCGCCGCTCGCGGTGAGGCGCTGGTCCGCTGGGCGAAGGACGGCAGGCTCAAGCGCATCCACGCGGGCTTCGAGCGCCGCACCCACAGCACCGACTGGGCGGGCAGCTACACGACGTTCCTCTCGAACTCGACGTTCACCGCTGGATGGGTGACGACGCTGTGGGGCGTGCCCTCGGTGATCCTGTACCCGCCCGTGCGACCGGAGGTGCTGCCCGGCGAGAAACTGCCGGTGATCGCGTCGGTCGGCAGGTTCTTCGATCCGAAGTTCGGCCACTGCAAGAAGCAGCTCGACCTGCTGCACGCGTTCGTCGACCTCGAGCGGCAGGGGGCCGCCGGTGAGTGGCGCCTCGAGCTGATCGGCGGTGCTGATGCGTCCAGCCGCGATTACGCGCTCTCCATCCGTCGGGGCGCCATCGGCCATGCGGTCGGCGTGCACTTCAATGCACCGCGGTCCCTCGTGCGTGACACGCTGGCAGGCGCCAGCATCTTCTGGCACGGCGGGGGCTTCGGCGAGGATCCGCTCGTCCACCCAGAGCGTTTCGAGCACTTCGGAATCGCGGTGGTGGAGGCGATGGCCGCCGGCGCGGTGCCCGTCGTCTACGGCGAGGCAGGCCCGGCAGAGATCGTGCGCGATGGCGTCGACGGCTTCCACTGGCGCACGCCGGCCGAGTTGGTGAGCCGCACGCGTGAGTTGATCGCCGACCCCGAGCGACTGGCAGCGATGTCCGCCAGCGCTCAGGAACGGGCACAGTCATATTCGTCGGACGCGTTCACGGCCGGACTGCACCGGGCAGCAGCGGCCGCGCTGGCCTGACGGCCGTCAGGTCACGTAGCCGAAGACGTCGACGAGCACCTGGGTGTCGCCGAGGTCGTTGTAGATCGAGATCGTGCCGTCGGGGGCGATGCCGACCATCACCATGTTCGGCACGTTCGTGCCGCCCGGCCAGTTGAGATTGGACGCGTCCGGCCGCTTGAAGTTGCTCGGCCAGACCGTCAGCCAGCCCCAGCTGGTCGGGTTCACCGCGGTGACGTTGAGCATCACCGCACGAGCGTTGGCGGGGACGCCCGCCACCCCGGCGACGCTGACCTTGCGCGTCTCCCCCGGCCCGAACGCTCGCCGGTCGGTGCCCTGTCCGTTTCGGCTGTCCACGATTCGTACCGGGTCGATGGTCGTGGTCGCGCCGCCCCCGGCGCCGTAGTAGCCGAGCACGTCGACGATCAGATCGGTGTCCGTCTCGAACGCGGCGAGGCGGATCCGCCCGCCGGCACCCACCTTGACGACGGCCAGGTTCGGGCGCGTCTGGCCAGGGTTGACGTTGAGGTTCGAGGCGTTCGGCCGCGGTTGGCCGTCCGGGTAGGCGGTGACGTAGCCGATACCTGAAGGCGCCGCTCCGGTGATGTTGAGCACCACCGATTGGGCGTCGGCGGGCACACCGGCGACACCGGTGACCTTGAGCGAGCGATCGTCGCCGGGCTGGTAGCGACCGATCGTGTCGCCGATGCGGTTACGGGTGTCGAGCAATCGGGCGGGCGCGATGCTGCTGAAGCCCAGCCCGCCGCGCGCCGTCTCCGCTGCACCGGTGTCGAACCAGCCGGCCACGTCGGCGATGATGTGCATCGACCCGTAGCCCGCCAGGTAGAGGCGGACGATGCCGCCTGCGCCCACGCGAGCCAGCACCATGTTCGGCACCGTCTCGCCACCGTTCAGGTTGAGGTTCGAAGTGGACGGGTATGCGCCGTACGTGGCCTGGTCGTTGAAGAAGTCGCCGACCGCGGGCGGACGCGGGTACACGGAGACGAACCCAGCGTACGGCGGCGCCACCGCGGTGACGTTCAACAGCACGGCCGAGACACCGCTCTCCGGGATGCCCGCGACGCCCGTGACCTTGAACTCGTGGTTGTCCGTCTCCGCATGGCGGTAGTCAGGGTTCGGCTCGCTGCCCAGGCGGCCGTCGCCGGGGCGCAACGGGCCGTTGGCGATGCCGGTACCGGTGCGCGTGTCGAGCACCCGGGTCGGGTTCAGCGGGTGGAAGCCACCGCTCGCCACCGCCGCCGAACCCTGGTCGTACACGCAGGTGCGCATGCCGAAGCACTGCGCGTCGAGGTCGATGGCCGGCACGTGGTCCTCGGTGATGTCCATGAACCCGTGCACGTTTCGGCCGGTGGCGGTGTCGCGCACGAACACGACGTAGCGGCCCGGCCAGCCCACGCCACCGGTCCAGCTCTTGCCCTTGTTCTTGGTCGTGGCGAAGGCTCCCTTGGACGCGCCACTCGACGTCTTCGGGGTGTCGAGGCATGTGTCGGGCCAGCCGCACGTGATCTGGAAGATGTCCAGTTCCACCCGGTTGTCGGCAACCGGCGTCGCCGAGACGATCCCGCCGAGGATGCGAAACGCGCCGGCTTGGCCGACGACGGGCAGGTCGACGTTCCCAAAGTTCAGCCAGCCCGCGCCGTCCGTGGCCCGGTCGCGCTGCACGTTGGCGCCGCCGACGTTGGCCGTCCACGGGTCGTAGCTTCCGTTGGCGTCCTTCGGATAGAACTCGAGGCGCACCGTCGTGGGGCTGCCGATGACCTCGAACGGGGAACGGGAAGGGTCGTCGACGTAGTAGCTGGGGTTGTTGGGGTTCTCGACCCGCATCCGGTGCAGCGTGCCGTTGGGGTCCCAGCGCGAGTAGGTGTCGTAGCTGCCACCGCCCCCACCGCCGTTGGTCAGGAAGTCGACGCCCATGTTGCCGGCGTAGCCGCCGGTGCCGATCGAGACGGTGAAGCTGGCGGCGGTAGCCGTCCCGACCTCAGCGACAGTGACGACAGCAACGGACGCGGCAAGCACCGCAAGGGCCGTGGCAGCCCGGCGAATTCTGTGGGACATTGCGACCTTTCCTCATCAGCTACTGCCCGCTGTGTATCGGCCCATGCCCGCTGAGGGTTGAGCTTACCGAGGCAATCCGGTCGCGTCAGGCCGCCGTGTCACGATCAGCATCTGCCCGGCCAGCGGACGGTGCGGAAGTCGCAGGTAGAGCGGTACCAGGCGGTGCCCGAAGGAAAGTCGGGATTTCATCGTCATCGGCAAGAAGCGGCCCTCGCGATGGACCAACGGCAGGCCGCGGCTGGCCAGGAAGTCGGCGAGCGACTCGTCGGTGAAGATCGTGCGGTGCGTGAAGTCGTCGAAGTAGCGCTTCGGGTCGAGGCGGAAGTTTGGCTGCACCGCCACGAAGTGGCCACCCGGGAGGAGCACCCGCCGCACCTCGTCGGCGCAACGCTCCAGCTGCGGCCAGTCGAGATGCTCGAGCAGGTTGCTGGCGAACACCGCGTCGAACGTGCCATCGGGGAAGCGCGACAGGTCGGTGACGTCGCCGACCTCGGCCTCCACCCCCTCGGCGGTGAACTGGGCGAGATCGGCGCGCAGGTCGAAGGCCACCCGCCTGGCGCAGCGGGCGGCATTGGCGAGGTCGGCATAGCCGGCACCGAGGTCGAGCAACGCACCCTCGGCGGGCATCCACCGGGCAAGGTACGCGGCGATCGATCGCCAGATCTGGGCGCGACGCTCGTCGTGGACGAAGCGGGTCTCGAAGTAGTTGGCCGAGCCGTCGGTCATCGGCGAGCGATGGCGCGGGCGGCCGATGTCGGTGGGAACGGCGTCATGACGTCGTCCAGCCTACGCACCCTGGCGACCCTGAGATGGGCCGCCACCTCGTTAGGATCGTCTCCCGCATGTCACTTCGCACGGCGATGGCCCATCGCAACCTCCTCTACCTCCTCTCGCTGAAGGAGCTGCGCACTCGCTACAAGAAGTCGGTGCTCGGCTGGGCGTGGAGCTTGCTCAACCCGCTGAGCCAGATGCTGATCTTCACGGTCATCTTCACGTACGTCTTCCAGCAGCAGCCGCTGCCCGGCGACCCGAGTGGCCTGAAGAGCTTCCCGCTCTACTTCCTGATCGGCCTGCTGCCGTGGAACTTCTTCGCCATCACCACCAGCGTCTCGATGAGCAGCGTCCAGAGCGGGTCCGGGCTGATCAAGAAGGTGACGTTCCCACACGAGCACCTCGTGTTCTCCGTCGTCGCCGCCCAGTTCGTCACTCTGCTGATCGAGACGGCGATCCTCGTCGTCGCCCTGCTCCTGGCCGGAGCAAACCCGTTGCCGTGGCTGCCCGTGCTGCTGGTGCTCTACGTGCTCTGGGCGTTGTTCACCACCGGGATCGCGCTGGCGCTCGCCGCTGCCAACGTGTTCTTCCACGACGTGATGTACCTGTGGGGCATCCTGTCGCAGCTGCTGTTCTACGCCACCCCGGTGATCTACTTCCCGGCTCGCATCGGGCTCGACGCGATGCGGGCGGTCGCGCTCTACGCCCCCACGGGCGCATTCGTCGTGTCGTTCCACGCTGTGCTCTACGACGGCAAGATGCCCAGTCTTGAGCGGTGGGGGTACATGGTTGCGCTGGCGCTCGGCAGCTTCGCGCTCGGTGTTCGCATCTTCGGCCGGCTCTCTCCCCGCTTCGCCGAGGAGATGTGATGGCCGGAGACCCTGTGCTGTCGGTCGACCACCTCGTCAAGTCGTTCCGCATCCACCAACAGAAGACGAACTCGCTCAAGCAGTTCATCGCAGCTCGCGGCCGGAACAAGTTCGAAGAGTTCGTCGCCGTCAACGACGTCACCTTCGACGTGCGCGAGGGCGAGGTGTTCGGTGTGATCGGTCAGAACGGCTCGGGCAAGAGCACTCTGTTGAAGTGCATGGCGGGCATTCTGCGCCCCAACGCCGGCAGTGTCACCGTGCATCGCCGGATGGGGGCCCTGCTCGAGCTTGGCGCCGGCTTCCACCCGGAACTCACGGGCCGCGAGAACATCTTCCTCAACGCCGCAATCCTCGGAATGGGTCGCAAAGACATCGCCGGCCGCTTCGACGACATCGTCGACTTCTCCGGCCTGCACACCTTCATCGACCAGCCGGTGAAGACGTACTCGTCGGGCATGTACGTACGCCTCGCATTTGCGGTGGCGATCAACGTCGACCCGCAGCTGCTGATCGTCGACGAGATCCTCGCCGTCGGCGACGTCAGCTTCCAGCGCCGGTGCCTGGAGAAGTTCGTCGAGTTCCGCAACGAGGGCCGCACGATCGTGCTCGTCACTCACGACATGAGCAGCGTGAAGAACATGTGCGACCGAGCGGTGTGGCTCGAGCACGGCAAGGCGATCGACGAAGGCGACCCGTCCGACCTCGTGGAGGCCTACACCGAGCGCATGCTGGGCGCCGATTCACGTGCCGCAGACGGCAGCACTCGGCGCGGTTCGGGCGAGATCCGGGTGACGGGCGTCGAGATGTTCATCGAAGGCCGAGACGCACCTGTGAAGCGCTGCCGCACCAGCGACTCACTCCTGCTGCGCTTGCACTACACGGCCGACAAGACGATCCCGCAGCCGGTCGTCGGCATCGAGATCGAGAGCCTCGGCGGCGCGACGATCACTGCTCCCAACACGCGCGATGTCGGCATGGTGCCGCTCACGATGTCCGGCTCCGGTGAGATCGAGATCCGGATCCCGCAAGTCGACCTGCTCCCCGGCACCTACGATCTGCACACCACCATCACGGACTTCAATCGCGCCCAGGTGTACGACCACCTGCACGTAGCACTTCGCTTCGACGTCATGACCGGCAAGCCGTACGAGACGGGCGGCGTGATGACGATGCGTCCCGAGTGGCGGATGACCGAGTCGTGATGAGCCGGATGGCAGCCTGGCCTCCGGTGAGAGGCGCCCGCCGGTTCGCCGAACGCCTGCTGACGCCGCATGTGCGCGTCGATGTCGCGCAGACGGCAGCGGCCGTGGAGGCGCTGCGCGCGGAGGTCGTCGAGATCCAGGCTCGCCTGTCCGCGCTGGAATCGCTGGTGCGCCCGGACACCACCGGCTCGGCATTGCAGAACCTGAGCGAGTCGGTCCCCGAAGCACTGCGAGTGTTGCGACGCCAGATCATCGAGTTGTCCGATCGGTTGGAGGCATGAGCGCGGCGCCGATCTCCGTGGTCATCGTCACGCTCGATCGGGCCGAGTCGCTGCGGCGGACGCTGGCCTCGCTGCGCTTCCAGCGGTACCCGGAGTTCGAGGTGGTCGTTGTCAACGGGCCGTCGGCGGACCACACCGAGGCGGTCTTGCAGAGCTTCCCGGAGGTCGTCGCGTGCTCGTGCCCGGTCGCCAACCTCTCGCGGGCACGCAACATCGGGCTGGCTGCGGCCCGCGGCGAGTTCGTCGCGTTCGTCGACGATGACGCCTTGCCCGAGTTCGGCTGGCTGGACGAGATGATCGCCGGCTTCGATCATCCGACGGTGTGCGCGGTCGGCGGCCTGGTGCTCGACCACACCGGCATGGCGTACCAGTACAAGTTCAGCGCGGTCAGCCGATTGGGCCGCACCATGCATCGCAACGACGAACCGTTCGACGACCAATGCTTCCCCGGTTCGTTCTGCGTGCCGTACGTGCAGGGCACGAACGCGATGTTCCGCGCCGCCGCACTCCGCTCCTCGGGTGGCTTCGACGAGACCTACGAGTACTTCCACGACGAGACGGATCTCTGCCTGCGACTCTCCAACGACGGTTGGCGCATCCGCCAGCTGTCCTGCGGAGTCGTGCACCACAAGTCGGCGCCATCGGAGATGCGCAGCCAGGAGCGGGTCGTCACCAACCTCTTCCCGATCGTGAAGAACACCGCCTACTTCGCGTGTCGTCATGCAGCCGGGTACCGCAGCCGTGCCGAGATCCTCACCTCACTCGACTCGTACGCAGCCCACTGGGTGAACGACCTGCGACGCAATGCCGCCGCGGGCCGGATCGACGCGACACTCGGGGAGACGGCCGCGACAACGGCGGCGGAGGCTCTCGCCGTCGGAGTGGCGATGGCGGCAGACGGGCCTCGCCTCGGTGCGTTCGATCAGCTCGGCACTGCCCCGATCCGGCTGTTCAACGCCGTCATGCCGCCGTGTGCTCGCCGCTTCGTCGTGATCGCACCCGACCTCGCCGCCTTTGCCGCGTCGCCGCCCGCGAACGATGCCGAGGTGCGCGTGCTGGTGCCGGCGGAGTCGATCAGCACCGTCGAACTGGAGCACGGCGTGTGGGTGCACCGCCTGCACGGCGCCAGCTTCGCGGCAGCAGTGACGGAGGAACTGCGGCGCATCGGCGAGTGGGACGCGGAGTACGAGGTGGCCGTCCACCGTGGCCTCGGCGACGACTTCATCACCGGCGCGCCGGCAACAGGCCTCGGCGCGGGCGCGACGCACGACCAGCCGGGCACGATCGCCGAGCCGTGGCGACTCGCAGGTCGGCTGCCGCACCGCTGAGCAGTCAGAGCAGCGTCGTACGGTCCCAGTAGAACGCGGTGAGCGCAACCCCGACGCCCCAGGCAGCGACTCCGGGCACGCTCAGCGGCGGTGCCGCGACATCGATCACCACAGAGTCACCGGCTCCGGATGGGGCCAGATCGAACGACCAGATCTTCGTCATGAAGCCGCCGTAGCCATACAGCGCGCGGACCTCGTCGCGCCCATCCCCGTCGAAGTCGCCCGACGAGTACTTCGCCCGCGAGGAGTCGAAGGCGGCGGTGTCCGACAACCAGATCCGCCACGGCGTGGGGAACCCACCGTCGGCGAGGTCGTCACCGAAGAACACCCACCATCCGGTGGTGGAATCGCCGTAATCGTAGAAGAGCGAGAGATCGTCGATGCCGTCGCCATCCAGATCACCGGCGGCCATCTGCGTGGGCGCCAGCGACCAGCAGTCCTGGCAGCTGTTCCACTGCTCCAGCGGCGCGGCCGGCCCCGCCGGGGTGCCGGGCATCGCCCACAGCCGAACGACTCCGTACTCGTACTGGTAGAGCATGAGCACTTCGTCGTCGCCGTCGCCCTCGATGTCGCCGACCGCGAGCGTGGTGGACGAAAGGTCCCATCCACCGAAGCGCGACGTCCAGACGAAACGCGCCTGGCCGAGGCCGGTGCCGCTGCCTGGCACCCACATCGCATGGGTGTCGCCGAACAGGAGGTCGCCGAACGCCATCACATCGTCGAAGCCATCACCGTTGAAGTCGCCGCTGAGCACCCGCGTCTGGGTTGCACCCAGCGGGCCGGCCTCACCGCTGTGCCACACGAACTTGGGGAACGAACCGCCATCCTGGAACGCGAAGAGCACCTGCACGCCCATCGACGGGTAGTCGTAGAAGGCGGCGACCTCCGCCGAACCGTCGCCGTCGAAGTCGCCCGACACCGGGTGCGACAGATCACGATCCCAACCACCTGGGCCGCTGTCCCACCACGTCAACAGTCGCGCCGCGCCGTCGAGGAACCATACCGAGCTGTGCTCGCTGTCGTCGGGCATCAACTCGTACTCCAACGCGAAGTCGTCGGCACCGTCGCCGTCGAAGTCGTGTGCGTTGACACCGTCACCGTTGTCCGCGAACACGAACCGGAAGTCGGACACGAGGCCAACCGATGCGCACGCGAGCGCGCCGGCCAACGAACACACCATTGCCCGCAGCATGCGGGCGCCGGACAAGGACATGCGGACGACCTCCTCGTGCAGGACCAGCGTAGCCCTCTCGGCCACTGCCTGCGGCGTGACGCGACCGGGCGACAGCTACAATGAGGCGGATGACTCTTCGCCAGGCGGCAACGCGTTCATTCCGTAAGCGATGAGTTCGGCGAACACCATCGCCTCCGCCGGCGAAGCGATCGACGAGGCCGGCGGGGCCGTCTCCAGCCCGGCAGAGGCCGCCATCGAAGGCGGGCCCGAGTGCCGCAGCCTGAAGTCGCTGCTGCTGCCGAATGCGACGACCGCGGGGCTGATCTCGATCATCACCGTCTTGACCTACCTGCCGACGATGCTCGGCGCGTACGGCATCAGCGACGACCTGTTCGACCTGCTCACGTCCACTCGCGACAACACCAGCCTGCCGAACGTCGCGATCTCCGGCGGTCGCCCGCTCAGCGGCCTCGTCCAGGAGTTCGCCCTGTCGTTGGCGACGGACGTGGCCAGCCTGCGTTGGCTGCGCGTCGTCGGCGTGCTCGGGTTGGTCGCGACCGGCATCATCGGCGCGACCATCGCCCGTTCCTTCGGTGCCCGCACGACCGTGCAGGTGCTGGTGGGCCTCGGAATCGTCGCGATGCCATCGAGCCAGGTCATCGCGAGTTGGGCAGTCCTGTTCCCGATCAGTTGGGGAGCAGCACTCGCACTGGCGACGGGCTTCGGACTCGCAGCGCTGACGGTGGACAGCGTCCGGACGCGAGCGTGGTGGATCGCGGTCGGGGTCGTCGCCGTCATGACCGTCCTCGGACTCGCCAACTACCAGCCGTCGGCGATGGCGTTCGCCCCCGGCTTGGCGTTGGCCCTGATGGACTCCGCCGACACGATCCGCGTCCGCGTGCACCGCGCAGCGGCCGGGATCGCCGGCGCAGCGGTGGGTGGAGTGGCGTACCTCGTGCTTTCGGGCATCCTCGTCCGCGCGACCGGTGTCACCGCCGACACGCGGAGCACCCTCGAGATCCCGGGAGCGGACAAGCTGCACTGGTTCGTGACGAAGGTGCTCCCGCGATCGCTCGACCCGCTCTCCTTCGAACCCCGGCCGGCGGTGGCGATCATCGTCCTTGGTCTCATCGTCGCCGGGGTCGCATTCCGTGCGGACGGTACGAGAGACCGTGTGCTGGCGGCGGTGCTCGTGCTGATCGCCCTCGTCGTCTCCTACCTGCCCACGCTCATGGTGCAAGACCGCTGGCCGTCGGCGCGATCCCGGCTCGCCGTCGATCTCACGGTCGCCTTGTTCGCCGGGATCGCGCTGCAGACGCTGGTGACACGGGTGCAACAGCGGGCGGGTGCCACGCGAGCGGTCGTTGCGGTCTGGGCCACGATGATGGCCTTGTTCGTGATCTTCGCGTCATGGCGGGTGACGACGTACTACGTCGACCCGCAGACCCGCGAGTTCGCCGCAGCGTCGCGCGCCATCGACGCTCTGCACCTGCAGCCTGGGGACTCGGTGGTGGTGGTGGCTGCCGATTGGCGGCACCCGCTCGCACGAACCCACGACCTCGACGAGTTCGGCTTTCCCTCCATGGCCACTGCCTGGGGGCCGGTCGCACTCATCCAGCTCGAGATGCTGCACGACGGCTTCTCGCCGCTCACGGACATCACCGTCGTCAACGACGCGAGCGAGGTGCCCGCCGACGCACGTATCGTGCTCGACTTCAGCGCCCTGTACGCCACACTTCGCTGAGTCGCGCCAAGGGGCCACCGGCGGGCCGGCGGGTCAGACTGGCCGGGCCATGATGGTGTGCGAGCGACCCTCCCACGACGGACCTTCCATGACGACCTCGAAACCGGCCGTCTCGACGAGTTCGCGGAACGACTGCGGGGTGAACAGCCACCACCAGGGGCCGTAGTCGGTTGGGTCCCACGGAGCGACCGGGATGTCGATCCCCCATGCGCCGACGACCCCTGTCGCGTTCAGGTACTCGGCAGCGATCTGACGGGCCTGCGGGTCGAGCGTCGGGACGAACCACGATTGCCCCGGGCGCAACGTGAGCGTGCCCGTGGGGGACGAGATGGTGGGCGGGATCACCATCGAGGTGATGATCAGGTGCTCGCTGGTGATCCTCTTCAGCTGACCCAGCGTGTGCATCGGGCTGGGGCAGTGGTAGATGACACCGCTGGTGTGCACCACGTCCCACTTCGGGTCCGCGTCGGTGACGTCGTCGAGGTTCTTCGAGATGTGGGCGGCCGGCGGCGAGCCGAGCGCCACGAGGTGCTCGTCGAACGCCGTCCACAGCGGGTCGCGCAGGGGCAGGATGTCGATCACCGACACCTCCGACGCACCGTGCGACCATGCCACCGACGCCTTCTCGTTCGCTGTGCCCCACAACGCACCGATGTCGACGAACGACTTGCCCTGCACCACTTGTGCGATGGCGGTGTTCTGTGTGTTGCTGGTCACGGGTTCGCTCCTTCGTGCGGGGCCGGCGCCTCTCCCGCGCCGAGAGACTGGAGCAACCAGATCCTCGCCGTGCGGTCGGCTCCGACTGATCGGTAATCTACAGCCATGCCTCAACCTGCTCGTCACGCGGCGCGCATTGCCGTCGTGATCCCGCTGTACGGGCAGGCACAGTTCCTCGTCGAGACGGTCGTGTCCGTGTTGCGGCAGACGCAGCCCTCGGTCGTGGCGGTCATCGTCAACGACGGCTGCCCGGATCCCGCGTCGCACGAGGCCGGTCGTTCCCTGGCACTCGCCCATCCGCAGCAGGTCGTGTACCTCCATCAACGCAACCGGGGCCTGTCGGGCGCGCGCAACACCGGAATCCGGTACGCGTTGGCGGCGTTCCCGGATCTGCAGGGCATCTTTCTGCTCGACTCCGACAACTACCTCGACGGACACGCGCTCCAGCGGCTGCTTGCCCGCCTGGACGCGGACCCCACCATCGATTGGGTGTCACCGCATCTGCAGATGTTCGGCGCCGTCAACCGGCCGTGGTCGTTGGTCGATCGGTTCACTCGCTTTCGACAGTTGTTCGAGAACCAGGCCGACGCTGCTGCGTTGTTCCGCCCGGAGGTGTTCCGCACCGGCGCGACGTACGACGAACTGATGCGTCACGGGTACGAGGATTGGGAGTTGTACCTCGACCAGCTGCTCGCGGGCCGACGGGGTGCAACCGAGCCCACCGCGATCATGTTCTATCGCAGCAGGCCCGGCTCCATGCTGGCCGATGCCACGCAGCGGCACGAGACGATCCGCCGGTACATGCGGACGAAGCATCGTCGCTGGTACCTCCCGCGCGGCCGCACCCTGCTCGAGCACGACGACCTTCCGAGGTACGCGTTCGTCGACGAGTTCGGGCGTGTCCAGCTGTTCACCGATCCGATGCAACCGCCGCGTCAGCTGCGAGCCGGCGAGTCCTACCGTGCCGCGATCACGATCGTGGGCGCTCGCGGCGTGTTCGAGGAACTGCGGCGCAGTCGCATGCTCCCAGGGCTGCTCTTCGTCGCCCAGCCCGAGCATGTGTCGGCCGCGACGGCGATCGTCGTCGGTCGCGGGCCATCGTTGAGCATCGAGCGAGCGGCGATCAGAAGCGGCGCCGCGGCATCGCTGCTGGTCGTGCCGACCACACTGTTGGACGACCTCGCACCGACAGGTCAGTCCGCCGCACTGCCGGGCGGCCAGACACCGGACACGACCGATGAGCAGGGGGCGCCGGAAACCACCGATGAGCGCGTGGCTCGCGCGCTGCTCGGCGCCACCGAGTTCGTCGTCCAGCTCGAATCACCCTCATGGGCACTTCCCCAGGGCTGGGACGACATCGAGCTGCTCGAACTGGTCGCGCGCGCTCGTCGCCGCATCGCTCCCGAGTCGGCGGAGGAACGCACCGACCCGACACGCGGCTACGTGTCGAACACCGACTTCGCCGGCCACCTCCACCAAGAGGTCGTCGAGAGCACGTATCCGCTCGCCGAGGACGGTCATCGCCATCTCGGCTTCGCGATGCCGTGGCTGAAGCTCGGAGGTGTCGAGCACTGCGTGTTGCAGGTCACCAAGGCACTCCGACGATTGGATCCATCCTTGCGGATCCACCTCGCACTGACGCAGAGCGGGGTCATCGACACCAGTCCCGACCTCACCACCGAGGTGTTCGACTCGATCACCTCGTTCAGTGATCTGGAGTGGGATCGCCGGCTGGCCATGGTCGATCGGTGGTCCTCGGCAATGGACGTGACCGTCAACGCGCACTCCGAGGCTGCATTCGAAGCACTCGAGCACCGCGCCGAGTGGCCGCCGTCCGAGCGCCACACCTTGAACTCGGCCTACCTACACGTGCTCGATCTCACACCGGACGGCATGCGGCTGGGCTGGCCGATCGTGGCCAGCCAGCACGAAAGTGCCATCGACAACTACCTCGTGATCTCTCGCCGAATGGCCGCGCTGATGCTCAACGAGGGTGTGCCCCAGCGGAAGATCACGATCGGCCCGAACGCACCAGTCATCCGGCCGCAGCAGCGCTCCGACGCCGAAGCCCTCGCCGACGCGAAGGCAGACCGGTTGGCCGCCGGCGGACAACTGAGAGTGCTGATCGCCGGTCGCCTCGACTTCCAGAAGGGCGGCCGCAGGGCGGCCCACGCCATTCGCAAGCTGGTTGCGTCAGGTCGCGATGTGCACGTCACCGTGCTCGGCGCACCCACGCTGGATGCGGAGCTACCGGAGTTCCCTGCGGGCGTGTGCACCTGGCGTGCGGCCACCAACGACGCCGACGAGCTGTCCGCTGCGTTCGCCGAGGCCGACGTGTTGCTGCTCCTGTCCCGGTGGGAAGGCGTTCCCCTGGCGATGCTGGACGCCATGGCCCACGGCACGCTCGTGGTCGCCACCGACGTCGGCGCCATCACGGAGGTCGTGAGCCATCGCGACACCGCCTACCTGATCCCGGCTGTCGCGACCGACGACGATGAGGTGCTGGGCGCACACGCCGCAACGATCCTCGCCGAACTGATCGACGATGCAACGGGTGGCCGGGCCATGCGCCGGCGCGCCGTGCAGCAGGCGTGGTCCATGACGTGGGACACCACCGCGAATCAGATCCTCGAACTGGTCGCGCAGAGCTGGAAGGTGCAACACACATGACGACTGGTTTCCTCACCCCCGACGACGCCACCGCCGCCCGATTGATGGAGGCATCGTCGGCCATCGTGCTCATCGGTGGGTTCGATGGTTCGGCGAACTTCGGCGACGTGCTCCAAGCACGCGTCGCAATGGCGCGTGCACTCAACGCCACTGAGTTCTCCGTCGTCGCGCTGGTGGTGGAAGCGGCCTTCGAGCACTACTCGGCTGCCGCACTGAACGCACCCGACGACGTCGTGATCCTCCCGTACACGGACACGCCCGATCCCGCTGCGCTGAGCCAACTGCCTCCGCTCACACTGGTGTACCTGTACGGCGGCGGCTATCTCAACGAGCGGTGGTCACAGCGGCGCCTGCAGCACTTCCGCACCGTCGCCGGCCTCGTCGCCGCGCATGGCAGCGGCGGCAACCCCCGTGTCGCGGCGACCGGGTTGCAGGTGTCCCCGCACGATCAGCTGTGGGAGTGGCGCGACTGGTTGGCCTCCGCTGCACCGCTCGGGGTACGCGACGACGAGTCGGAGACGGTGCTCACCCAGGCGGGCGTGCCGTCCTCGGTGATCAGCAACTCCGCCGACGACGCCATCACCGAACTGAACGCGGGCCACCTGCACACCGACGGCGACCTCAGCTGCATCAACGTACATGTCAGTACCAGCGACTACGCCACCGACGACGGAGCAGGCCGGCTCACCTGGATGCTCGACACGCTCGCCTCGCTCGCCGACGAGCTGCCCGGGCTTCGCTGCAAGCTGCTCATCGCGTTCCACGACCCGCGGGTGAGCGAGCACCCAACGGTGAGCATGCTCGAACAGCGCTATCGAGAACGAGTGGCCGCCGGTGCGGCCGCTGCAGTCGAGTTCGAGACTGTCTCCCTCATCGATTGCCTCGCGCGAGAAGAGGGCCTCGTGCTGGGCGCAGGCGCCACGATCACGTCGTCGTACCACGTCGGCCTCGCGTCGCTGTGGGCTCAGGTGCCCGCATTGCTGCTCGCCGACAACGCGTTCTACGAGCAGAAGATGGGCGCCCTCGCCGCGTCGTTCGCGCTACCGGCTGGGGCTGTCCTGTCCGGCGGCAACCGCTCGTCGGTAGCGGCGCGCGCCCTGTTGGCCGACGTTCGCACCAGCCTGCGCGCCAGCCACGGCACCACTACGGCGCTCATGAGCGCTCGCTCCGACGGGGCCACGCACGCGGTCGGTCAGACGATCGCCCGCCTCGAGCGTGATCTGATGTGGCGGGATTCACGTGCCGTGTTCCCGCACTATCGCGTCCTGTGCGAAGAGGTCGCTGATCTGCACGAGCGCAAGCAGTACCTCGAACTGCACATCGACGAGCTGCGCGCGAGGTTGAGCAGTGCGAGCGCGGTCGGGCCGGCCGGAGCGTCCGGCGCTGCAGGCTCTCCGGGTCTCGCCGGCTGATCAGCCCTTCGGTTGAGCGGCCGGTCGCACGCGTCGGAGCACCGCCGCCAGGCGGCGCCGGAACACGGTCGACACGCCAGGGCGAACAGACGCTCCGATGCCCGCCAGCACCTCGGCCGCGTCGACCCCGATCGCACCGGCTTCGCCGCTCGTCGCGACGGACCGGACGAGCTCGACACGGCTGGCCCGGCGGGCGGCCTGAGGACGATGGTGCGCCAATCCCTCGGCGTCGGGCGGCCGGCGAAGGACGGTGGAGTAGAGCTCCGCGAGGAACCGGTCGGCAGGAAGATCGAGCGCGACTCGCAGGCGTGTCCACCTGGCAGCCTCGACCTCGGCGTCGACGATGGTGGTCCACTCCCCCTTGCCGACCACCTGGCGACCTTCACGGGACGACGCCACGTTGCGGACCGTTCGTGTCCGCCCACCCTCTCGGGCCAGCGGTACGGCGAAGTACGCGGACTCCGCGTCGGTGGGCGCACGGCGCACGAGGATGGCGAACACCTCTCCGAGGAACGCGTCGTCCGGCAGCTCCACCGTACGACGCACCAGTGCCGGCAGGGCCACGGGGTAGGCATCGCCGTCGAGCAGCTCTGCGGCGACGAGCAGGGCGTCGGGTGTGGCACAACGAAGCGCGGTCTCGACCAGTTCGCCGACGAGCCCGCGACGTGACCGCTCGTCGGCGGCGAGCAGCGCGGCGAACGGCCAACCCGCAAGCGGACGCTGATCGTCGATGACGAGCTCGCGCCGGCCGGAGCCGATTCGCAGCAGCTCACGCAGTACCCCGGCTTCGCGGCCCATCGCGACAAGCGCCTCGGACGGAGCGAGCGCAGTGACGGCATCGCCGATCGCGGGAACGCGATGTGTCCATGCGACGGTCGGCCCCGCCCCGGGCTGGACGCCGACAGAGTGCGTGGACGCACCACTGAGGAGGAGGTGCAGCTCGTCGTGTGTGGCGGGGGTCGACGGCGACGAGGTGTCGCCGTGGTCGCGGATGATGCAGCGCACCACGCCTGGCGATCGAACACCCTCCGGCAGCCGGCCCGGCCCGCCGGCGACGTGGCCTGATGCAGCCGGGTCGCCACCGCCATCGCGAACATCGTGGACGAGCGCGCCGTGCACCCGCACCACGCGATGGCCGGCATCGATGAGGCGACGTCCGAGGTCCTCGGCCGCAGCGATCGAGGACGACTCGTCGACGCTGCCGAGCTCACCCAGCACGGAGCGCCGCACGCTGAAGTTCGAGTCCGGCGCGACCAGGTACGGATCGGAATTCGGCGCCAAGTAGGAGTCGAATGGTGCGTCCACCTCGACGACCTGACGGCTCGCACGGTCTCGCACGGCGGAGCGACCGGGGATCCATCTGGACGACGCCGAGGCAACGTCCCCGATCGCGGCTGCGGCCCCCTCGTCGAAGGCGGCGACCGTCGCGGCCGCCCACTCCGGACCGGGCAGCAGCCCCGGCGACAGGACAGCCACGATGTCACCCGTCGCGGCCTGCAGGCCGGAGTCGTGGCACACGGTGGGTGTGCATGCGCACCGAACGAGTCGCTCGCCGGCGACGACATCAAGGCCATCGGCGCTCTCCGGCAGCACGAGCACGATCTCGAGCGCCTGATGGGTCTGGGCGCGCAGGCAGTGCAACGTCTGCAGCAGCGCGGCATCGACGCGCGACGCCGGCACGACGGCGGAGAGCGTGACGTCCAAGACCGGCGGTGTCATCGAGTGCCGATCGCCGGACAGTTCTCCGGCGACCGAGCGACCTCCATGAACTGCGCGACGACCTCGTGGGCAGGCAGCAGCCCGGCGAGCTCGCCCTGGCGGTCGCCCGCACCGTCGATCAGTTCGAGGAAGTGCTGCAGTTGCAGCTGCAGCGGTTCACCGAGATGCCGCACCACCGGGATGTCGATGATGGTCTGCTGGCTGTAGCCCATGTCCTCGTCGAACTCGCTGCCCTGCACGTGGCGATACACCGTGATGTCCTGGCGCAGCAGATCGACTTCCACCAACCGCCCCAGTTCGGCGATGACCAGGGTTCGCGTCTTGCGGTGCGACACGCGCGACGCGGACAGCGATGCCACCTGGCCGGCAGGGAACTTGAGCACGGCATCGGCGGTGTCCTCGGAGTCGGCCTCGCTGCGGGGCTCGAAGTGACCGCAATGGCCGGACACACTCGCGGGCATCTCACCGAAGAGCCGGATGACGAGGTCGACGTCGTGGATCAACAGGTCGCCGGCTACGCCCGTGCGGATGCGCTCCGCATACGGCGAGTGCCGGACAGTGGCAACGTGAAGTGGCTCGCGGGCGATCTCCGCAGCGGTGCGCACCGCCGGGTTGAAGCGCTCGAGCAGACCGCACATCAGAATCGAGCCGCTGGATGACGCGAGGCCGACCAGGTCGCGGCTGTGCTCGATGTCGTCGGCCAACGGCTTTTCCAGCAGCAGCGGAACGCCCGCGCTGATGACACCGCGGGCGATCTCGTGATGAAACTGGGTGGGGGCGGAGACGACGACGGCATCGATGCCCGCGAGATCCAGCTCCGGTCGCCACGTGGTGCCGAACCTGTCGGCGAGACGTTGACCGCGCTCGGCGTCGGGGTCGACGATCCAGGCGAGCTCGGTTCGCTCGTGCCCGGAGAGGACGCGAGCGTGCAGCGATCCCATCGAGCCTGCGCCCACCACACCGATCCGCACTGCTGGGCGATCAGCCACGGAGGCTCCTGAGGACGGCGACGACACGATCGACCTGGGCGTCGGTGAGGTGCTGGTGAACGGGGAGCGACAGGCACTCGCGTGCAACCTGCGCCGCCACGGGGGTGTCGTCCACGACGACGCGTGCGTCGGTTCGGTAACAGTCGTAGTCGAAGACCAGCTTTGGGTAGTAGATGCCGCAGCCGACCTTGGCCTCGCCCAAGGCGTCCACCACCTCGTCGCGCGACGGCCCGAATTCGGGGCCGATGAGCACCGTGTACTGGTGCCACACGTGGCGGCGATCGTCCAGCTCTCGGGGCAGGCGGAGCCCGGCGATGCCCGAGAGCCCCTCGGAGAGCCGCGCCGCGTTGCGTTGCCGGGCTTTGACGACGTCGTCGTAGGCACCCAGCTGTGGCACGCACACGGCCGCCTGCAGATCCGTGAGCCGGTAGTTGTTGCCGGCCATCTCGTACTGATAGCGCTGACGCATCCCCTGGTTGCGCAGCACGCGCAAGCGATCGGCCAGCTGATCGTCGTCGGTGGAGATCAGGCCGCCTTCGCCGGAGGTGAGGTTCTTTGTGCCGTACAGGGAGAAGCAGCCGGTGCCCCACGCGCCGGCGGCCCGCCCGGCGACCGACGCGCCATGCGCCTGCGCTGCATCTTCGACGAGGTGGAACCCGCCGCGCTGGGCGAGCGCAGCGATGTCGGGCATGTCGGCGCACTGGCCGTACAGGTGCACCGGCAGCACGACCTTGGTGCGATCGGTGACCCGTTCGGCAATGCTCGCCGTCGTCACGTTGAAGTCGTCGAGGCCGATGTCGGCGAACCGCGCGGTCGCGCCAGCGGCGAGGATTGCATTCAGGGTGGCCACGAACGTGAACGGGCTGGTGATCACCTCGTCGCCCGGTTGCAGATCGAGCACCTCCAATGCGGCGATCAGCGCTGTCGTGCCATTGTTCACGGCGACGACATGGCGAACGCCGATCATCTCGGCGAATTCGAGCTCCAGGCGTTGTACCATCGGCCCTTGAGCGATCATGCCGGAACGGATGACTTCCAGCACGAGCGCCTCGACGTCGCCGCCAAGACGAACCGCCGAAACGGGGATTGGGGAGATTGCTGACATTGGGATCTGATGCTACCGTGTGGCCCATCTGGGCCCGCGACCGGGCATCGTTGAGGAAGTCATGAACGTCTGTGTCGTAGCCCTTGGGAAGATAGGCCTACCGCTGGCCGTGCAATTTGCACGCAGCGGGCACCAAACGATCGGCGCCGACGTCAACGCGGGCACCGTCGAGATGATCAACAATGGCGTCGTACCGTTTCCGGGCGAAGCCAATCTCGACGAGTACCTCGTCGAGGAGATCGCCTCCGGCCGGTTCCATGCCACCACCGACACCACCGACGCAGTGCGACGATCCGAGGTCGTGATCGTTGTCGTGCCGCTGGTGGTCGATGCCGCGGCGCAGCCCGAGTTCGCAGCACTCGATGCGGCCAGCCGCTCCATCGCCGCCGGGCTGCAGCCCGGCACGATCGTCATCTATGAGACGACGCTGCCGGTTGGCACCACCCGCCAGCGCTTTGCGCCGATGCTCGCCGAGATCTCGGGTCTCACCCTCGGCACGGAGCTGTTCGTCGCCTTCAGCCCGGAGCGCGTCTACTCAGGCCGCATCTTCTCCGACTTGCGCCGCTACCCCAAGCTCGTCGGTGGCATCGACACGCCCAGCACCGAGCGAGCCATCGCGTTCTACGAGGCGGGCTTGCAGTTCGACGAGCGGACAGACCTCGCCCATCCCAACGGTGTGTGGAACCTCCGCACCTCGGAGGCAGCCGAGCTGGCGAAGCTCGCCGAGACCACCTATCGCGACGTGAACATCGCGTTCGCCAACGAGTTGGCCCGATTCGCCGACAACCACGGCATCGACGTGCTGGACGTCATCGATTCCTGCAACAGTCAACCGTTCAGCCACATCCACCGTCCCGGCATCGCCGTCGGCGGACACTGCATCCCGGTCTACCCGCGCTTCTACCTGGCGGGCGACCCCGGTGCGCAGCTCCCACGCGCCGCTCGCAACGTCAACGATGCCATGCCCGCGTACGCGGTCCAGCTCCTCGAGCAGCAGATCGGCGCGCTCCGCGGCCTGCGCATCGCGGTCCTCGGCGCCGCCTATCGAGGTGGAGTGAAGGAGACCGCATTCTCGGGCGTGTTCCCCACCGTCGCTGCGCTGCAGGACGCCGGCGCAGAGGCGGTCGTGCACGATCCGCTGTTCACCGACGACGAACTGCGCGCACTCGGGCTCGAGCCGTACCACTTCGGCGAGCACTGCGCGGCGGCGATCGTCCAGGCCGAGCACACCGAGTACGACGACCTCGACAGCCATTCACTCGGCGGTGCGACGGTCGTGCTCGACGGCAGGAGCTCGGTGCATGCGCACCCGGATCTCACCATCATCACCATCGGCGGCGGAAGCCACCCTCACACTCACGAGAGCACCTCTTGCTAACCGACGCATCCGTCTTCATCACCGGCGGAGCCGGCTTCATCGGCTCCACCCTCGCCAGCCGCCTCGTCGACACCAACCGCGTCACCCTCTTCGACAACTTCCGCCGTGACGCGTTCACGGGCACCGCCCTCGCGGACCACCCGTCGGTCACCGCTGTTCGCGGCGACATCCTCGATGCGGACGCCCTCCGGGCGGCGATGGCCGGTCACACCCATGTCGTCCATTGCGCGGCCATCGCGGGCATCGACACGGTCTCGACCAGCCCCGTCACCACCATCCGCGTGAACACGATCGGGTCGGCCAACGTGCTGGCCGCGGCCAACGATCTCGACGATTGCCGGCGAGTGGTGTGCTTCTCCACCAGCGAGGTGTTCGGCCGGTTCGCCTTCAAGGTCGCCGAGCAGGACAACACCTCCATCGGCGCCGTCGGCGAGCCGCGCTGGACGTACGCCGTCAGCAAGCTGGCCGAGGAGCACCTCGCGATCGCCTACCACACCGAGTTCGGCCTGCCCGTCACGGTGGTGCGACCGTTCAACGTCTACGGCCCCGGTCAGGTGGGTGAGGGCGCGATCCGCAACTTCATGATGCGCGCACTGGCCAACGAGCCGATCTCCATCTACGGCGATGGCTCGCAGATCCGCTCGTGGTGCTTCGTGGACGACATGGTGCGCGCTGTGCTGGTCGCGCTCGAGCACCCGGCAGCGGTCGGCGAATCGTTCAACGTCGGTAACGCCAGCGCGGTGGCCACCACCACCGGCCTGGCGGAGGCGATCGTCCGGCTCACCGGCTCGACGTCGAAGATCACGCACGTCGAGCGCTCCGGCCCCGATGTGGAGCTGCGCGTCCCGAACACGACGCACGCCAAGAACCTGCTCGGGTTCGAGGCAGCCGTCGGGCTCGACGAGGGAATCCTGCGCACCGCCGAGTGGCTGCGAGCCAAGGCCAATGGCTGACTGGATCCCGATCACCCGCCCGGCGATCGACAGCGCCGAGATCGACGCGATGAGCGCCGTGCTGGCGTCCGGGTTCCTTGTGCAAGGGCCTGCCGTGGCCGAGTTCGAGCGACAGGTCGCGCAGGTGTCCGGTACGCAGCACGCGGTCGCGCTCACGAACTGCACGATCGCACTGCACGTCGCGCTGCTCTCGCTGGGGATCGGGCGCGGCGATCGCGTCCTCGTCACGCCCTACTCCTGGGTCGCGACGGCCAACGTCATCGAGCTCTGCGGCGCCACCCCCGTCTTCGTCGACATCGACCCCCACACCTTCAATCTCGACGCCGCGCTGGCCGCTGCGCTGCTGGAGAGCGAGGCCGGCCGGTCGATCAAGGCGATCATGCCGGTGCACACGTTCGGCAATCCGGCGGGCATCGAGGCGATCATGGCGCTCAGCCAGGCGCACTCCATCCCCGTCGTCGAGGACGCAGCGTGCGCGCTCGGCGCGACGAGCAACGGGCAGCCCGCCGGCTCATTCGGCACGATCGGTTGCTTCAGCTTTCACCCGCGCAAGATCATCACCACCGGTGAGGGCGGGATGCTGGTGACGAACGACGACGCGCTCGCCTCATTCGCTCGTTCCTACCGCAACCACGGCCAGCAGGTCATCGACGGCGTGAGCCAATTCGCGATGGCCGGGCAGAACCTCCGCATCACGGAGTTCCAGGGCGCCATGGGCGTCGCCCAGATGGCCAAGCTCCCGATGCTCGTGACGCAACGGTCTCAGCTGGCCGCACGCTACGACGAGGCGCTCCCGTCACTCGGCGTGATGCCGCAGGTTCGCGGCGAGGGCGCCGCTGTGCAGTCGTACGTAGGCCTCGTCCCGCAGCACATGGCCGCCACCGACGTCATCGCGGCGCTCCGGTCGGACGGTGTCGAGGCAACCATCGGGACAGTCGCGATCCCCTTCACGCAGCACTACCGCGAGCAGTACGGCCTCACCGAGGCGCAGTTGCCCGTCACCGCCGCGCTGCGCGATCGAGCCCTCACCCTGCCCCTGTTCCCTGGCATGACATCCGCCCAGCAGGACGACGTGATCGCTGCCCTGGGCAGAGCCGTGGCATGACATCGGCGCCCGGGCCCGACATGCCGGCGTGGCACCACCTGCCGGCCAACCCGTACAACCCGCATGCCTGGTTCGTCGGCGAGCCGGTGATCGGTGAGCGGTGCTGGATCGGCGCGTTCACGGTGATCGACGGCTCCGGCGGGCTGACGATCGGCCGAGGCTGCGACATCTCCGCAGGCGCGCAGATCTACACGCACTCCACCGTCCGTCGAGCACTCAGCGATCGCGACGAACCGATCGAGCGCGCCGCCACCACCATCGGTGATCATGTGCACATCGGCGCCGGCGCGATCGTGCTCATGGGTTGCGACATCGGCGACCATTGTGTGATCGCCGCCGGCGCGGTGGTGCCGCAGCACACCCGGGTGCCGGACTGGAGCGTCGCCGCCGGCGTGCCGGCGAAGATCCGCGCGGGTGCGGCGCGCAAGCTGGTGGAGAACGGCGGCAACACAGATGGGTGAACCAAGCCTGTCGGTCATCGTGCCCGCCTACAACGAGGCGGACTCGCTGCCGTCCACCGTCGAGGCCGTCGTCGCCGCGCTCGACGACCCGGCCACGGCGGAGCTGGTCCTCGTCAACGACGGCAGCACCGATCGCACGCACGCGGTGATGGCTGAGATCGCGGCGTCGTGCCCGGCCACCGTGGTCATCGTGGACCGGCCCACGAACGGCGGGCTCGGCGCAGCGCTCGCCAGCGGGTTCGAGCGGGCGACAGGAGCAGTCCTGACCTGGATACCGGGTGACGGCGAGTACGAGCTGGCCGAGGTCATGCAGGGCGCTGCCCTGCTCGACGACCACGAGATCGTCCTGGTTCGACGCATCTCGCGCGGCCAACTCGGCCGGAACCTGCTGTCCTCCACCATGTACCTGCTCATCCGGATCCTGTTCGGATTCAACGCCCGCGGGTACTGCGGGATCTTCATCGTCCGTCGCGAACGCTGGCAGACGCTGACGATCGCGTCACGCGACGTGTTCTTCACCCTCGAGGTCGCCATCCGCGCCCGGCAGGCCGGTTGGCGGGAGGCCTACCACGAAGCGGAGTGGCTGCCGAGGCGATCCGGGCGCTCGAAGGTGTTCAACATCAGCACCGTGCTGCGCAACGTCGTCGAGCTGTTCGCGTTTCGATGGAGGCTCTGGCGGCACCGCTGACCCACCGTCGGGTCAGCCGGCTGCGCAGTTGGCGCACACCAGCACGTCGGGCCGCTCGTCGGCGCGAGAGACCAGCCCGCCGCACCGGCACACCCATCCCAGGTGCCGCGACGGGGTGCCCCCGATGAGCTCGTGCGCTGCCACGTCGCGGGTGACGGTGGCACCTGCGGCAACCATCGCGTACTCCCCCACGTCGTGCCCGCAGACCACCGTTGCGTTCGCGCCGATCGACGCACCCGAGTGGACGATCGTCGGTGTGATCTTCCACTCGGCGTTGAACGCCCTCGGGACCCGATCGTTGGTGAACGTCGCTGCCGGCCCGACGAACACGTCGTCCTCGATGGTGACGCCGTGGTAGACGGACACGTTGTTCTGGATCTTGCACCGATCGCCGACGGTCGCCTGGGTGTCGATGTAGACGTTCTTGCCCAACACGCAGCCCTCGCCGACGACTGCGCCGTCACGCACATGGCTGTGATGCCACACGGACGAGCCGGCACCGATGGTTGCCCCGGCCTCGACGATGGCGGTCTCGTGGATGCGTACAGAAGGATCGATCACGGCCTGCCACGCTATCGGCGGCGTTGTCGCCTCGCCGCTGCCTGGGCCGGCCGGTGGTAGCGTCCGGCGTCGTGTGTCGGGAACGTCGACCTCTGTGGTGACTCGCCGCCCACCCCGACAAGTCGCCGCCCACCTGTCACCGTGGCTCGCCGTGCTGTTGGGCAGCGTCGTCGTGTGGAATCCCATCGGCTACCTGAGCTACCAACCGGCGAAGGCACTGATCGCCTGGCTCGCCGTCCTGGGTCTGTGTGCGTGGCTGTCATTGCGACGAACGACGATCCACCTCGCGCTGGTACCGATGGCCGCACTCGCGACACTCGCGACGGCGATCGTCGTGTCGTACGTGTGGAACGACCCGACTTGGGTGGGGTTCGAAGGGTGGATGCCGCGAGCGCTCGGCCTCACGCAATGGGCGCTGTTGTTCGTCTCCTTCATCGCGGGCCTCGCCTCGGGTGGGGAGTGGCGTCGGCTGATGCCCTGCATCGACTGGTTCGCCATCCTGGCCGGCGTCATCGGGCTTGCCCAGTGGGCGGGGATCCAACCGGTGCAGGGCGGAACGGCGACAGCACGTATCGGCACGGTCTTTGGCAGCGCCACATCGGCCGGAGCATTCGCGGCCCTGCTGCTCCCGCTGCTCGCCGACAACTTCGACCGGTCCGCCCGACGTCCGGCACTCCTGCGCAGGTCGATCGCGATCGGCCTCACCGTGGCCGTGCTGATCGCGGCCGGCAACAGGACGGCAGCCGTCGCCGCCGGCGCCGGCCTGCTCGTCGTGGCGAGGCGCCGTCACCGCGCACACTCGTCGGCCACGGCCAACGCACGCTCCACGCGCCGTCTCGTCACCCTCGCTGCCATCGCTGTGGTCGCCCTCTTCGGCGTCGTCAACTTCGACCGCGTCCGAAGCCTCGGCGACGACGACTCGACGGCCAGTGGGCGAGTGGTGCTGTGGCAGGCGAGCCTCGATGCCGCGGCGGAACACCCGCTGGTCGGCACCGGGCCCGAGTCGACTCGATCAGTGCTCCCCCGCTTCCTTCCTGAGAATTTCGAGGCCCGCTTCGGCGACACCGTCATCGAGGACCGCGCCCACAACGCCTTGCTGGACATCCTGTTGATCCACGGCATCTTCGGCCTCCTCGCCTTCCTCGGTCTCGCTCTCGTAGTCGCGATCGGGGCCCATCGCAACCGGCTGGCACCGGCTGGCGCCGGCATCGCCGGGCTCCTGCTCGCGTACGCGGTGCACCTCACCACCAACTTCGTCGCGACGGAGCCCGACCTCTTCGCCTGGTTCTTCTGCGGGGTCGCCGCGCAGACGACGGCAGTCCCTCTCCGCCGGCGCGCACCACGCGACCTACGTGTCGGCTCCGCCGTCTTCGCACTCGTCGCGGTGTTCGCACTGGTCGCCACCATCCACTCCTCGCGACAGGTCGTGGCCGATGCGCTGCTCCGGCGAGGCGTCGATCTGGAGGCCACCGGACCCGACCAGGCGATCATCGAGCTGAGCACGGCTGCAACGTGGGGCGCGGAACAGCCCTACCTATGGGAGACACTTGCCCGGGCGCAATGGAAAGCGGGCCATCTGGACGACGCGGCGGAGTCGGTGGCGCGGAGCATCGCGGCGGCAGGAGGCAGCGACCTGTCGTTGCTCGAACTTGCAGCCGACATCGATCTGGAGCGGGCGCTGTGGTCGGGCGGCGGCGAGACCCCCTCCATCGCCAACGTCGAATCGCAGTACGCGCGCCTGGCGGGGATGGCCGAGTTCAACGGCAGCATCCGCTCCGGGCTGGGTGCAGCGATGGCCGCTCAAGGTCGCTTGGATGCCGCGTTGGAGCAACTTCGGCTTGCCACAACGTTGAGCCCGGCAAACGTCACCGCATGGATCCGCCGAGCCGTCGTGGAGGACGCGCTCGGTCGCTGTGACGATGCCACGGCGTCGATGGAGGTGGCCCGGGCGCTGCCCGACTTCGTCGCGCCATCGGGGACGCCATCGTGCGTCCGGTAGGACGGAGCAAGTCGACACAGCTCGCCCAGCGCATAGGATCACCCTGTTTCCAGGGCGTGCGCGGGAGTCATGCGATGTTCAAGAGGTTGAGTGCCGCGATCGTGTTGCTGGGGGTGTCTGCCGCATCGACGGTACCCGCCGGTGTGTCCACGGCGCATGCTGCCGCGTGCACGGTGGAGGTTGGGCTGACGCCCGGCACCACCCACAGCAGTGTCAACTGCCTCGAGCAACGGCTGCTGGAACTGGGCATCTCGGGAATCGTGGGTCCGGACAGCATGTACGACAGCGTCAGCGTCAATGCGGTCAAGGCCTTCCAGAGCAGTCGCGGGCTCTACTCGGACGGCGTGCTCACGTCCGTCACGTCCCGCGAGCTCGGCCTGCGCGGCCCGTTGCCGCCGCCCGCCGCACCGCGGGTCACCGTGCTCGGCGACTCGACGGCCGCCGCGATGCGGTGGTACGACGAGGCCAACAACACCACTGTCCGCTACGACGTGATCGGCAGCGACTACGACCTGCTGTGGTCGTTGGAGAGCTGTCGTCGGCTCGTCGCAGAGAGCTGCGTCGGCCGTTCCGACCCCGGAACGAACACCCAGTGGCGACCGGTCAGCGTGCTCCCGCTCATGCAGACGACGCTGAGGGGCGAGCTCGGGGACGCATTGGTGATCATGGCGGGCTACGACGACACCTCGATCACCGACGCGATCGACCCGATCATGGCGGAGGCCGAGGCCCAGGGCGTGTCGCGAGTGTTCTGGCTCACTTACCGAACCAGCACGTCGTACTCGTACGGTGCCTACTACGAGGCGCACAACGCTGCGCTCGCCGCGGCAGCAACGCGTTACCCGGACCTCGTCGTGCTGGACTGGAACGGCTACACCCTGTCCCAGCCGGAGCGGACCCAGACCGCGTGGTTCGAGGCCGACGAGATCCACATCACCGCCGCGGGAGCCACGGCTCTCGCAGAGTGGCTCGAACGCGCCATCGTCGCGTGGTCGCCGGTGCCGGCGACACCGCTGCGCAGTCCAGGTGTCCGGAATGTGACGCCACGAGTCTTCCGCTCGTAGAGACTGGCCCCCGGCGTACGCACTGCGGTGGCCGGGTCGCCAGCCCGGCCCGCGATCCCCCTCGTTGTCGCAGCGGAGTACTTGGGTCGGCTACGGTGACGCCTCCATTGGCGTCGAGCGTGGCCGGCGGGTACGGCCCGGAGGTTTGAGATGAGAATCGACAGGCGTGTGGTCGCGTTCGTCGCAGCAGCGGTCATGGTCAGCGGGCAGGCCGTCATGGGGGGTGCCGACGCAACATCGATGCCGGCGGCCCTACGGTCGGCGGCCCCGACGGTGCCGCCGTCGGATCCGGTCGCCGCGAGCCCAGAGTCGCCCGCCGCCGAGGCGGGCTCCACCCCGCCCACGGATCCCGTCGAGGCCTCGAAGCAGACCGAAGCCGAGCGCGACCGCATGACCCCCACGACAGCCGGCGAACCCGTCTTCGCCCAACGTGGCGACACGACGATCATGTTGCCACCCGACCCTGCGACCGTCGTCGCACCGGAGACGCCCACTGCGCCGGTGCCCGCCTCGGTGACCGTCACCCGGGCCTCCGACGCGGCGACCAGCAGCGCGTCGGCGTCGCCGACCGAGAGTCCGTCGAGCCTCGCGCCGCAGGCCGTTTCACCGGCAGCCGTGGCACCGCAGGTGAGCGGCGTCGTGACATCCGGCGGCGCGCCACTGAGCGGTGCGACCGTCATCTCCGTGTCGAGCTGCAACTCGACCACTCCCCTCACCACCACGACCACTGCTGCCAACGGCACGTACACCCTCGGCCTGACGGCGTCCGTCTACTCCTACGACCTGCGGTACGTGAGGTTCAGCGCGGCAGGCAAGGTACCCGAGACGTTCGACGATGGTTCGTGCGTCGGCTTCCCGGTGCATCTGTCGCAGGCGTACACCAACGTCAACGCGGACCTCGCACCCGCTGGCACGATCAGTGGCACCGTGACGAGAGAAGACGCGAACCCGCTGGGCAGCGTGACGGTGACGGCGTCCACCTTCGGTTTCTCCGCGACCACCACCACAACCGGCGCGTACACCCTCCAGGACCTGCCCCCAGGCGTCTACACCGTCTTTTTCAACGCCTCCGACAGCGACCTCTTCGACGAGTACTACAACGGCACTCGTGTGTACCAGCAGTCCGCGTTCGTCACCGTCACTGGCGGCGCCACGGCGAGTGGCATCAGTGCGTCGCTGACGCCGCTGCCCGCGCCCGGCACCATCCAAGGGACGGTCGTCGATGAGTTGGCCGCGCCGCTCGGTTCGGTCACCGTGACGGCGTACCTCCTCACCATCGACAGCCTCTACGGCTACGAGTACTGGACCGACGTGGACGCTGTCCTCACCAACCCCGACGGCACCTACTCGCTGCCGCTGGCACCTGGCAGCTACCGAATCGGGTTCGACAAGTCCGGATACGCGCCCCAGTACTTCGAAGCCAGTGCGATGTTCGATACGGCGTCCAACATCCCGGTGGCATCGGGCGTGGCCTCTGCCGGCATCGATGCCACCATGCTGAACGCCAGCTCGATCTCCGGCGTGGTCACCGGGGCGGGTGCCGCGCCGCTCGACGGCGCCGCGGTGCGCTTCGGCACGGTCAACCCGGCCGGCTACTTCGAGCCGTTCGAATACTTCGGCCAGCTGACGGGGCCCGACGGGTCGTTCACCATCCCGGACGTACCGCCGGGCGACTGGGCCGTGGAGTTCTCGATGGCCGGCTACATCACCGAGTACTGGAACAACACGCTCGACGCGTCCACCGCAACGCTGCTTCCCGTGCCCGCCTCCACCGACGTCACTGCGGTGAGCGCCCAACTCGCTCTGGGTGGGTCGATCTCGGGGAACGTGTCCTCGGCGGGAGGCCCGGTGCAGTACGCCCAGGTGTTTGCATGCCGATCCGGCGCCACCGACTGCACGTACGCCCAGACAGACGCGAACGGGGATTACACGATCGACGCGCTGCGTAGCGCGTCGTACGTCGTGCAGTTCTCCGCGTACTCCCTTGCGTCGGAGTACTACAACAACAAGTCGTCTGCTGCGCTCGCCGACCTCGTCGCCGTCACAGCGCCCGCCACCACATCAGGCATCGACGCGGTGCTCGCGGCGGGTGTGGCCAATGGCGGCTCCCTCTCCGGCGTCGTCACGGGTGCCGGCGGCTTCCCGCTGGGCTCGGCCCAGGTGCAAGCCAACGGGCAGTCCACGTACACCAATGCCTCTGGGCAGTACTCGTTCCCGTCATTGCTGCCAGGCGCCTACTTCCTGACCGTATGGAGCAGCTACTACATCACGGAGTACTGGAGCAACGTCACTGACCCGCTGCTGGCCTCCGCCGTCACCGTCACCTCCGGCGGCTCGCTGACCGCGAACATCGAGCTGGCGCCGATGCCCGCGGCCAGCGGGGCCACCATCTCCGGCACGGCGACGGCACCGTACGGCGGTGCCATCCAGGTCACCGCTGCCAGGGTCGGCGGCCCGAACCTCGGCTACCAGCCGTACAGCCAGACCAGCTACATCGCCAGCGGGGCACCATACACGTTCACCGTGGTACCGGGCACCTACGACGTGTGCTTCTACGGCGTCGGTGCCCCGCAGAAGTGCGTGCAGAGCGTTGTGGTCGCCAACGGAGCGAACGTGCCGGTCAACGCGACGCTCGCCAAGACGTCGACGGTGAAGTTCACGGTCACGGAGAGCAACGGGTCCCCGGCACACTCCGGGTCGGTGTCACCCTGCTACGCGTACGTCGACCCCACCATCGAGTACGACTCGTACGGTTTCGACTACTGCTTCGACTTCCTCTCCGCGCAGGTCACCAACGGCGTCACGAAGTGGTCGGGCGAGCCGGGCACGTACCAGTTCCGGGTGTCCACGCCGAATGGGTCGCTCGTGACGCCGTACATCGTGGTGCCGCCCGGCGCCAGCACCGTGCCGATCACGATGCCGGCCCCAGTGCCCAACACGGCAAGCATCTCCGGCACCGTGCGTGGCCCCGACGGTCAGCCCATCGCTGGGGTGCCGGTCTACGCAGGTTCCGGTGGCGAGACCGTGACGGCGGCCGACGGTTCGTACCTGCTCTCCGGGTTGCGAGCAGCCCCGCAGACGGTCGACTTCGGGCCGTACGGCACGGCCCCCGTGCCGTACCGACGCGAAGGTTTCCGCGACGACACCCAAGGATTCGGGTCGCTCGTGAGCCCACCGGCCGGCGGCACGCTCAGCGGTGTCAACGCCCGCCTCGACGCGCTCACAGCGGTCAGCGGCACCGGGCCGGCCGGACGGCAGGTCTGCGTCGGCATCTACTTCCTCACGGATTGCACCACCACCTCGCCGGCAGGCGCGTTCACGATCTTCACGCAGCCCGGCCAGACGGTGAACCTCTGCGATCCGATCAGCTCCAACTGTTTCCTTGTGAACGGCTCCACCACTCCGATCAGTATCGGTTGGCGCCCCATCACCGGCTTGGTCCTCACGGACGCGAGCGCCGGGGGCGGCACCATCAGCGGCTCGCTGAGCTGGAACGGCGGCGCGGCGCCACCCAACATGCAAGTCCTGATCCAAGGTGTGGCAGGCACGGCGGTCGCGAACTACTCCACCTCTGTCACCATCACCGGGTCGTCGTACTCGGTCAGCAACCTGCCGGCGGGCAGTTACACGGTGGCCGCCCAACCGCAGTACTTCGCAGCCGACATCCTCGCCAGGGGCTCGTACTACCGCACCGCTGGCAGCACCAACCGCGCGTCGCTGGCGACGCCGGTCACCGTGACCGCCGGTGGCACCACCTCCGGCATCAACATCGCCATCCAACGCGCCGGCCGGCTCAAGGTCACCGTCACGTCGAGCGGCATCCCTGTGCCCAACTCGTATGTCAGCTTCTCCAGCGACAACTGGAGCTTCTCGAAGACTCGTGCGGCGGACGGCACCGTCACGCTGCCCTATGTGAGCGGTGACGGCGTGGCCTCGGCGTGGCGGGTCGGCGGTACAGAAGCCGACGGCGACGCGGTCGTCAACGTGACGGCTGCGGCCGGCGTCGAGACGGCAGTGTCGATACCGCTCCCCGCTGCCACCCGCCCCGACCGGCCCGCGTCCTTGACGGCAACCGCCGGCACGGGCTCGGCCTCGCTCACGTGGACGGCACCCGCTTCCACGGGTGGTTCGCCGATCACCGGCTACGTCGTCCAGGTCGACCCGGCGCCACTGCGCCAGCCAGCCACCTACAACGTCACCGGTACGTCGCTGCAGATCATCGGTCTCACCAATGCGAGCCGCTACACGTTCAGCGTGAGGGCGGCGAACTCCGTTGGGGCTGGTCCGCCGAAGTTGGCGCAAACGATCCCGAACGGATGCATCGGCACACCGTTCACCGACATTGGCAGCACGTATGTGTTCTGCGAGGCGATCGACTGGATGGTCGGGCGAGGCATCACCACAGGGTTCGCCAACTCCACCTTCGCTCCCCAGCAACCGATCAACCGCGATGCGATGGCGGCGTTCCTGTTCCGGTTCGCCGGAGAACCGACGACGCCCGCATCCACCGCGTGCGGCCCGTCCGCGAGCGTCGGCCCGTTCACGGACGTTCCCCCGAACTATGTGTTCTGCAGGGCCATCGAGTGGATGAAACAGACCGGCATCACCAGCGGCTACCCGGACGGTACGTTCCGCCCGCAGCAACCCATCAACCGTGATGCGATGTCTGCGTTCCTGTTCCGGTTCGCCGGTTCCCCGACGTCGCCCACTTCGACAGCGTGCGGCCCGTCCGCGAGCGTCGGCCCGTTCACGGACGTTCCCCCGAACTATGTGTTCTGCAGGGCCATCGAGTGGATGAAACAGACCGGCATCACCACCGGGTACCCGAACGGCACCTTCCTGCCGGGCCAGCCCATCAACCGCGACGCGATTGCGGCGTTCCTGTTCCGGTTCGACGACAAGAACATTGCGATCGGATAGCCGAGCGGGCGACATCGTCCGCGACGATGCGTGTCTTCACCCGTAAGCCGCGGGGTGAACACGCGCGGGCTGACACCGGTACCATCTGGAGCGGCAGGGAGCATCGGCTCGAACGAGTGCCGTGAACACACGGCCGTAGGACGCAACCGCCACACATCCAGCACCACTGGGCGTCCAGGAGACTCATGACCCGCCTTGCCATCATCGGAACCGGTTACGTCGGCCTGACCACCGGGGTCTGTTTCGCCCACCTCGGGCACGACGTGGTGTGCGCCGACATCGACGCCGACAAGGTGGCCCGGCTCGGTCGCGGTGAGGTGCCCATCGTCGAGCACCGCCTCGACGAGCTGCTCGCCGAGGGCCTCGCGAGTGGGAACCTGCGCTTCGTCGTCGGCGCTGCCGCGGCAGTCGCCGAGGCCGAGATCGTGTTCCTCTGCGTCCCCACACCGCAGGGCGAGGACGGGTCGGCCGACCTCAGCTACGTGGAGGCTGCCGCCACCGAGATCGCACCGGTGCTGGCCTACGAGGCGATCGTGGTCAACAAGTCCACCGTGCCCGTCGGCAGCACGCGGGTGGTGGAGCGGGTGCTGCAGCGCCCCGACGTGCGGGTGGTGAGCAACCCCGAGTTCCTACGCGAGGGCTCGGCGGTCGACGACTTCCTGCGCCCGGATCGCGTGGTCGTCGGCTGCGAAGACCGCTCCGCGGCGATCGCCGTCGGTGCGCTGTACGACTCGGTGCGCGCCCAGGTCATCGTCACCGACCCCGCCTCGGCGGAGACGATCAAGTACGCGGCCAACGCGTTCCTGGCCACCAAGCTGAGCTTCGTCAACGCCATCGCCGCGATCTGCGAGGGTGTCGGCGCCGACGTCAACGACGTGATGGTGGGCATGGGCTACGACAAGCGCATCGGCGCCGAGTTCCTCCGTCCCGGCCCCGGCTGGGGCGGCAGTTGTTTTCCAAAGGACTCGCGGGCGCTGTTGAACATCGCGCACGAAGCGGGGTACCGCTTCGACCTGCTGGCCGGCGTGATCGCGGTCAACGACGAGCAGTTCGAGCGGGTCACCGACAAGATCCGGGTCGCCGCCGGCGGCTCGTTGGCCGGGGCCACCATCGCCGTGTGGGGGCTCACGTTCAAGGCTCGCACCGACGACCTGCGCGACTCGCCGTCACTGGAGATCATCCACCGGCTGCTCGCTGCCGGGGCGACGGTACAGGCCTTCGACCCGACGGTGGAGGGCCACAAGCCGGGCCTGCCGGCGGAGCTGAAGTTGCACACCGACGCCGTCTCCGCCACCATCGGCGCTCAGGTGCTGGCCGTGCTCACGGAGTGGGACGACTTCCGCTGGATCAACCCCAGCGAGGTTGCCGCCGTGATGGCCGGCCGTCAGGTGGTGGACGGGCGCAACCTGCTCGATCGCACCAACTGGCAGCGAGCCGGTTTCAGCCACACCGGTATCGGGCGATGAGCGACACTCGCGCACCGCAGCATCATCTCGTCGCGGGCGGCGGTGGGTTCGTCGGTTCGCACCTCGTCGACCTGTTCCTCGCACGGGGCGACCGCGCCACGATCGTCGACAACTTCGTCACCGGCCGGCGTGCCAACATCGCTCACCTCGCCGACGACCCCCGGGTGCACATCGTCGACCACGACATCACCCAGACGCTGCCGGCCGCGCTGACAGAAGCGACCTTCGACACGGTGCTCGATCTGGCCAGCCCTGCCTCCCCCGACGACTTCCGCACGATGCCGCTGGAGATCCTTGCTGTCGGCTCCACCGGCACGCGCAACCTCCTCGACCTCGCGGCGCAGCAGCGGGCTCGCTTCTTCCTCGCCTCCACCAGCGAGGTCTACGGCGATCCGCTGGTGCACCCGCAGCCCGAGTCGTACTGGGGCAACGTCAGCAGCATCGGCCCGCGCAGCTGTTACGACGAGGCCAAGCGGTTCAGCGAGGCGATCACGATGGCGTACCACCGCACGCACGGCCTCGATGTGCGCATCGCCCGCATCTTCAACACCTACGGCGAACGCATGCGCCCCCGCGACGGCAGAGTGGTGAACACGTTCGTGCTGCAGGCCCTGCGCGGCGAGCCGATCACGCTCCATGGCGACGGTTCCCAGACGCGCAGCTTCTGCCATGTGGCCGACGAGATCCGCGGCCTCGCGGCGGTGCTCGACGGGCACCTCACCGGCCCGGTGAACGTCGGCAACCCCGGCGAGTTCACGATGCGCGCCCTGGCCGAACTGGTGGTCGAGCTCACGGGCTCCACGAGCCCGATCATCGAAGTGCCCCTGCCCGACGAGCGCGAGGGCGATCCGCTGCAGCGCTGCCCCGACATCACGCTCGTGCACGAGGTGTACGGGTGGAAGCCGGAGATCTCGCTGCGCGACGGTCTCACCCGCATGATCGACTGGTTTCGCAACGAGGAGGATCTGACGTGACCGTGCTCGTCACCGGCGGTGCCGGCTACATCGGGTCGCACACGGTACGCGCCCTGCGGGCAGCCGGCCGCGCGGTCGTCGTGCTCGACTCGATGGAGTTCGGCCACCGCAGCGCGGTGCTCGACGCCGAGCTCGTCGTCGGCAACATCCGCGACCGGGCACTCGTCACCGACCTGTGCCGCTCCCGCGGCATCACGCAGGTCGTGCACTTCGCCGCCTACAAGGCTGTGGGCGAGTCGATGGAGCAACCCGGCCGCTACTGGCTGAACAACGTGGCCGGTTCGGTCGACCTCGTCGAGGGTGTGCTCGCCGCCGGTGTGTCGCAGGTCGTGTTCTCCTCCAGCTGCTCGGTGAACGGCACCCCCGCCCACGTGCCCGTCGCCGAGGACGCGCCGATCGCACCCGAGAGCGTGTACGCCGAGACGAAGGCGATGGTGGAACGCATCCTCGGCTGGTACGGCACCACACACGGGCTCACCGCCGTCAGCCTGCGCTACTTCAACGCAGCCGGCGCCAGCACGGACGGCGCCATCGGCGAGGACTGGGCGCGCTCGCTGAACCTGGTGCCGCTGGTGATGAAGGCCACGCTGGGCAAGGCGCCGGCGGTGAAGGTGTTCGGCACCGACTACCCCACCACCGACGGCACGTGCATCCGCGACTACATCCACATCGAAGACCTTGCCGACGCGCATCTGCGCGCGCTCGCATACCTGCGCGACGGCGGCACCACGACGGCACTGAACGTGGGCACCGGCGTCGGCAGCAGCGTCTTCGACATCATCCACGCCACCGAACGGATCAGCGGGCACAGCGTGCCCTACGAAGTGGCCCCCCGCCGCGCGGGCGACCCTGTCGTCACCTACGCGGACCCGACGAAGGTGCACGCCACGCTGGGCTGGTCGGCGCAGCACTCGCTCGACGACATCATCGAATCCGCCTGGCGGTGGCATTCCAGCCACCCCGACGGCTTCGCCGACTGAAACTGCCCAGCCGCGCTCGTCTCGTGCCCTCTGATCAGCCGAGTGCCCTTCGAACCTGATCGAGCAGATCGGTCAGGTCCTCTTCGACACCCAGGTACGAGGCCCACGACTCGAGGTAGCCGACATCCAGATCGTTCGCAGCGGCGATCTCGACGCAATCTCTCCATTGCACGTCGGATCGGGTCTCGAGACGCCAACGGAGCTTCGCGAGCAGCACGTCCTCAGCCGACGCCACATACGCTGCAACGCCCAGGACGTCCGCAGCCCTGCGGCGACCGAGTCGTGACGCTGTGAAGGCGTCTCCTGAAGGTGAGACGAAGACGTCGACCTTCGCCCCGGTGGTCGTGTGGATCACATTGAAGCTGCCACCGTGTCGAGCCGCCTCGCGGGCCAGCGCCACCGGCACGTAGAGCTCGTCGCTCGACACGTTGTCGAGGAAGGGCTCGATCGACGATGGGTCGATCAACGCCACGATGTCGACATCCCGTGTGGATCGGACAACACCCCAGGTGGCAGCTGCGACCGATCCGACCACGACGTAGGGAATGCTCAGCTGGTTCAGGCCATCGGTGACGACCTGCAGCGCCACAGCGAGATCGTTCACCTCCTCTCACCGTCGGTGGACGGCCAGACTTCGGCAGTCAGTTCAACACCGAACCGGACGCGCATCCTGGCGAGGAAACGCTGTCGCTCGGTCAACTCGGGATAGCGATGGCGGAACGCTTCGGTCTCCATCTCGACCAGTGCGTCGTTGAGCTCCGCCCACCGACGGAGCCGCTCGGCAGGGGTGAGGTTGCGGAGCGCCCGCATCTGCACCCTCCACGCCTCCGGCGACGTATCCATCGGAACGACCGGAGGATTGAGGCGTGCCACGCAGGCATCGTAGAAGACGCCGCCCTCCCGATGTCGCGCTCAGTCGTCGCCGGCGGCTCGCTGGCGGTCCAGCCAGCCCAGCAGCACGGCGATTGCCCGTGGGTCGTGGCGCAGGCGGTGCCCGGCGCCGTTGATCAGACGCAGTTCCGCTGAACCGTGCGCCTCGGCCAACTGCCGGGCATCGGCCGTGGGCACGCTCTCGTCGTCGTCGCCGTGCATCACCAGCAGCGGCCTCGGTGCGAAACGGCCGGCCGCGTCGACGGGGCGGAAGCGGCGCAGCTCGCGGGCCCACTCGTCGAAGCTGCGCGGGAACCCGGGGGTGCGGATCGCTCCGATCTCGCGGGCGTGCTCCAGGAACCGTCGCGGTTGCGCGGCCCAGTCGTCGAAGTCGGCACGCGGGCTGAGCAGCGCGGCTCCCCGCACGCGCGGGTCGTCGGCGGCCACGCAGGTGGCGATCGAGCCGCCGGTGTTCGTGCCGACCAGCCAGATGCCCGACGGGCTGGTCTCGTCGATCAGGTGATCGATCGCCGCGCGCAGGTCGTCGACCCAGCCCTGCAGCGAGAAATCGCCCTCGCTGCCACCGCACCCACGGAAGTTGAACGTCATCGCGACCCAGCCGAGCTCGTGGGCGACACGGTCGATCAGCTCGGGAAACGTGCCGGCGCTCTGGCGGGCATCGAGCGGGCCGATCGGGAACCCGTGGCACAGGATCAGGCCGGCAGTCGGGCCGGGGCGCCCTTGCGGCCGGGTGAGATGGCGGGCGAGCTGCAACCCACCGGACCTGAAGCTGCCGTTCACGCCCTGCGCTATGCCCGTGGCTTGCGATGGCGGCGAGTGCGGCCCGCCGTGGCCAGCGTGTACCCGCGGTTGCGGGCCTCGGCGAGCGAGTCGGGCCCGAAGCACAGGCCAGTTTCCGCCGCCACGACTTCGTCGATGACCGCCACGTCGTCCCACGCGTCGAGGTCGTAGACCAGCTGGGTGCGCTTGTCGCCGAGGAACCTGGTGTGCTCGAAACGGGTGGGGCGTTCCATGCCGGCGACGCTAGCCGCACCTACTGCGTCCGGCGAAACACCGCGACCGCAGCCGCCGCAGCCACCGGTGCAATGATCGCGGCGTGATCCCCCATGACACGATCGACACGCTCGAGCAGTGCTGGCGCTCCATCGCAACCCTCCTGCCGGGGCTCCGCGAGGAAGACTGGAAGACAACCACCGACCTGCCCGGCTGGACGGTGCAGGACAACCTCGCCCACCTCATCGGCACCGAGCGGATGCTGCAGGGGTTGCCCGCCACCGAACACCGCGCCGATCCCAGGCCGTACGTGCACAACCCGATCGGCGAGATGAACGAGCACGAGATCGACGCTCGGCGGGCGATGACGGGCGAGCAGGTTGCGGCCGAGTGGACCGAGCTGGTGGCCCTGCGCAGCGCCACCCTGCACGCCGCCGACGAGGCCTACTTCGCGCAGCCGGCGATCATGCCCACCGGGCCGGGCACCGTCGGTGAGTTCCTGCACATCCGCGTGCTCGACTGCTGGCTGCACGAGCAGGACATGCGCCGCGCCGTCGAACGCCCGGGCAACCTGTCCGGCCCCTCCGCCGAGCTCACCGTCGACCGGTTGATCCGCACGATCCCGATCGTCGTCGGCAAGCGGGCCGCGACGCCCGAGGGCGGCGCCGTCGCGATCGACATCACCGGCGGCGTCGAACGCCACCTGTGCTACGAGGTGCAGGGCGGGCGCGCGGCCCAGGTTGAGGCGAGCACGAACCCGCCGCTCGTCGCCATCGCGCTCGACACCGAGGCGTTCGTCGTCCTCGCCGCCGGCCGTCGCCGAGCGGACCAGGTGCACGCGGGCGTGGCCGGCGACGCCGAACTCGCAGCCCGCATCCTCACCCAGTTCAACATGATGATCTGAACACGCCGGATCCGACGGCATCCGGAAGCGCCACAGCACACATGCGTTCGGACAGACTTCCGGAAGCCCCGCCTCGGAGGCCGCTGACGCGGCTCAGCCGCCCGGCGGCAGCTCGCCGGCGGTGGGGATGTCGTCGGGGGCGGCGCGGGGGCCGACGGCACCGATCGCTTCGAAGTAGGCGAGGTGGGCATCGACCACGTTGACCACGTCGACGTCGTCGATGATCGTGATCCCCTCGCGCTCGGCCTCGCCGAGCAGGTAGGCGGCCACGGTGTCCTCGCCGATCACGACCGGGTCGGCGATGTCCTGGCGGCGGTCGATGACGTTGGTGGGCTGCAGCCCCTTCGAGTGCAGCCAGCGCATGTGCGCGAGCAGCAGCGCCTCCAGCTCGTCGGGTGTCAGCCGCGCCTGCGACTCGACCGGCAGGTACTCGGCCACGAACTCCAGCGCTTCCTCGGGTATGTACACCGAGCGCGGCGCGACCGCATCGAGCCGGTGGGCCTCGCGACCCACCACCACCGCCGCCATCGCGAACACCAGCACCCCCGCGATCAGGACGTAGACGAAGGTCACCGTGGGCACGGCGCAACGCTATCCGGCGGCGCGGATGTGCAGGCTGCCGCTCGGTAGAGTCGGCCCCGTGAGCGAGCCGGCGACCGAAAGCACAGCTGGCTCGCCGCCGGCACGCAGGTGGGCCGGACGGTTCATCCGACCGAAGCGCTCGACACTCGTCGACGCCGCGGTGTTCGCACTCGCCTGGCTCTACGGCAGTGTCCGCGTGTTCCGCTACGGCCTCGGCTTCGACGACGTCGCCTACGCCACGCCCGCCCAGCAGGTGACGCTCGACGCCTGGCGCCACGGCCGGATGGCCCTCTGGTCGGACACGACCTTCGGCGGCACACCGCACCTGGGCAACGTGCAGACCGCAGCGCTCTACCCCGGCCACCTGCTCGCCGCCCCCTTCCCCGACCTCGTCGGCCCTCACGTCGAGCTCTCGCTGCACCTGCTGCTGTTCGGGCTCGGTTTCTACCTGCTCGGTCGGCGGCTCGGGTTCGCCCGCCCGGCTCCGCTGGCGATGGCGGTCGTCGCGATGTGGTCGGGCGCCACCATGTTCCGCGTCGCGCTGCTCGTGCACTTCCCACCGCTGGCCTGGGTGCCGTTGGCGGCGGTCCTCGTGCACATGGTGGTCACCTCGCCGCGCCCACGGCCGGCGATGGCCGGGCTCGCAGTGGCGCTGTGGTGCATCTTCGTGTCCGGCCACCCGCAGTCGGTGTTGATGGCCTTCACACTGCTCGGCGCGTGGGCCGTCGGGCTGCTGGTGGAGCACCGCACCTGGCGCAAAGGGCTGCTGCTCGCCGGGTCGGGGGCCCTGAGCCTTTTGATGGCGGCACCCGTCGTGTTCGCTCTGCGGCAGAGCCTGGCGGCCGCCGCAGCGTCGACCCGCGACGAGACGGCGCTGCTCTACCCCGGCTTCGTGATGCCCCTGCGCGACTTTCCCCGGCTGCTGCTCGGCCAGCCGTTCCAGGAGACGGTGATGCTCTACGGGCAGGGTGAGCGGCTCACCTACGCAGGCGCCGCCGTCGTCGCGCTCGCCGTCGTCGGCACGATCGTCGTCGCGATCACCCGCCGGTGGTCGCTCGTCGCGGTAGCGCTCGTCGGCGTGTTCGCCGCCTCGCTGTCGCTCGGACCACGTTCGCCGACGATGCGCTTCGCCCGTGCCTTCATTCCCGGGTTCGACCAGCCGCGCGTCTCGGCGCGCTGGAACTGGGTGCTGGTGATGGCGCTGATCGTCCTCGCCGGCGCGGGCATCCACCACCTGCGCACCCATCGCTCTCGTGCCGGCGCCATCGCGATCGCTGCCGGCGCGGCCGCGTTCGCCCTGTCCACCGTCGCCGGCGTAGTCGACGGTGGGTGGAAGAACAACCTGTTCTGGATCGTCATCGCCGCACTCGTCGTGGTGCTCGCCCTCGTCGCCCAGCAGCGCGCGCGGCTCGTCGCAGCCGGAGTGCTGGCCACGCTCGCCGTCTTCGAGCTGGGCATGCCGATGGCCAGGCTGATCCACGAAGGCAACATGGACGTGACCGACACGTCGCAGCTCATCGGACCTACCGAGCGCTGGCTGGCCGAGCAGCCCGGGCTGACGCAGCAGGTGATCAACGGCAACCTCGACGGGCCGTACGTGGTGGCCGGCCTGCGCCCCAACGCGAACACGCTGGCCGGCGTGCGCCTGCTCGACGGCTACGACGGTGGCGTCGCGATCAGCCGCCGGTGGCATGCGGCACTGCTGCAGATCAACCCGACGTACAACGACTTCGTGTTCGGCGCGCAGCTCCCGATCGCCATGGACCCGGTCGCGTTCGCCCGCCTCGGCATCCACTACGCGCTCTACGACCCGACGCGTGGCCCCGCCGAGATCAGCCTGCCAGGTTGGCGGCACGTACCGGAGCACTCCTCCGGCTTCTTCCAGGTGTACGAGAACCCGTACTGGCACGGCGACGTCACGGCCTGGTACAGCACCGTGCAGGTCGCCTCGCCGGAGGAAGCCGGTAACACCCTGCGCACCGATCTCGCTGCCTACGCGGAGACCGGGCTGGTGGAGTCCGAGCGCGCCGTACTCTCGTGCGACGAGCCCTGCTCGCCGGCGTCGTTCACGTCCGCCTCCACCCGCTCGGGCCAGCGGGCCGTCGACGTGGAGCTGGCACAGGACGCGGTCGTCTCGTTCGACGAGCAGTACGACGAGGGCTGGCAGGTCACCGTCGACGGCAAGGACGCCGCGCTCGTCGCGGTCGACGGGGTGTGGGCCGGGGTCGTCGTCCCCGCCGGTTCGCACCGCGTGGAGCTGACCTACGCACCCTCGTGGGTGCTGCCGTCGCTGGTGGTGATGGTGCTCGCCTGGCTCGGTGCGGGTGCCCTGTGCTGGTGGCCGTTCCGGCGCCGGCGGGCAGACGCGGCGGTCAGCGAGCCCGTCGACGACGCGTGAGCGGGCAGCGAAGGTAGGTTGTCGCACCGTGCCGAACACGAGCAACGTGCCCTCCCCACCCGCCTGCCTCAGCGTGGTGATGCCCGCCTACAACGAGGAGGCCACCATTCTCGACATCCTCGAGCGGGTGCTCGCCTCGCCGTACACGGCCGAGGTGCTGGTGGTCGACGACGCGTCCGCCGACCGCACCGCCGAGCTGGTGCGTTCGATCACCGACCCGCGGGTGCGCCTGCTCAGCCAGTCCCCCAACCAGGGCAAGGGTGCGGCGATCCGGCGCGGGTTCGCCGAAGCGACACAGCCGTTCGTGATCGTGCAGGACGCCGACCTGGAGTACGACCCCGCGGACTACGCCCAGATGATGGCGCCGCTGCTGCGCGGCTCGGCCGACGTGGTGTTCGGCAGCCGCTTCATGGGCGGCAGCGGGCACCGGGTGTTGTACTACTGGCACTCGGTGGGCAACCGCTTCCTCACGACGCTGTCGAACATGTTCACCAACATCAACCTCACCGACATGGAGACCTGCTACAAGGCCTTCCGCCGTGAGGTGCTGCAGTCCTTCGAGCTGGAGGAGAACCGCTTCGGCATCGAGCCGGAGATGACCGCCAAGGTGGCCCGCGGCGGCTGGCGGATCTACGAGGTCGGCATCAGCTACGCCGGCCGCACCTACGACGAGGGCAAGAAGATCGGCTGGCGCGACGGCGTGCGGGCCATCTAC
>CAYZFZ010000007.1:0-52600 GCA_964477795.1 uncultured Bifidobacterium sp.
CGGGCGCGTGGGCCGAGTTCGGCACCGCTCGCGCGGCGAAGTAACCGACGTCACCGCTGTGAGTGATGCGATGAACGTAGAAGAAGCCGAGGTCGGGGCGCTCGCGCCCACGGCGACGGCTGTGCTCACCCATGTCGTGCGCTCGATCGTCGACGATCCCTCCGCGGTGATCGTCGATGCCGATCAGTCGCGTGGCCGTGTTCGCCTCGAAGTCCGTGTCGGTCCTGGCGACCTGGGTCGCGTGATCGGCCGCCGTGGTCGTACGGCGCAGAGCATCCGCACCGTGGTGCGCGCTGCTGCCACGCGCGACGGCGTCGAAGTCGACGTCGACTTCGCGGACTGACCCCCATCGGGTGACCGCTGACGAGCTCGTCGAGGTCGGCCACATCGGTCGCGCCCACGGCGTGCGTGGCGATCTCTACGTCGACCTGCTCACCGACCGCACCGAGCGGCTCGCCGTGGGCTCGCGGGTACAGGCCCGCGGCACCTGGCTCACGGTCGAGTCAGCCCGCCCGGTGGGCAGCCGCTGGCTCGTGCACTTCGCCGGTCTCGCCGACCGCACGGCCGCCGAGGCGTTCGTGAACTCGACCTTGCTCGCCGAGCCGCTCCCGGCCGGCGATGCAGACGGGCTGTATGTGCGCGATCTGATCGGCGCGCTGGTCGTGGGCGTGGACGGTGAGGCGTTCGGGCGGTGTGTGGCGGTCGTCGCCAACCCGGCGCACGATCTGCTGGAGCTGGAGGATGGCTCCCTGGTGCCGGTCGTGTTCGTCACCGACGCCTCCCCCGGGCGGGTGACGATCGACCCGCCAGTTGGTCTTTTCGACCTTGGTTCGTGACGGCTGCCCCACGATCTGCGTTTTTCCGAGCGTTGTACTCTGTGGGTCCAGGAAGGTCCACGGCACACCGTGGGCGTGGGAAAAATGGCTCTGTATCGTGACGTTCGGGAGTGCGTCTTTGAGCAGGGCGCTGTCGGCGGATCGCTCGGCAGCGACGGGAAGAAGTGACACAAGTCGGGCACCAGGGGACACCACGTTGATCTGAGCTGCCCGCACCGATGAAAGCTGCGGACGATGGGACGGAACAAGCTCAAGCTGATGTTGATCACGGGTGACGCTGCCGCGATCGCCCTCGGCTACACCTTCGCCGTGTGGCGCAGCGACTACGCGGTGCACGAGGGGCTGCTCGCCGCCTGCAAGGTCGTCGTGGCCTCGATCGTCATCGGCCTTGCGTTGCTGCGCAGCCAGGGGCTCTTCCTCGCGCGCGTCAGCGCCGTGCGCAGCGTCGAGCTCACCCGCACGACTCGCGCGATCGCCTTGCTGGTCGCGGGGATGATGGTGTTCGACCGTGCCATGAAGACGAACTTCCGCATCCGCGACATCATCATCGGCGCCGCCATCGCATGGCTGCTGATCGCACTCAACCGCTCGGCGTTTCGCGCCTGGGTCGCCGTCCAGCGCAGCAACGGCCGCCATCAGCGGCGGGTGCTGCTGGTGGGTTGCGACGCCGAGGCCGCTCGCCTCATCGGCTTGTTCGCCACCCATGCCGACCTGGGCATGGCTGTCGTCGGCGCGGTGGGCGACCGGGCGGAGGCCGCTCGCCACCACCTCGACGGGGTGTGGCTGGGCGAGCTCGAGGACACCGAGCAGCTCGTCGCCGCCCACGATGCCTCTGGCGTCGTGGTGTCGCCCACCGCGCTCGACTCGTCGCGGCTCAACCACCTCATCCGCAACCTGCAGCATGCCGACGTGCACGTGCACCTCGCCACCGGGATCTCGGGCATCGACGCCCGCCGGCTGCGGTCGCTGCCCATCTCCCACGAGCCCATGCTCTACGTGGAGGCTCCGTCGCTGACGAGGGTGCAGGTGGTCGTCAAGCGGGCCTTCGACATGGTGGTCGCGGCGGTGCTGCTCACCTTGTTCTCGCCGGTCCTGCTCGTCATCGCGATCGCGATCAAGCTGCAAGACGGCGGGCCGGTGTACTTCCGCCAGCAGCGGGTGGGGCGGCGCGGTGTCGGCTTCGACGTGCTCAAGTTCCGCACCATGTGCGTGGACGCCGAGGCGCGCCTGGCTGCCCTGAAGGCGGCCAACGAGCGCAACGGTCCGCTGTTCAAGATGGAGCACGACCCGCGCGTCACCCGCATCGGCCGCCTGCTGCGCGAGACCAGCCTCGACGAGCTGCCCCAGCTGGTGAACGTGCTGCGCGGGGAGATGAGCCTGGTCGGGCCGCGGCCGGCGCTGCCGGCAGAGGTCGCCAACTTCAGCCCGGATCTCCGCCAGCGCGAGCAGGTGCCCCCGGGCATCACCGGGCTGTGGCAGGTGGAGGCCCGCGACAGCCCGTCGTTCGAGGCCTACCGCCGCCTCGACCTGTTCTACGTCGAGAACTGGTCGATCACGCTCGACCTGCTGATCATGGTCGGCACCGTCGAGCACCTGGCCGTGCGCCTGCTCAGCTCGCTGCGCCGCCGGCTGCAGCCGGCAGCAACCCACGACACGGTCAGCGAGGCGACGCTCGCCGAGCACGCAGCCTGAACGGCACCCGCGTCAGCGCAGCCGCTGCACCTCCACGACGGCTGCGAGGTTGATCGGGCCGTACACGTGCGGGAAGGGTTCGGGGGCGTCGCCGCTGTGCTCGTACCGCAACGGCACGTCCAACAACGCCTCGTCGACGTGCAGCAGCACGAGCGCCTCGGCGTCGGCGTAGAAGCGCTCCACCGTCGCCGGCCACTGGGCCTCGGTGGAGCAGTGGATGAAGCCCTCGTCGGCGAGCTCGACGCCCCGGCTGGAGCCCGTGTGCTCGCCCGCGAGCTGGGACTGCGCCCAGCGGTCGGGGTCGGTGATGTGGAAGATCATGACTCGTAGGCTTGCAGACGCGATGCGCATCGATGTCTTCACCATCTTCCCCGGGCTCGTCGATGGCTTCTGCGGCGAGGGCTTGCTGGGCAAGTCGCGCGCTGCCGGCTTGCTCGACCTGCGCACCCACGACCCGCGTGCGCACACCACCGACGTGCACCGGACCGTCGACGACGCACCCTTCGGCGGTGGGGCCGGCATGGTGATGAAGGCGGCACCCCTCTTCGACGCCGTCGAGGCCGCCCAGCCGCCGCGCCCACTGTTCCTGCTCGGGCCCGGTGGTCGCCGCTTCGACCAGGCGATGGCGCACGAGCTTGCCGCCGGCCGCGGCTTCTCGATGATCTGCGGGCGCTACGAAGGCATCGACCACCGCGTCCGCGAGCATCTGGTGGACGGTGAGCTGAGCATCGGCGACGTGGTGCTCAACGGGGGAGAGGTGGCCGCCTGCCTGGTGGTGGAGGCCGTCGTGCGGCTGCTGCCGGGCGCGATGGGGAATGTCACCAGCCCCGTGAACGAGAGCTTCGGTGCCTCCGGGCTGCTGGAGGAGCCGCACTACACCCGGCCGGCCACGTTCCGTGGCTGGGAGGTGCCCGAGGTGCTGCGCGGGGGCGACCACGCCCGGATCGACCGCTGGCGCCGCGCGCAGGCCCTCCACCGCACCCTGCGCGCCCGGCCCGACCTCATCGAGGCCCGCGGCGGTCTCAGTGAAACCGAGCGCCGCCTGTTGGAAGAGTTCCCTTCCGTGGCCTATCCTTGAGCGTTCCTTTGCCGACCGCCGTGAGAGAGTCCGCCATGAAGTCCACCGATTTTGTCGACAGCCAGTCCCTCCGCACGGACATCCCGAACTTCGGGCCCGGCGACGAGGTCAAGGTGCACGTGAAGGTGGTCGAGGGCAACAAGGAGCGCGTGCAGGTGTTCCAGGGGAACATCATCCGCCGCCAGGGTGGCGGGCTGCACGAGACCTACACGGTCCGCAAGCTCAGCTACGGCGTCGGCGTCGAGCGCACCTTCCCGGTGCACACGCCCACGGTGGTGAAGCTGGAGGTGCTCAAGCGCGGCGATGTCCGCCGGGCGAAGCTGTACTACGTGCGCGATCGCGTCGGCAAGCGCGCCAAGATCAAGGAAAAGCGCGACGCCTGATCGGCGTTGCCCCTTCGGTGTAAGCAGCACCCACGTTGAGTTCTGACGATCTCGAGAACTTCGAGGCCGAGCGAGAGCTCCAACTCGCGCAGGAGTACCAGGACGTTGCGGCCATGTTCCGCTTCGCAGTGGAAACTGAGCGCCGTTTCTACCTGGCCAACGAAGTCTCCGTCACCGTCACCGGCGACCCTTCGCGCCCGGTGATCGAAGTGGAGCTGGCCGACGCATGGGTGTGGGACATGTACCGCAAGACCCGGTTCATCCCGAGGGTGCGGGTGCTGACGTTCAAGGACGTCAACGTGGAGGAACTGCCGCCGGTCGAGCTGTAGCGGGTGCCGCACCGCGGCAGCCGTCGCTGGCCGCGCAGGCACGCGGCCGGTTCGGCGAGCAGGAGGCGGCTCGCTGGTACCTGCAGCGCGGCTACGAGATCGTTGCCCGCAACTGGCGTTGCAGCGAGGGCGAGCTCGACCTCGTCGCGAGGCTGCCGGAGGCCGGTGTGCTGGTGTTCTGCGAGGTGAAGGCGCGCGCCAGCGAGGCGTTCGGCGGGCCGCAGGGTGCGGTCAACTGGGCGAAGCAACGGCGGCTCCGGCGGCTGGCTGCCATCTGGCTGGCGCAGCAGCGGCCGGCCGGCACCGTCACCGTCCGCTTCGACGTCGCGTCGGTCGTCGGCGCCCGCGTGCAGGTGATCGAGTCCGCGTTCTGAGCCTCCCGGCGGATGTGCTTACATCGGCGGATGGATCTCAACAGCGCGCACGTGCTGGTCACCGGTGCCTCCAGGGGCATCGGCGAAGCGATGGCCCGCCGGTTCGCGAGCCGCGGTGCTCGCGTCTCCGTCGCGGCCCGCTCGCTCGAGCAGCTCTCCGCCCTCGCCGCCGAGCTGGGCGGCGCCGCGTTCGACGTCGATCTGCTCGATGGCTCGCAGGTGGACGCGTTGATCCCGCGGGTGGAGACTGCGGCGGGCCCGATCGACGTGCTGGTGAACAACGCCGGGGTCGAGACCAACCAGTGGCTGCACCTCGACGATCCGCAGCACCTGCGCGATGCGATCGCGCTGAACCTGGAGGCGCCGATCATGCTCACCCGGGCGGTGCTGCCCGGGATGCTGGCGAGAGGGCGTGGCAGCCTCGTCTACACCTCGTCGCTCGCGGGCTCCGCCGGGTTCCCCGGCCTGTCCGTGTACGCCGCCACCAAGGCCGGCGTCAACAACTTCGTCGGCTCGCTGCGCCTGGAGCTGCGCGACACACCCGTGCACCTCACGCTGGTCGCCGCCGGCCCCGTGGATACCCGCATGTGGGACACGCTCGAGCACCAGCCCGACTTCGACCCCATGCTGCGCCGTCTGAACGCGCTGCACCTCATCCCCAAGAAGACGCCGGCCCTGCTGGCGGCGCGAACGGTGCGGGCGGTGCAGCACGATCGGCGCCATGTGCGCGTGCCGCGCCGCCAGTCGCTGACCTACTGGCTGGGCGAGTCGCCGCGCCGGGTCACCGAGCTGGCGTTGGCCAGGGTGCCGTTCCTGCCACCGGCCGACCGGTCAGCCGAGTAGCGCCCACACCATCAGCGCGACACACGCGACGATGGCGGCGCCGACGAAGAAGTAGTCGGATCGGCGGGGAACGTGCTTGCGCTGCGGGTTCAGGCCCATGCCGTCAGTATGGTCGGCACGCATGGAAACGCTGCAGGTGGCCCGCGCAGAGGGCATCGTCACGATCACGCTCGACCGCCCCGCGAAGAAGAACGCGATCAACTCGGTGATGTGGGACGAGCTGCTCGCGACGTTCCGTGAGATCGCCGGCTCGTCCACCGACCGGGTGGTGGTGATCACCGGCGCGTCGGGCGAGTTCTGCAGCGGCGCCGACCTCACCGGCGGCGGCGAGCAGCGTCACCAGCTGGCGGCGATGCGCCACGTCGGCGACGTGGCGCTGGCGCTGCACCGGCTGCCGCAGCCAACCGTCGCGAAGGTGCGCGGGGTGGCCGTGGGCGCCGGGTGCAACCTGGCCCTGGGCTGCGACCTCGTCGTCGCCGGCGACACCGCCCGCTTCTCGCAGATCTTCGCCAGGCGAGGGCTCAGCGTGGACTTCGGCGGTTCGTGGCTGTTGCCCCGGCGCATCGGGCTGCACCGGGCGAAGGAGCTCGCCTTCCTCGCCGACATCATCTCCGCGGCGGAGGCCGAGCGCATCGGCCTCGTCAACCGGGTCGTCGCCGACGGCGAGCTCGATGCGTTCGTCGCCGACTGGGCGGCTCGGCTGGCAGGCGGCCCACCGATCGCGCTCGCGATGACGAAGCGGCTGCTGGACAACGCGATGAACGTGACGCTGGAGGAGGCGCTCGACGACGAGGGCATGGCCCAGACCGTCAACTTCGGCACCGCCGACACCATGGAGGCGATGCGCGCCTTCGTCGAGAAGCGGCCGCCCTCGTTCCAGGGTCGCTGACCCGGCCTGCCACCGGCGCGCGGGCCGGGTTCAGTAGCGTGGCGCTTCGGATGCGACGCGTGTTCTGGATCAGCCTCGGCCTGGTGGCAGCGCTGTGCTGCAGCGGGCGCGCCTTTGCCACGCCGCCGACGGACCCCTCCGATCCGGCAGCCCCCACCGACACCGCCGCCCCCACCTCGACGCTGGCGCCCGGTGAGCTGCCGCCGGCGCAGGGGCCACTGGTGGTGGTGCCCAGCGGTTGCGTCGTGCCGACGCCGGCGCGGGCCGTCTTCATCGGCCGGCTCACCAACACCGACGAGCCACCGACGACGGCTCGCTTCGTCGTGCTCAGCCTCCTGGCCGGTGATATCGACGGGTACACGGGCGGCAACCTCGTCGACGTGCACTACGGCGACGAGACCCGCTTCCTCACCATCGGTGACCGCTACGTCGTGGGTGTCGCCGTCGACCCCACCAACGGTCTGCTGGTGAGCACCGTGCGTGAGGCGGCCCCACTGTTCGGCGGCGACGCGGTGATCGGCGCCAACGACAGCGACATCGACTGCCCGCGCGTGGAGGATCCTGTGCGGACGCTGCACGCCGACGGCTCGGCGGTGGACACCGGTGTGCTCACCCCGTTGCACGGTGAGGGGCCGGCCCTGCTGTCCGCGATCGCGCGACCGTTCCTGATCGCGTTCGCAGTGCTGCTGCTGCTGGTGCTCGTCAAGCACTCGATCTTCGCCGTCGGTGCATCGCTGCGGCAGATGGCGAACAGCGAGCCGGTGCCGCGAGCGCCGCGCCCGCCTCGGCAACCGCGGCAGCACCGGCCGGCTGAGCCCGTGTCCGGCTTAGCCGGCGATCAGCCGGGCGCGCACTGACGCCTGCAACCCCGCCCAGTCGGGGATCTCGTACTGCTCGGCGGGGCCGGAGGTGCGGCACATGACGAGCACGCCGGCCGTGATCGGCTCGCCCAGCAGCGCCTCGAGCGCGAGCGCGTACGCGGCCAGCTGCACGCCGTAGCGACCGAGACGCTGTGCCCGCTGCGGGCCGTCAGCGATCTGGTCGGTCTTGTAGTCGACCACCAGCAGGCCCCGAGTCGGGTGGCGCACGAGCAGATCGATGTAGCCCTCCACCACGGTGCCGGCCAGTTCGGTGGCGACGAACAGCTCGCGCCAGTGGGGGCCCTCGATGCCCTCGGCCACCGCGGGTGCCTGCAATGCCGAGCGAGCCAGGCGCTCGATCGTGCGCTCGAGGCCGAGCACACCCTCCGCTGCCGCCTGCGCCGCGGCGAGACCGGCGATGTTGCGCCCCGTGCGCAGATCTGCGAACTGCAGCACCGCGTGCACCGCCCGGCCGACGGCGGTGCCGTAGCGACCGCGCTGCCAAGGCGGCAGGTCGAGGTCGACCGCATCCTTCCGCAGCCCCCCGTCGTCCAGGACCTCGTCGTCGAGGACCTCGTCGTGGAGGACCTCGTCGTGGAGGACCTCGTCGTGCACGAGCTCGTCGGGGGTGGGCGCCGGTGCGGGCGCGGACAGCAGAGCGGAGAGGGTGGTGGCGCTGAGTGCAGCCGGCCGTGCGGCGCGTGCGAGGTCGGCCGTGCGGGTTGCGTCCCAGGTGGCTTCGTCGGCCCACGGCAGCTCGTCGGCGACCGTCGCCGCTGCGGGCAGCTCGCACTCCGTCTGGGTGAACACGCGATGGGCGGCACCCTCGCAGGCCACAGCCAGCTCGTGTGCCGCCGAGCTGTTGGGCTTCTCATCTCGGTGCAGCGAGACGACGAGGTGATCCATGGCGCGTGTGCACGCGACGTACAGCAGGCGGCGGCGCTCTGCCTCGCTCATCTGCTCGTCGATCGGCGCGAACTGCTGATACGTGGGATCGGTGGGATCGCTGAGTGCCCAGGTGGCCGGCGGCCACACCACCCGGCGGCCGCGTGTCACCTGCGACTTCGCCGTCAGCCCGGAGACGATCGTGATCGGGAACTCCAGACCCTTGGCGGCGTGGATCGTCATGATGCGCACCACGTCGTGATCCGTCTCGGGCAGCACGGTCTCCGCCACGAAGCGGCCCTCGTCGCCCTGCAGGCGGGTCCAGAGCAGGTAGCGGCGCACGCCGTGGCCGCCGGCCTCGCTCCAGGCGCGTGCCTGGTCGATGACGAAGCGCACCCGCCGCCACACGTCGCGGCTGTCGCGCTGGGCGAGCGCGAGCTCCATCACGCACCGCTCGCGGACCAGCCAGCCGAGCAACTGCGACGGGGTGCTGTAGCGCACCCTCGCGGCCACCTCGCCGAGGCAGGCCAGGCCGATGGCGACCGGATGCGACTGCAGGGCCGTCGGCAACGCGGTGAGGTGGACCCACTGCCAGCGTCGCCCGTGTGTGACCTTCCATTCGTACAGGTCGCGATCACTGCACCCGAACAGCGGGGTGCGCAGCGCGGACACGATGGCCAGCTCGTCGGTGGGGTCGTCGGCGGCACGCAGCGCCAGCATGAGGGCGCGCACCTCGGGTGCGGCGTAGACCAGCGAGCTGTTCTCCGCCCGGTAGGGGACGTCGCGGGCGGTGAGCGCCACCTGCAGCGGGGGCAGCGACAACCGCGACGGCAGCAGGATGGTGATGTCGCCGGGCCGGCACGGGTGCAGCTCGCCGTCGCGCCACACCGGCCACCCCTCGGCCAGCGCCTGCACGACCGCCGCGGCGACATCGGCGGCTTCGCGCTCGCGCAACACCTCGGCTGCCGCGCGCGGCAGGTCGGGGTGCGCATCGGCACCGAGGACCGTGACCGAACCGTGGGAGTGCCCTGCCGTGCGTGCGGCGACGAGCGGTTCGTACGCGGGCTGCACCTCCGGCTCGGGGCGGATGAGGTTGCCCATCGTGTGGTTCACCCACTCGATGACCGGAGCGGCGCTGCGGAAGTTGGCCGACAACGTCGCCCGCTCGGCGCCGATCTGCTCGCGGGCCTGGAGGAACTGGGCGATGTCGGCACGGCGGAAGCGGTAGATGCTTTGCTTCGGGTCGCCCACGACGGTGAGCCGGCCCGGTAGCGGCCGCAGGGTGCGCCAGTCGGCGCTCGCGCCGGCACCCGACTGCGAAACCGGATCGGCGGTGATGCGGACGGCGAGCTCGAGCTGGATCGGGTCGGTGTCCTGAAACTCGTCGAGCAGCAGGTGGGTGTAGCGCTCGTGGAGCTGTGCGCGCACGCCGGCATCGGTGACGACCAGCCGGCGGGCGAGCACGAGCAGGTCGTGGAACTCCAGCTCGCCGTCGAGCTGGCGCAGCTGCACGGAGCTGAGCGTGAGCTCGCGCAAGAGCGCACCCAGCGTGAGGCGGCGCTCCTCGTTCACCAGCTGGATCGCATCCTTGGCAGCAGCGGCAGCGGCGGCGACGGCGGCCTTGTAGGCCGGCAGCACGTCGTCGGCGCGGTGGTGCCGCTTCCAGTCGGCGGCGTTCCCGGCGGCTTTGGCCTCGGCCAGGCGCGCCAGCAGGCGCAGCAACTCACCCAGCGGCAGCGTGCCGGACAGGAGGCGGCTGCGCTCGGCGAAGGCCCGGCAGACCTTCTCCTGGGTGTCGCCCGGCGGCGGCTGGAACGAGGCCACCGCGGTGCACAGCCCGGCGAGCACCCGCTGCAACGAGGCGGTGTCCGCCGGCGGTGGCGGCGCCGCCGAGACACGCTCGTCGACGAGATCCCAGTTGGCCTGGAAGTCCTCCGCCATCCGGCGGACACCCTTCTCGATCCCGAAGTTGTCGTACTGGCAGAGCTCGACGAGGCGCACCGAGGTCGGGTTGTCGAGGAGTGCCTCCAGGAAGTCGGTGAAGCGCTCGTGGAAGGCGGTGGCGCTCTGCACCTCGTCGAGCACCGCGAACTGCGGTGGCAGCCGGGCTTCGACGGGGAACTCGTTGAGCAGCCGGCGGGCGAAGGCGTGCAGCGTGCCGATAGGGGCCTGATCGAGCTCGTCGAGCGCCTGTGCCGCGCGCTCGCCGAGCGGCGTGTCGCCCCCGACCGCAGCCTCCAGCGCACGCCGCACCTTGTGGCGCAGCTCGGCGGCTGCCTTCTCGGTGAACGTGATGGCGGCAATGCGGCCGAGGGGCACTCCGCCGAGGATCAGGTTGACCACCCGCCGCACGAGCGCGGTGGTCTTGCCGCTGCCGGCGCCGGCCTCGACGAACAATGTCGCGTCCAGCGCACCGGTGACCCGGTCGCGGTCGGCCTGGTCCGGTGCCGGCCCGAGCACCGGCTGGGTGGTGATCGATCCGGTCGGTGGCGTGGCACCGTGCTGGCCGAAGAGATCGAGCTGGTCAGCCATCGGCCCCCCCGCCGTCGGTGATGCCGAGCAGCGCGGCCACCCGCGGATCTGCCAGCTTGCGCTCGAACTCCACCCAGCGTTCGGCGGTGCCGAGGTGATCCGGGTCGCAGTAGTCGCAGATGACGAAAGCGCGCCGGAACTGCGACTTGTCCGGTCGGGCGACGAACACGCCGGAGCGGATGCTCTCCACGATGTGCTGCAGTGCACCGGTGACCTGCGGCCACGACTGCGGGCCGATGGTGCAGGTGACCCGCTCGTACTCCGCCTTGCCCAGGAACCCGTACTCCGCGATGACGGGGGTGTGGGTGGTCTCGCCCGCGAGAGCGAGCGCGGCCGCGGCGTAGGCGGCAAGCTGGAACCGGGTGCCACCGGCCGTGGGGTCGGCGTCGGTGATGTCCTTGTAGGTGCGCGCCCCGCCGGTCTTGTGGTCGGTGACGACCAGGCTGCCGTCGGCGCAACGATCGATGCGATCGACCGTGCCGCGCAGGCGCACGTCGGTGCCGTCGGGCAGCGTGATCACCGCTGGGGGAGCAGTGGCACCCGAGGGCTCGCCGAACACGTGCTCGGACGCGAGCAGCCGCGCACCGCGGGCTGCGATGCGCTCGCTGTCGTGTTGCATCCACACCGCCAGCTCGTGGCGCTGGCGGCCTTGCTCGCTGTGCCAGAAGGCGGTGCGGCCGGTGGCACCCTCGACCTCCAGGCTGCTGGCCTCCGCGGCGAACGCCTCGAGCAGTGCCTCCAGGTGCACCTCGCCCCAACCCTGTGGGCCGGGCTGCGGCAGCGCTCCGTGGAGCACTTGCTGGTGGAAGCGATCGAGCGCGGCGTGCACGAGCGTGCCGCGATCCTTGGGGGTGATCTGCAGCTGCTCGTCGGGCTGCTCGACCGCCTGCAGCCCGAGCACGTAGCGCATGAACCAGCCGTGCGGGCAGCTGACCCACGCCTCCAGCCGGGTGGGCGACACGGGCCGATCGCCGAGTGCGTCGATGTGCAGCCCACTGAGGTCGCCGTCGTACTCGGTGACCGTGGGGAGCGCACGCGCGGTGAGCATCGCCGAGCCCGACCGCAGGGGCTGCAGCGACTGGACCAACGGGTGCTGGGCGAACGGCTGACCCGCGCGCGACGCGTGCGCCAGCGCCCTGATGCGGTGCTGCGAGCGGGTGGCCGGGAAGGGGGTGTCGGCGAGCCCGGCCGCGAAGGACGGAACCGACGAGGTGTGCACCGGCAGCGCGACGGCAAGGTCGGCCACCCATCGGGACGGCTGGCGCACGGCCGTGGCCCGCAGATCGCCCCGCGGGGTGAGCAGGACGGCGCGCTCCGTGCCAGCCAGCGCAGCCCACAGCTGCCGGTGCTGCTCGTCGGCGAGCGCGCTGTTGGCCTGGAGCGCGCCGTCGGTGAGGGCACGATCGTGATCTCCGAGGAGCGCCTCCGCCGGGGGAGGGGCGGGCAGCAGCCCTTCGCAGGCGCCGACCACCACGAGCAGCTCGAAGGGCTGGCCGACGGCGAAGGACAGCGGCCCGACCTGCACGCCGACGCCGATGTGGCCGGCGCGCCCGGGTGATGCATCGAGCTCGGCCTCCAGCGTGTGTGCGAAGACGGTGCGAGTGACCGGCTCGGCCAGCGCATCGAGGCGGCCCAGGCGGTCGAGGGCAGCATGCACCGCCGAGTGGGCACCGGCTTCCTCGGGTGGGAGCTGGCTGATGCCGCGTGCGCCGCCCAGCCACCGATGAAGCATGCGCTGGCTGAGCTCGGCCCAGTGCTGCCAAGGCTGGGTGGCCCCGGGTGAGCCCAGCTGGGTGCGCAGCTCGGCGACGAACGACTGCAGCTGCAGCGCCGTGACCGCGTCGCGCTCACCGCTGCCGTCGGGGCGGGCCTGCGCGCGCTGGGCAAACGCGGTGAGCCGCTCGCCCCAGTCCGCATCGCCGGCGAGACCCGCCGCGCGCGACAGCCGCTCCCAGTGCTGGCGGGGGACCTGAGTGCCGTCGGCATGGCGGGCGGGCACGTGGGCCAGCAGCGCGAAGAGATCGGCGCGACGGATGCCGCGACGATCGAGCCGGAGCAGATCGAGCACCAGCCGGGCAGCGAGGCGCTCGTGCAGCGCCACACCGGGGCGACCGTTCCACGTGACGCCGGCCGCCTCGAGGTGCTCGCCCACCAGGCGGGCGTAGGGCTCGTTGCGCGGCCACACGATGCCCATGCGGTGCAACGGGGTGCCGTCGTGCGCAGCGGCGACGACCGTGCGCACCGCCTCGCGCGCCTCTTCGTCGGCGTCGGACGCATCGACCACGTCGAGCTGGATGCCCTCCGGGGCACGGTGCTCGCCCTCCAGCACCACGACGGGGCCGTGCGCGGCGAGCGCATCCAGCAGTGCCTGCTCGCTGGCCCGTAGCCGCTGTGGCAGGAACACGACGGTGCGCCCCGGCGCCTGCCCGGCGGCGGCGCACGCGGCCTGCAACAGGTCGGCCTCGTCGTACCAGTCGCGCCGGAGCGCGCGTTCGACCTCGCGGCACAGCCGCAGCACCTCGCGCCCGCGCGCGGAAGCGTGGGTGGCGAGCCGCTCGCGAACCGCGGTGGGGACGTGGCGCACCTCGCGATAGGTGGTGCGCATCGCGGTGATCGTGGCCTGGTGCTGGGCAATGGGCTGGAAGATGCCCGACGAGGCGGCGAGCACCTGACGCACCGCCACGTCGATGACGGGCGTGGAGACGGGGCGCTTGCCGCGCTCGGCGAGGGCCTGCCCGCCGAGCAGCTCCGCGAAGCGGAACGGCGTGACGAACTGGGCAGCGGCGACACCGCCGTGGGCGGCGAGCCAGCGGCGCGCGGCCACGCCCACCGCATTGGAGTGCACCAGCACGGTGACGGCCGCGAGCGGATCGCCCGCCTGCACCTGGTCGAGCGCGCGGCGCAGGGCGCGGAACGCGGGCGGACCGTACGGGGTGGGGAGCCGCTGCAACGCCATCGAGCAGCACTCTACGGAAGGGGTGCGCGACAGTCGCCCGCCCGGCCCCGCATCAGGCGCTGAAGGCCACCTCGGCGCGGGCGCGCAAGTCGGCCACCGCGTGGGCGAGGCCCTGCGGATCGCGATACAGCGCGCTGCCGGCCACGAGGACGTTGGCGCCGGCCGCGGCGGCCGCGGCGACCGTGGACGGCCCGATGCCGCCGTCCACCTCTACGTCGACCGCGTCGGTGAGACCGGCAGCGGCGATCATCGCCCGCAGCTCGCGGATCTTGGGCTCCATCGTCGCGATGTACTGCTGGCCGCCGAAGCCCGGGTTCACCGTCATGATCAGCACCATGTCGACCAGGTCGAGCACGTGGGCGACCTCGGCGACGGGCGTGGACGGGTTCAGCGCGACGGATGCCTTCGCACCGAGCGACGCGATGTGGCCGAGCGTGCGATGCAGGTGGGTGCAGGCCTCGGCGTGGACGATGAGCCGCTCGCAGCCGGCCTCGACGTACTGGGCGGCCATGTTGTCCGGGGTGAGCACCATCAGGTGGGCTTCGAACGGCAGCGTCGTGTGCCGGCGGGTGGCGGCGATGACGTCGGGCCCGAACGTGAGGTTGGGTACGAACTGACCGTCCATCACGTCCCACTGGATGCGGTCGACACCGGCAGCTTCCAGCGCGGCGACCTCCTCTCCGAGGCGGGCGAAGTCGGCAGGCAGCACGCTGGGGGCGATCTCGATCCTGGGCATCGCCTGGGAGGGTACTGGGCGAACGGCGGTGTCCGTAGGCTCCTGGGCGATGGCGCAGTCAGGAGCACCCGACCACGACGAACCGGTGCACATCGAGAAGATGGCGGCCGGCGGCGACGCGCTCGGTCGGCTGGCCGACGGGCGCGTGGTGTTCGTGCGCGGTGCGCTGCCCGGCGAGACGGTGACGGTCGCGATCGTCAGCGACAAGCGCGACTTCGCCACGGCAACCGTGCGCCAGGTGCTGGCGCCGTCGCCCGATCGGGTGGCGCCCCCGTGCCCGGCGCTCGCCCGCGGCTGCGGCGGCTGCGGCTGGCAGCATGCAGAGCCGGCGGCGCAACTGCAGTGGAAGGCCGATGTCGTCGCCGACGCCCTGCGCCGCACCGCCAAGCTGCCCGATGCGGTGGTGCACCTCGGTGGTGCCGTCGATCCGTGGGCGTACCGCACCAGCCTGCGCCTGGCCGTCGCCCCCGACGGCCGCACCGGCCTACGGGCGGCGGCGAGCCATCGCGTCGTGCAACTCGACGCCTGCCTCGTGGCACACCCGACGCTCGCGGCGCTGCTGCCGCAGTTGCGCGTGCGTGGCGCCGACGAGATCTCCCTCCGCGTCAGCGGCGCCACCGGGGAAGCGACGGCGTGGGCGACCGGGCGCCGCGTCCGGTTCTCGGGCCTGGGGCCGCACGTGCGCGTCGGGCCGCGCGCCACACTGCACGAGCAGGTCGCGGGTGTCAGCCTGCGCGTGTCCGCGTCGTCGTTCTTCCAGTCAGGGCCACAGGCGGCGGAACTGCTGGTGCGCACCGTGCGCGACGCGTGCGGCGACGCGCTCGCCGGCCTGCGCGGGCCGCTGCTCGACGCCTACGGCGGTGTCGGCCTGTTCGCCGCCACGCTCGGCGCGGAGCACTCCGTCGTCGTGGAGAGCGCCGAGTCGTCGTGCGCGGACGCGGTCGCCAACCTCGGTGAGCGCGCCACCGTCGTGGTCAGCCCGTTCGAGCGGTGGGCGCCGCAACCCGTCGAGCTGGCGATCGCCGACCCAGCCCGTGCCGGCCTCGGCAGCGAGGCGGTCGACGTGCTGGCCGCCACCGGCGCTGCCCGGCTGGTGCTCGTCAGCTGCGACCCGGTCTCGCTGGCCCGCGATGCCACGCTGCTGGCTGCGCACGGCTACCGCCACGCTGGTTCCACCGTGCTCGACCTGTTCCCGCACACACCCCACGTCGAGGTCGTCACCCGCTTCGACCGTGCGTAGGCCGGGTCGGCCCGGGCGCTCAGTGCAGGTCGCGCATCTCCCGCTCGACGCGGGCGAGGTAGGCCGCACGCTCGGCGTCGGTGCTGCGGTCGATGTTGTACAGCGCGATCCACCTCGTGCGCGCCCGCTTGCTGCACAGCACCCGCAGCGACCGGGTGAGGATGCGCTTGCCACCCTCACCCTCCAGCGCGTTCACGAACTTCGTCGAGCCGTGGGTGGTGATCGCGACGAGGTGGCGGACGTTCTGCAGGCGCGGGCGGATGCGGTTCGCGCCGGGCGGCAGGTCGTAGGCGACGCCGGCGACCCACACGCGATCGATCCAGCCCTTCAGCATCGCCGGCTGACCGGACCACCACGTCGGGTAGACGAGCACGAGTGCGTCGCACCAGCGGAGGTTCTCCGCGTACGGCGCGATCGCGGGCTTCGTGTCGGGCGGTTCGAGGTGGTTCGTCCGTTCCCACGCGGACAGCTCGGGCACGAACCCCTCGGCGTACAGGTCGTGGACACGGACCTCGTGCCCGCCGGCGTGCAGGCCGGCCAGGGCGCGGTCGCGGGCGGCGGCGGTGATGGACGTCTCCGACGGGTGGCAGTACACGAGGCACACCTTCACAGTGATCGCATCCTCCGCTCGACCTTGGCAAGGAACGCCTCGCGCTGCGCGGCCGTCGCGGTGTCGATCGCGTAGAGAGCGAGCCACGAGCGGCGGGTGCGCAGCCCGGTGTTCAGGCGCAGCGCGCGAGTGATCATGCGACGGCCGTTGTCGTTGACGAACTTGACGTAGGCGCGCGGCGACCCGTAGGTGCTGATGCCGACGATGCGGCGCACGTTGGTGAGGCCCGGCCGCACCTTGCCCTTGCCGTTGAACACGAACGCCACACCCGGCACCATCACGCGCTCGAGCCAGCCCTTGAGCATCGCCGGCGTGGAGCTCCACCATGTGGGGTAGACGAACACGAGCGCCTGCGCGTGGCGGACGAGGGCGATGTGCTCGACGACCATCGGATCGATCGCCGGCTCGTCGGAGTGGTACGCGGCGTGGTCCGCGGGGGACATCGCGGCGCGAAAACCGAGCGCGTACAGGTCGAGCAGGTGCACCTCGTGCCCGGCGGTGCGCAGGCCGGCGCAGGCTCGTTCGGCGAGTGCGTGGCAGAAGCTGTCCGAGTTGGGATGAGCGAGAACCACCACGACGTGCATGCGTGGTCGACGATACCCCTTGCCTACATTGGCGGGGCGATGCACCCCGAAGCTCCCATCATCCGGTCGCGGATCCGATCGACACCCGTCCCGGCCTACCTGGGCGGCTTCCTGTTCATCGGGATCGCGCTCAGCCTCGCCGGCCCGGCGCTGTCGCACCTGCGCGACCGCGTGCACACCGACGACGGCGGCATCGCCTGGATCTTCGTCGGCCAGTCGGCCGGCTACATCGCCGGCTCGGTGTTCGCCGGCCACGGCCTCGATGGTGGGCGCGGCCACCGCCGGTGGATCGTCGCGATGGTGATCGCGACGGCCTCCGTCGGTCTGATCGCGGTGGCACCGACGCTGCTGCTCTTGGTAGCCGCGTTCGCGCTGCTGGGCTGGGCGTGCGGGATGTGCGACGTGAGCGGCAACACGCTGGTGATGTGGAGCCGCCCGGCCGGGTCCGGTGCGTTGCTCAACGGGCTGCACCTGTGCTTCGCCCTGGGGGCGATGGTGACGCCGCTGCTGGTGGACCGTTCGCTGCACCTGGCCGGCTCGGTGTGGGGTGTGGCGCTGCCGATGGCTGCCCTGACCGCGGTGTGTGCCTCGCTGATGGTGCCCCATCCGTCGCCGGTGCGCACGCGGCTGGCAGAGGTGGTGCACCGCACTGCCGGCGGCGCACGCGGTCTGCAGGTGGGCGCGATCTGCGCGTTCTTCTTCTGCTACGTGGCGATGGAGATGGCGTTCGCCAACTGGATCCACACCTACGTGGAGCAGATCGACTACGGCGACGCGGCCACCGCCACCGGCGTCACGTCGATGTTCGGGCTGGGCTTCGCGACCGGCCGGGTGCTGGCGATCTGGGCCGCTCGCCGGTTCTCCGCGGGGTGGATCGTCGCGTCCACGACTGCGATGTCGGTGGTGGCCTCCTTGCTGTTCGTCGCGTTCGAGGGGCCGGGGGCGATGCTGTGGGTGGTGACGTTCCTCTTCGCCATCTCGGTCGCGCCGCAGTACGCGTCGATGATGGCGTTCGCCGAGTCGCACCTCGCGCTCAGCGGGCGCAACACGTCGGCGATCGTCGCCGGGTCCGGGCTCGGCGGGTTGATCATGCCGTGGATCGTCGGCCAGCTCTTCGATGCGATCGGCCCACAGGCGCTGCCGCGGATCGTGGCCGTGCTGGCTGTCGCGACCGCGGCCGTGGGCGCGTTTGGCGGCCGGTTGCTGACCGGTCAGCGGCCGCCGGTGACGTCGATGAACGCGCCCGTCACGTAGCTCGCTGCGGGAGACGCCAGCCACAGCACCGCGCCGGCGACCTCTTCGGGCGTGCCGCTGCGCTCCATCGGGATCAGCGGTGCCATCCGCTCCACGCGCCCTGATGGTGCGTGGAGGTGGAAGTCGCTCTCGATGAGGCCCGGCCGGACACCGTTGACGCGCACGCCGACGGTGGCGAGCTCCTTCGCCAGCCCGACGGTCATCGTGTCGAGCGCGCCCTTCGATGCCGCATAGTGCACCCACTCGTGCGAGCCGCCGAGGACGGCGGCCTTCGACGAGATGTTGACGATGCTGCCGCCACGGCCGCCGGTGTCGGTGCGCATGCGGGCGGCGGCTTCGCGGGCGCACAGGAAGGGACCGGTGATGTTGACCGCCCACAGCCGCGCCAGCATCGTCGCAGACACCGAGGCGAGCGGCCCGTACCCGCCGGCGGTTCCGGCGTTGTTGACCAGCACGTCCAGCCGCCCGAACGTGTGGTCCACGGCGGCGAACATCGCGAGCACCTGCGCCTCGTCGGCGACGTCGGCACGAATCGTGACGGCATAGCCGCCGGTGGCCCCGATCTCCTCCACGAGATCTGCCGCGATGCCGGCGGAGTCGGCGTAGTTGATCACGACTCGATAGCCGTCGGAGGCAGCAGCCCGAGCGATCGCGGCGCCGATGCCGCGTGCGCCGCCGGTGATCAGCATGACCGGACGGTCGTCGGTCGGGGCGCCGTTCGTCATCGACCGAGGCCCTCCTGCAGCCGGCGGCGGACTGCGGGCCACTCCTCGTCGATGATCGAGTAGGCGGCGGTGTCGCGGGCCTTGCCCGGCTCGGTGAGGTGGCCGGTGTTCGCTCGGTGGCGTCGCAGGATGCCCTCGAACGTGGCGCCCAGCCGCTCGATCGCGGCGCGGCTGCGCTGGTTGCGGGCATCGGTGCAGATCGCCACCCGGAAGACCTGCCAGTCGTCGAACGCCTTGGTGAGCAGCAGCAGCTTGGCCTCGGTGTTGATCGGTGAGCGCTGGGCGTCGGCGGCCAGCCAGGTGCCACCGATCTCCACCTCCGCAGGCGTGTCGCGCCCGGCGTACCACGTGACGTTGAGGAAGCGGGTGCACCCGACCGGTGCATCGTCGGACAGCCGCCGCTGCACGAACGGCACCACCAGGTCGCGCTCGGCGTCGGCGAGCAGCCAGCGGATGTAGGCGTCCATCGCGGCCTCGTCGGCAGGCACCGGCGTGTAGCCGTACGTGTCGCGGTCGCGGTCGCCGGCGGCGAGCAGCGCGGGGGCGTGCGCAAGCGTGAGTGGTTCGAGCTGGACGTGGGTGCCGGTGAGCGTGAACGGTTCGAGCCGCATGAGTTGACAGCTTCGCACTACGGTCGCCGGTCATGCGGGTCGTTTCGTGCAACAGCTTCGGTCCAGTCGCCAACCTGGTGGTGGAGGATCGCCCTTCGGTGCCCGTCGGGCCCGGGCAGGTGCGCATCGCGGTCACGGCCGCCGGTGTCAACTTCGTGGACGGTCTGTTCGTGCAGGGGCTGTACCAGATCAAACCGCCGCTGCCGTTCGTGCCCGGTGGCGAGGTGGCCGGGGTGGTGACAGAGGTGGCCGACGATGTGTCGTCGCTCGCGGTCGGCGACCGTGTGTTCGCCAGCACGGGGCTCGGCGGCTTCGCCAGCGAGATCGTGTGGCCGGCCCGCCGTGTTGTGCGCACCCCCGCCGCGCTGACGGACGCCCAGGCGGCCACGTTCGTGCAGAGCTACGGCACGGCCTGGTTCGCGCTGCGCAACCGGGCCCGGCTGCAGGCCGGCGAGTGGCTGCTCGTCCTCGGCGCCGGCGGCGGCGTCGGCCTGGCCGCGGTGGACGTGGGCCGCATGATGGGCCTGCACGTGATCGCCGCCGCATCCAGCGAGGAGAAGCGGGCCGTCGCCGTCGCCCACGGGGCGGAGGCAGTCATCGACACGTCCGGTGAGGACGTGAAGGCGCGGGCGAAGGAGCTCAGCGGCGGGGGAGTGCACGCCGTCTACGACCCCGTCGGCGGGGCACTGGCGGAGTCGGGCCTGCGCAGCCTGCGCGACGACGGCCAGCTGCTCGTGGTCGGCTTCGCCGCCGGCGAGATCCCGAAGCTCCCCGCCAACCAGATCCTGCTGCGCAACCGCCGTGTCACCGGTGTCGACTGGGGCGGTTGGGTCGGCGGCCACCAGGCAGAGAACGAGCAGCTGCTCGGTGAAGTGCTGGCCGCCATCGAGCGCGGCGAGCTGCACCCGGTGGTGCCGCGGGAGTACCCGTTCGACCAGGTGGCCACCGCGCTGCAGGATCAGCTGTCGCGCAACGTCACCGGTAAGAGCGTGCTCGTCCCCTGAACGCCGACGGGCGCCGGCAGCACCTGGACGGCCCGCCCGGTCGGGTGGGTGTTACGGTGTCGCCGAACGGGGGGTGCTCAGTGGGACTACCAGTGGTGGCCGGCGCGCAGGTGATGTGCTCGTTCGGCGTCGCGCCCAGCGCGCTGATGGTGCTGCCCACGAACCGAGTCCTGTTCGAGAGCAAGCCGGTGGCCACGATCGTGGACTCGAAGCCGCTGGTGAACATCATGCCCTTCGGTGTGTGCAGCAGCCTGGCCAACCCGATCACCGCTGCCCAGACCGTCGCCGCGCTCGGCGTGCTCACGCCGGGCGCATGCATCCCCGTCACCCCCGCCCCGTGGGTGCCCGGGTCGCCCACCGTGCTGGTCGGTTCGCTGCCCACGCTGAACCAGACGTCCAAGTGCATGTGCGCCTACGGAGGGGTCATCCAGGTGGTCAATCCGGGCGCCGTCACGGAAATGATTCCGTAGCCAAGTTTTGGACTTTTGGCCCTTGCGGACCTGTTATGGTCCGCTCGGGGTCCCGGGAAGTCACGGCCCCGTCCAACAATCGGAAAAAGTCATTCGACGCGGTCGGGTGACTGCGCGAAGGGAGATGTGTAGTGGCCACGACCTATACGACACCAGGTGTCTACGTCGAAGAAGTGCCGTCCAGTTCGGGAACTCTGACTGCAGCCGCAACCGCCGTCGCGGCCTTCGTCGGGTTCACCGCCAAGGCACCGCCGATCGACGACCCGATCAACGATCCCAAGGGCCTCAAGCCCCGCATGGTCACCAGCTGGACGCAGTACGAGGCGCTGTACGGCGGGTTCGCCCCCGGCATCATGCTGCCGCACTCGGTGTACGGCTACTTCAACAACGGCGGCAGCATCGCCTACATCGTGCGCATCCCGCACACCACGCCCGCCGAAGAGTCGGGCACGCTCAGCATCTCGGCCGGCGATCGCAAACCCGCCGTCGAGTTCGAGACCGTCGAGCCCAACGCAGCCATCTCGGTCAGCGTGGCGCACGAGCCGAAGGGCGACGACAAGACGGCCGCCCCCACGTTCACGGTCACCATCCTGGAGGAGGGCGAGCGGCCCGAGGTGATCCAGGGCGTCACGCTGAAGCCCGGGCCCCGCGACATCCAGACCGTGTTCAAGGATCACGCACGGGTGAAGGTCGCCACCAAGGTCGACGTCGATGCGCTGGTCAACGACCTTGCCGCGCTGCAGGCCGGCACGTGGGCGATCGAGCCCGCGCCGCCCACCACCGTCCTCCCCGACGGCACCGACTTCGCCGGCAACAGCGCGAGGCGCGAGGGCATCGACGGCCTCGTGATCGCCGAGGAGGTCACGATGGTGTTGGTGCCCGACCTGTGCACCGCCGCCCGCCGCGTCGCCGACGACGGCACGGTCTCCTACGACGAGACGATGTGGCAGACGGTGCAGCTCGCGCTGATCAACCACTGCGAGGGCCAGGGCAACCGGATGGCCATCCTGGACGCGCCCCCCGGGAAGAACGCCCAGCAGATCAAGGAGTGGCGCACCGCCGTCGGGTACGACTCGCAGTTCGCCGCCCTCTACTACCCGTGGATCTCGGTGAACAACCCGGCCGGGAAGAACGGCGACAAGACGATCATGGTGCCGCCGTCCGGTCACATCGCCGGCATCTGGGCTCGGAACGACAACACGCGCGGCGTGTGGAAGGCGCCGGCCAACGAGATCGTCCGCGGCGCGCTGTCGCTCGAGCAGAACATCACCGCCGCCGAGCAGGGCACCGTCAACCTCGACGGCGTCAACTGCATCCGTGGCTTCGGCACCCGCGGCATCCGCGTGTGGGGTGCCCGCACTCTCTCCAGCAACACCGACTGGCAGTACATCAACGTGCGCCGCCTGTTCAACATGGTGGAGACGGCCATCATGGACGGCACCCAGTTCGCCGTCTTCGAACCCAACGACCAGAAGCTGTGGGAAGGGCTCAAGCGCACGGTGAGCGCGTTCCTGCGTGGCCTGTGGCGCGACGGGGCGCTCTTCGGCGCCACCGCCGAGCAGGCCTTCTACGTGAAGTGCGACAGCGAGACGAACCCGCCCGAGTCCATCGACCAGGGCAAGGTCATCGTCGAGGTGGGCATCGCACCGGTCAAGCCGGCCGAGTTCGTGATCTTCCGCATCGCTCAGATCAAGGAGACCTCGGCCTGAGGCCGGGGGCTGACGAAGGGGGCACACCATGGCTGCAACGACGGAGATCGGCAAGAAGAACGATCCGCTGCTGTCGAACATCTTCGACATCGAGTTGAAGAACGGCGTGAAGGGCTCGTTCACCGAGGCCGCCGGGCTCGGTGTCGAGGTCAGCGTGCAGAAGAGCACGCAGACGCTGAAGGACGGCAAGCTCGTCTCGCTCAACCGTCCGGGCACCGCCGACTACCAGGACATCACCCTGAAGCGGACGTTCACCGCCGACAAGTCGTTCTGGAAGTGGATCAAGGACATCGCCGACGGAAAGATCCGCGACAACCGCACCGAAGGGGCGATCGTCATGTACGACTCGGAGGGCAAGCGGGTCGGATCATGGAGCTTCCTCGAGGCGTGGCCGTCGAAGTGGTCGGTCTCCGACCTCGACGCCGGCTCCGACGACTTGATGATCGAGACCGTCACACTCACCATCGAGATGCTGAAGAGGGACCTCTGAGATGACCGACACACATGACGCACAGTTCCAGGGCTCGATGTTCGCACTCGAGCTGGATGGCATCACGATGGCCTACTTCAGCGCCTGCTCCGGCATCAGCGTGGAGATCCCGGTCGTGAAGGCCACCTACGGCAACGGCAAGCAGCGGATCGTGCAGAAGACGGCAGGTTCTCAGCCCGTCTACTCGCCGATCGTCCTCAAGCGCGGCCTCACCTCCAACCTCGACCTCTACAAGTGGATGGACTCGGTCGTCGATGCCGCCGAGAAGACGCAGTACAAGACGGCGTCGATCGTGGTCTACGACCACATCGGCACCGAAGGAGCCCGGTTCAACCTGGAGAACTTCTGGCCGTCGAAGATCAGCGTCTCGGATCTGAAGGCGGATGCCAACGAGTTCATGGTGGAGGAGCTCACCATCCAGCACGACCTGCTCACCTGGGCCTGACGCGCCGGTGGGCCTGCAGACGGAGTTCGACTTCACGCTGCCCAAGGGCTACATCGACCGTGACGGTGTGCTGCACCGTCACGGCTCGATGCGCCTGGCCACGGCACGCGACGAGATCGAACCCCTGCGCGACCCCGCGGTCTCGGGCGCTGACGACCCGTACCTCACCATCTTGGTGATCGCCCGGGTGCTCACCAGCCTGGGCTCGCTGCCACGCGTCACTCGCAACGAGGTGGAGGGGCTGTTCGCCGCCGACCTGGCCTTCCTGCAGGATCTCTACGGCATCATCAACTTCGGCGACCCCGCCGATGTCCCGGCCCTCCAGCGGGCGGTGCTGCCGATCGAGGACGACGTGCAGCCACCCGACGCCACACCCATCGACGCCGGCGCCGCAACCGATCCCATCGCGGACGGCGGGCCGGAGGAACCTGCGATGTCGTCGTTCGCGACGCGGCGGCGCGGGCACGTCGAGGAGGTCCCGTCCAGGGCGGGCCAATGAAGCGGTACCCCGAGGACGTCCTGTGGGACGAGATCGTGTACCTCGCGTACCACCTGCACTGGGACTTCGACGCCCTCCTCGACCTCGGCCACGCCGATCGGGCGCGCCTCGTGCGGGGTGTCGCCGAGCTGAACGAACGAGCGTGGGAGGCGGTGCGCAATGGCTGACGACAGCTTCGACCGGGAACGGGTCACCACGGCGACGTTCCTCGTCGAGGTGGACACGGTGGAGATCGGCCGGTTCATGGAGATCACCGGGCTCGAGGTGGAGATCGGGGTCGAGTCGATCGACGAGGGTGGCGAGAACAGCTACTCGCACAAGCTGCCGGGCCGCATGTCGTGGCCCAACCTCGTGCTCAAGCGCGGCATCACCCAGCAGGACAGCCTGTTCAAGTGGTTGGAGAAGTCGTCGGGGGAGGGCTTCACCGCCGCCGGCAACAAGCTCGCCCGCACCACGGCCGCGATCACGCTGATGGGGCCCGGCGGCACGCGGCTGCGCACATGGAACTTCGACGGGGCGTTCCCCGTGAAGTGGCGCGGCCCGCGCTTCGCGTCGGGCTCCACCGAGATGGCCGTCGAGGAACTGGAGATCGCCCACCATGGGTTCCGCGCCAAGGACCTCTGAGGCCTCGGCGCCGGGCGGCCGCCAGGCATGGCGGCCTCTGCCGCGCGTCGCGTCCGTGGCGGAGAGCTGGTACCACCCGGGCCGGTTGGCGGCGACCTCGCAGCGCTTCGGGTCGCGGGTGGGGTTGTCACAGGTGGCCCGCTGGCGCCTGGAGCTGGCGTCCGTCGAGCACACCGACGACCGGTCGGTGCGCCCGACGGCCAACGCCCTGCACTGGCGGCGGCAGCACGACGCGCAGCTCGAGGCGACCCCTGCCGACCAGCCGGTCGAGGCCGGGTTCAGCCGCCGGAGCACGCGCGAGGTCGTGCCGCAGGTGCGTCGCGGCCTGCCGCGGATGATGGTGGCCCGCGGCGCCGCAGTGCCGGGCTCGATCGCGGCGAGCCTGCGGCCGGTGACGATCGACCCCAAGCTCATCGATCGCACGCGCCGCACCGCCGTGGCCGCAAGGGCCGCGGCAGCGACGTCGCAGTCGGTGCAGGCGCCGCACTCCGCGCAGGCGCAGTCGGTGCAGGTGCCGCCGCGGCCGAGCCGGCGAGAAGCGAAGCGGTCGATGGAGGCATTTCGCCGGATGCTGGTGGGCGCCGGCAAGCTGCCTCCGCGCGAGGGCGACGGCACAGGGCCGATGCCGGCACAGCCGACGGACGCGTCGCTGCCACCGATCGCCGTGCCGGCGGGGCGCACCCGCGACGATTCTGGCCGCGACGATGCCGGCTACGACGATGCCGGCCACGACGAGCCTGACTACGACGACCCGTGGGCCGACGAACCGCTGCCCGACCGACCGCGTCGCACGCCCGAGGCCGGCCCGGGCCCTGGTGGCCGAGCGGGGATCGACAGCCGACCTGGGCCCGACATGCGGCGTAGCGCCGATGTCGCGGCGATGACCGCTCGGCGGGCTCCCGGCCCGGCTCGCCCCGACCCGGGCCGCGCCGACCCGGCGGGGGCCCTCGAACGCGCCGCGATGCAGCCGTCCTCGCCGGGCGCCGCCACCTCGCCGCTCCCCGCCGGCGGGGAGCGGGTGGCGGGCCCGCGCACCGAGCAGTCCGCGATCCGTTCGAGGGCACTGTCCGCCATTGGGTTGCTCGACTCCGCGTCGACCATCGGCGGCGGGGCGCCGCCGGTTCCGGCAATCGCGCGCCCTGATCGGGAGCAGTCCGGGGTGAAGGATCGCACTCAGCGGTGGCCGGCGGACACCCCGGCGCATGCGGTTGCGCCCGCAGCCCCCACCGCCGATCCCGGGGGTGACGAGACGACCAGCACCGTGCGCGAGTCGGCCGTGCGCCCGCCGGTCGCGCTCACCGACTCCGCGACCCCGCGCCAGGCCGCTCCGCGTGAGGTGATCGAGGGCGCCGGGCCGATACTGGCACGGTCCATGCAGGCACCGGAGCAGCACGCACCGAGGCAGCAGGCAGCAACGACGCAGGCAGCAACGACGCAGGCAGCAACGACGCAGGCACCCACCTCGGCCGCCCCTGCACGGCAGGTGCAGGCCGCCGCCCGCCGCACGATGCTGGCGATGCTGGCCGCGCACGAGCGCCCCGACACGCCGGCGCTGGGCCTCGTGCCGCACGAGCCGGTCTCGCCCGGCGGCATCGGCGCGGCGGCCGTTGGGGCGCGCGGGCCGCAGACTGACCGGCAGCTGCTGGATGTGCCCCCGGCAGCACCGGCCCCGACCGCGGTCGTCCAGGTCGGCGAGGTCGCCGTGCCTGCCGAGTCTGCCGAGGTCGCGCGCGGCGAGGTCGCGCGCGGCGAGGTCGCGGCGCGTCGTGCCACCGATCGCCGAGCTCTCGCCGAGGCGGCCCCGTTGCAGGCTGCGCGCGGCCCCGGCCGCGCGCAGGGCGACGAACGCCGGGTAGTGCCGGCAGCCACTACCGCGCCGCCATCGCCGCCCGGTGGCGGGGGCGCCGCGGAGGCGTTCTCGGCCGTCATGCGCGCCGAGCCGCCCGTCGCGCCACGCCCGCTGCCGGCGACGCTGCGCCCCCTGGCGGCAGCCATCGTCGGCCACACCGCGGTGGAGATGCGCACCGACCACGCTGCCCGCCGCGCCCTCGCTGCTGCCGGGAAGCGAGCGGCCACCGTCGGCAACGTCATCCACCTGCAGCGCACCCCCGAATTGGTCGCCGACCGGGCACTCATCGCCCACGAGCTCACCCACGTCGCCCACCCGTCGGCCGAACCGCGCTTCTTCGACGACGACCGCCCGTCGGTGGAGGAAGCGCGCGCGGAGGAGATCGCCCGCCTCGTGCAGCGTGCGCCGCTGCCGGCGCTCGCGCCCTCCGCGCCGGCACGCCTGCCCGAGCGCCCCGCACCCGCCGCTGCCCGCACCAGCACGATCGATCAGACGCTGGATGCCGCCGAGCTCGCCGCCCGGCTCGCCGGCGCCGAAACGATGGCCCCCGCTCCGGCCCCCGCACGCCCGGCCCCCGCTGGCAGCGTCGACACGCGACAGGCGATGCGGTCGGTGGCGCCGGCTGCGGTCGTGCGGCGCAGCCCAGCACTCGATGCCACGCCCGATGCCACGCCAGAGTCCACGGGGGGCCCGTCAACGCCTGCCGTGGCGTCGCACTCGGCGCCGGCGGCGGCGATCACGCGTGCCGCCACCGCATCCGTCGTCGAGCGTGCGCATGCCGAGCCGGTCCTCCCCGCGCCCATCCGCCGCGCAGTCACCGACGCGCCGAGCGACGGCGGCCTCAGCGGCAACGGTGGCAACGGCGTCCAGTCCGTCAGCGGCAGCGACCCGTTCACCGCGCAGCTCGCCGACCTGCGCACCGCGTCGGGTACGGTCGATTTCGTCGACTGGATGATGCGCCAGATCGAGGATCGGCTGCTGGCCGAACTGCAACGCCGTGGCGGCCGTTTCCGAGGGGAGTTCTGATGGCAACCACCGTCCAGCTGCAGAAGGCCTTCCTGATGACGGAGACCAAGCTGAAGATCGAGTGCATGTTCAACCCGGCGAAGTTCAGCTTCTCCATGAGCAACCGCTGGCAGGCCGAGCCGGTGCCGGGGTCGAACACACCCGCCATGCGCTATGCGGGCGGCGAGAGCGGGAAGTTCTCGCTGAGCCTCGTGTTCGACACCACCGCCACGGGCAAGACGGTCACCACCTACACCAACAAGCTGCTCAAGCTGATGGAGGTCGACACGTCGCTGTCCGACTACGACGCCCAGCGCAACAGCGGCCGGCCGCCATGGGTCACGTTCCACTGGGGCGCCGAGCTGCACACGTTCAAGTCGATCATCAGCTCGTTGCAGGTGTCGTTCACCTACTTCTCCAACGAGGGCCTGCCCCTGCGGGCAAGTGTCGACGCGTCGTTCGAGCAGTACCAGCCCGATGCCAACTGGGTGCGTCAGAACCCCACCTCGGGCACGCCGAACCCGCAGCGGGTGCACATCGTCTCGCCGGGCGAGACGCTCGATCGCATCTCGGCGCGCTACTACGGCGACGCCACCCGCTGGCGGGCGATCGCCGGCGCCAACGGCATCAAGGACCCGCTGTCTTTGGCCGCCGGCACCGCACTCAGCATCCCCGAGCGGAGCGAGACGTGACCGACGCCCGACCTTCCGGCGTCATCGAGCGCCCGAAGATCCTGCTCAAGGGCGCGGCTCTGTCGGTGGAGATGCTCAACCAGCTCGTGGACCTGCGCGTCGAGACCGCCGTGTCGCGGCCGGCGCAGGCGGTGCTGCGCTTCTTCGACGAGGAGTACGCGATCTTCGACGACGCCAAGATGGAGATCGGCGCCGATGTCGAGGTCTCGCTCGTCGACATCAAGGACGGCAAGGCGGTGAGGCTGTTCGTCGGCGAGATCACCTCGCTGGGTGTCGAGGCCGGGCCCGACGACGCGCCCATCACGGTGGTCACCGCGCAGGACCTGGCCCACCGGCTCGGGCGCAACAGCCGGCACCGCGTGTTCGCCAACCAGACCTACGCGGAGATGATCAAGAAGATCCTCTCCGAGAACGGCATGCAGGGCACGGTGCCGCCGATGTCGGTGACCTTCGAGCACTTCACCCAGACCGTTGACGACGCAGCGTTCATCGACGAGATCTGCCGCCGCACCGGGCTGATCTGGACGGTCGACGGCAAACGGCTGGTGCTGCGCAAGCCCGAGCTGGGCACCCCGGTGGTCTCGCTCGCGCGAGGCGTCACGCTGCGCAGATTCCGCGCCCAGTTCGACGCCGCCGAGGTGGCCGAGAGCGTGGAGGTCCGCGGCTGGGACCCGAAGGCGAAGAAGGAGATCGTCGGCAAGAGCGCGTCGCAGCCCTCCGGGCTGAGCAACAGCTCCCTGGTCATCAGCGGGCGCAAGAGCTCGAAGACGTTCGTCGCCAAGAAGGAGTCGGTCGGCTATGTGACCGCCAGTGTCGACGAGGCCAATGCGATGGCCGAGTCGCTGCACGGCCGTTCGATGGGCGACGAGCTGCGCGTGCGCGGCGAGGCCGACGGCGAGCCGAGCATCAAGGCCGGTTGCACGATCGAGATCGACCGGGTGGGCAGCAAGCTCAAGGGCAAGTACTTCGTGACCGGCGCCGAGCACGTGTACTCCGGGCGCGACTACGTCACCCGCTTCACCTGCGGCGGGCCGCGGCCCACGACGCTCGCCGATCTCGTCGGTGGCGGCCAGGTGTCTGGGCAGCGCTTCGGCCCGATGATCGGCCTGATCTCCAACATCGGCTCCGAGGGGTTCGCCGGCATGGTGAAGCTCAAGCTGCCCTCGCTGGGCGACAACATCGAGTCCACCTGGGCCCGCGTCGTCACGCCCGGTGGTGGCAAGCAGCGCGGCCTCCAGCTGATGCCCAGCATCGACGACGAGGTGCTCGTGGTGTTCGAGAACGGCGACCTGCGCCGGCCGTTCGTGCTCGGCGGCGCGTGGAACCCGAAGGATGCAATGCCACTGACGGGCTTCGCCGAGGGCAGCACGGTGAACCAATGGTCGCTGAAGGACACGAGCGGTCACGCGCTCACCTTCCGCAGCGGCAGTGCGCGGAACAAGAAGAACGTGGAGATCGCGCTCGCCGACACGCAGACGAAGCTGTTCATCGGCGAGGACAAGGTGGAGCTGTGGGCCGCGCAGGGCAACACGCTGCAGCTGAAGTCGGGCGAGGGCTCGATCACCATCACCGCCGACGGCAGCATCGAGATCACGGGCACGAAGGTCACCATCACCGGCAAGACGGATCTGGCCGCGAAGGCGCTGAACGTGAAGATCAACGCCGACGTGGGCGTGTCGGTCAACGCGAACACCGCCCTCGACCTCAAGTCCAGCGCCTCGGCGACCCTCGATGGCGGCGGCATGGCCACCATCAAGGGCGGCCTCGTGAAGATCAACTAGGAGACGCGGTGTCGACGGACCCCACAGACTTCATCGGCCGGGGCGTGATGTTCCCGATGCGCGTGGACCAGGCCGGCTCGATCGCGATGAGCTCCGGCGTCGAGGAGCTCGACTCCTCGATCCGCATGGTGCTGATCACCGCGCCCGGTGAACGGCTGATGCGCCCCAACTTCGGGTGTCGCATCTGGGAGTTGCTCTTCGAGCCGATCAATGCGAACACGCTCGGCCTGATGGCGGTGGCGGTGCGCGAGGCACTCGGCCAGTGGGAGCCGAGGGTCGACGTCGAATCCGTCACCGTGGAGCCGCTCGACGGCGCCGACGGCAAGGTCCACATCCACATCGGGTACGTCGTGAAGGCCACCAACGACGTGCGCAACCTGGTGTTCCCCTTCTACGTGATCCCGCAGGAGGACGAGGCATGACGCTGCCCACCCCGCAGCTCGACAACCGCAGCTTCCAGAGCATCGTCGACGAGGCGAAGCGGAAGATCCCCGAGCTGCTGCCCGAGTGGACGAACCACAACGTCTCCGACCCCGGCATCGCGCTCATCGAGCTGTTCGCCTGGATGACCGAGCTGATGCTCTTCCGGCTCAACCAGGTGCCCGACGCGTTCTACACGCACGTGCTGAACATGATCGGGTTGTCGCCGTTCTCCGCCACCGCGGCCACCGCCGACCTGACGTTCTGGCTGTCGGCTGCAACGCCCGAGGTCGTGGTCATCGACAAGGGCTCCGCCGTGGCGACCACCGGCCTCGTCGGTGAGGCCCGCGTGTTCACCACCACCAGCGACTTGATGATCGCCCAGCCGCAGCTGCAGTCCGTCGTCGTCTCGCCGATGCCGCACAAGTTCGACGACGTACTGCCGGAGCTGAAGGTCGTCAACAACACCCGCCCGGTGCGCTGCTTCCCGCGGCAGGACAAGCCGGCGCCCGACGACGCGTTCTACATCGGCTTCGCCGAGTCGGCCGCGCAGTACGCGCTGGAGATCACGGTGCGCGGCCCGATCCAGGGGATCGGGATCGACCCGAAGCGGCCGCCGCTGGTGTGGGAGGCATCGGTCGACAACGCCTGGGTCGCGTGCCACGTGGTGGCCGGCAGCGACACCACTGGCGGCCTCAACCAGGAGGGTCGGCTGGTGCTGCTGGTGCCGCCCGGCCACAGCAGCGAGGCAGTCGGCACGCACAGCGGCTTCTGGATCCGCGCCAAGGTGGTGCCGGCCAAGCCGGGCCAGTCCGAGTACCAGCAGTCGCCGCAGATCACGTCCGTCCGCGTCGCCACGGTCGGCGGCACGGTGCGGGCCGAGCACAGCGAGGTGTGCGGGCAGGAGCTCGTCGGCATCAGCACCAGCAAGCCCGGGCAGGTGTTCCGCGTCGAGCATTCGCCGGTGCTGCCGCCGATCCAGGGCGAAGAGGTGCACGTCATCTGCGACGACTCGCGTGTGCCGAAGGTGTGGGAGACGGTGAAGGACTTCGTCGACTCCGGCCCCGACTCGCCGCACGTCACCTGGGACACCGCCACCGGCGAGATCCGCTTCGGGCCGCGCATCCGCCAGTCCGACGGCACGTACCGCCAGCACGGCGCCATCCCGCCCGAAGGCGCCCGCATTGTCGTCAGCGGCTACCGCTACGGCGGTGGGCAGTGGGGCAACGTCGGCGCCGGCACCATCACGTCGTACCGCGGCGCGGTGCCGAAGGTGGCCAGGGTGGAGAACCTGCTGCCGTCCAAGGGCGGGGTCGACGCCGAGACGGTGGAGGAGGCGAAGGTGCGCGGCCCGCAGACGCTGCGTGCCGGCGCGCGAGCGGTCACAGCGGCGGATTTCGAGCGCCTCGTGCGCCAGGCGGACGCAACGATCGCGCGTGTCCGCTGCCTGCCACCGCGGTTGCCCGGCACCGTCGAGCCGGAGGTCGACGAGCCGCTGCCGGGGGAGACCCCGTGGGAGCACGCGGTGCGGCGCGAGCGGATGACCCCCGTGGATCGGCCGGGCCTGGTGCGCCTGCTGCTCGTGCGCAACGTGGACACCGACCCCGGCGAGCACCAGACGATCGACGACTTCGAGCTGACCAAGGAGTCCGTCAAAGCCGTGACCGAGTACCTCGACGAGCGCCGGATCCTGGGCACCACCATCGAGCTGCGTACGCCGTACTTCCAGGGTGTCAGCATCGCCGCGCTCGTCACGGCGGTGAAGGGCTGGTCCACCAGCACCGTGCAGGCCCAGGTGCTGGACGCGCTGTACCGCTTCCTCAGCCCGGTCGGCACCGACGGCGACGGCTCGTCCGGTGGCTGGCCGTGGGAGACGGATCTGAACACGGCGACGGTCCACCAGCTGCTGGAGGCGATCGAGGGCGTGGCCCGCGTCGACGACGTCGTCCTGTTCGAGTACGACCTGCGTGAGCAGCAGCGAGTCGGTCGCGGTCGCGACGTCGTCAAGCTCGAGCCGCATTCGCTGTTCTTGTCCGCCCATCATCGGGTGATCGTGCAATGACGGATCTCGTTCCCGTCCGCAGCGACGCGCCCGACAGCTGGCGTGGCGACTGGCTCGTCAACCAGCTGCCCGCCGGCATGGCGCAGGACCCGCTCCTCGTGCGCTTCGTCGGCCTCATCCAGCAGGTTGCCGGTGGGATGCTCGACCACCTCGACGATCTGCCCCATCTCGCCGACGTCACCGTCGCCCCGGAGCCGATGGTGCGCTACCTCGGGTCGTGGGTGGGCTTGGAGTGGGTCGAGCCGACGTTGCCTGCCCGCACCCAGCGCGAGCTGGTGCGCGGCTATGCCCGCCTCCTGCAGTGGCGCGGCACCCGCGCCGGGCTGCAGCAGCTGCTGGTGCTGATCACTGGCGACGCGGAGGCGAAGGTCTCCGACAGCGGGGGTGTCTACGTGTTCGGCGAGGCGCCGGTCGCGACACCGCACGTCGTGATGGAGGTGGCGACTACGGGCACGTGGGCCAGCCCGAAGGTGCTGCTGCAGATCGTCGCCGAGGAGCTGCCCGCGTCGGTCACCTACGAGCTCAAGGTCGCCGGCACCACGGTCACCATGCCAGGGTTGCAGCCGTCATGATCGAGATCTCCTGCCCGAACCCACGCTGCACCGCAGTCATCAGCCTGCCCGACGACTTCCCCGGCTTCCAGCGGATGTCGGACGAGTTCTGCCGCGAGTGCGATTCCCCGCTGTTCTGGGCGCCCGCCGCCCAGGGGCTGCACGCCGACTCCGCCGGGGCTCACGACAGCCGCCGCCGGCTTCCGGGTGTGGGGCCCACGGGCATGTCCGCGGTCGGCAGCCGCCCGTGCCCGAAGTGCGGCGAACGCAACCTGCTCAACGCGGTCTTCTGCTTCAGCTGCGGCTCGCTGATGGATCCGCCTCCGGAACCAGAACCGGTGGCGGAGCCGCCGCGCACGGTCTTCCTCGTGCCCACGCCGCAGCCGCCGGCGCCCGCGCCCCGCGAGTACCGCTGGTGGCTGATCGGCCTCGTGGTGGTGCTGCTGACGCTCGGCGTCGTCTGGATGGTCTGGTGACGCCCGCCGGATGATCGTGGGGCGAGCGCGGCTCAGCTGAACGTGAGCGAGATCGTCGTGGGCGAGACGCCGGTGTCGGTGACGGTGATCGGCACGAGCGCCGTGTAGGTGGTGCCCCTCGCGGCCACCAGGTTGTAGGAATTGGCGACCACGGGGCTGAACGAGAACGAACCACCTGAAGCGGTCACCCCCACGAAGCGTGCCGACGTGGCACAGGCCGCGGCGGTGGTGACGTTGCCGGCGCAGAGGTACACCCTGGCCGGGAAGTTGGCGCTTGCTCCGGTGACGGTGCCCTCGACGGCCACCTCCACCAGCGCCGGTGGAGTGACCTGGACGGTGTCGGTGCCGTTCCAGTCGATGGGGATCACGACGGTCAGCGGCGCCGTCGTGGTGAGGTAGCCCGGAGCGGCCACCGAGTAGGAGAGGTTGCCCGTCTCCGGGAACGTGAACGTCACCTGCCCGGAGGTGCCCACCGCGTTGTTGACGGTGATCGTCGGCACTGCCGCGGCAGGGGCGACGTTGAAGTGGACGGTGAGCGAGCGGGCGGTGAGCGTCACGTCCTGCGCGGTCGGGGCCGGCTGGTTGGCGTTGACATTGATGCCGCTGAGCAGGCCGCCACCGACGCCCACCGCGCTGGCGCGCACGGTGTACGACCCGTAGCCGAGCCCGGTGAAGGAGTAACTGCCGTCGGCGGCGGTGTCCACTGGGCCGGCGACGACGTTCGCACCCTTCAGCAGCGTCACCCGCGACTGCACGCCGGTGGTGCCCGAACGGGTGGTGCCGCTGATCGACTTCGGAGCCTCGAGTGTGATCGCGACCGGCTGGTTGCTGCCGATCGCCGGCGCGAACGTACCGGTGGAGGGGTACGTCTGGTCGAGGTAGTTGGGGGCGGAGACGGTCAGCGTGTAGTTCGTGTTCGGGACGAGGTGGGCCACCTGGAACACGCCGGTGGAGGGCTGCGTGATCTGCACGCCGGTGCTCGGCGACGCGGTCACCGAGGCGGTGGCTGCGGCCCCGCCGGACACTGTGACCGTGGCGCTCGCGTACTGGTCGATGGTGATCGCCGGCACCGCGACCGGGTTGGCGCCGCCGAGCGAGTACGCGGGCACGTTGACGGTGGTGGTGATGAAGTTGTCCACCACCGCGCGGACGCGCAGCGTCTGCACGCTGTTGACGACGAACGTGTAGGCGCCGCTCGCACTCGGTGTCGCTCGTTGCAGCACGGTGCCGGTGCTGTCGAGCAGTTCGACGCTGTCGGTCTCGGTGACCGGCCCGCTGGTGGTGGCGGTGAGCTGCTTGGTGGCGGTGCCCGAGAGCGTGGCGAACGCCGCCAGGTGCACGTCGTGGGTGACCGGTGCGGTCGACGGCCGCACGGGCAGGACGGTGTCGGCCGCCGTCACGTTGTACGACGGGGCGGTGACCACGATGGTGTAGTCGGACAGGTCGGGTTGGACGACGTTGAACACCCATGTGCCCGGTGCAGCCGGATCCTCCGTACCCGGAATGTTGGGGCTGGTGCCGTAGGGGATGTCGAGGCTGACGCCGATGCCGGTGTGCGGCCCGTTGCCGGCGAGGCCGAGCAGGCGCACCCTCACCGTGACGCTGCTGGCGGTGTACGTCGTGATGCCGGCGGCCTCCGGCTGGAACGACCCGTCGGGCTCGGGGACACCGTCCACGGTGACGGGCACGTCGCCGGGTGCGTCGAAGCCGTAGGGGGCGCCGCTGGTGAAGTGCACCACGTGCGCACCCACCGCGAGCTCGTCGAAGCTGTACCCCTGCGAGGTCGTGGTGGGGGCGGGGAAGTCCCTCGTCGTCTGGTCCGTGAGGCGCTGCTGGTTCGCGTCGGTGGCGTTGTTCGGCAAGCCGTCGGACCCGGTGGCCTGCGGGGTGGTGTAGCTGCGGGTGACGGTGAACGGCGGAAGGGTCAGTGGCCGGTGGTCGATGTTCTCCGCCGTCACCACGCCGGCGAGGCTGAAGCCGGTCAGCGGCATGAGCGCCCGCTTGGTCAGCGTGCCGCCGCCGCGGGGGATGTCCACGGTGGCGATGACGGGGAAGTTGAGATCGGGCCCGGCGGGCGTGGCGCGCCGGGTGACGGCCACCAGGTAGCGGCCGGGGATGAGGCCGTTGTTCGTTGCCGGATCGAAGAAGACCTCACCGCCGGCCGAGGTGGCACTGCGGATGACCGTGGCGGTGTCGAGCGTGTTGATCGGCGTGCCGTCGGCGAACAGGCGCACGAGTGCCCCGTCGACGGGGCTGTGCGATGTCTCGTCGGTCTCCAACGAGAGGCGGAACCCGCCGGCCGCCACGTTCAGGTCGGTGCTCGCATCTGTGGTGCCGCTCGGCGCGACGGTGACCGTACGCGTGATCCCGACATAGTCGGGGTGCGAGTACGTGACGCAGTACGACCCAGCGCGGACGCCGGCGGTGAAGCCTGGGGGTGGGCCGGCGGTGCGGGTGACGACCGTGCCCTCGTCGATGGCCAGCGAGCAATCGGTCTGGCCGTCGGGAAGGCGCTTCATGGTCACGGTGAGGCCGTCGTCCAGATCGAGGTCGCGGGTGTTGGTGCCGGGCACGACGTTCGCCGGGTCGTCGAGGCCGCGCACCGTGCCGCTGATCGTGCCGTACCGGTCGGCGGAGATCTCCACCCGCAGCCGTGTTCCGGGCAGGATCTGCACCACCTGGTCCGGTGAGCTGCCCGATCCCGAGGCCAGCGCCGTACCGGCCTCGTCGAAGACCGTCCAGTTCGAGTGGGCGAGGTCGAAGCCGGGCATCTCGAAGTGGAGTTGGTATGCCACGGGCGTGGCAGTGGGCAGCACCTGCTGGCTGACGGGCAGCAGGCGGGCGGTGGCGATGCCCGGGGCACCGGCTTGCACCTCTGCGTTGTGGGCGGCGAGCGGGTCCCAGGCGGGGTACGGCACCGGGCCCGGCTGCATGGTGAGCTCCACGCGCGGGTAGTTCACCCCGCTGACGGTGTACTGCGGGATCGGATTGGTCGCCGGGTCGGGATCGGCATTGTCGCGGAAGTTGGTGACCACCTGGCCGAGCTCCACGAAGGTGCGCGCGGGGGCGGTCACCGAGCCGCCGGCCGGGATGCGCACCCCCGCGCCCGTGTCGCCGAACGCGGGCACGAGGTTGCCGGTAGGGGTGGTCGACAGACCGAGGAACCATGTCCCCGCCTCGCCGGTGAAGGAGTAGTGCCCTGTGCCGTCGACGGCATGGTCCGTCACCGGGCGGGGTGCCGAGGGTGCGGTGGCGGAGATGACCGCGTCGCCGAAGGGTTGCGCCGAGCGGGTGGTGATGATCGTGACGTTGCCGTCCAGCGACCCCGGCTGTGGCTTGACGACGACGTCGATGGAGCCGTCGTCGACGATCGGCTCCATGCCGGTCTCGTTGGAGAACGTGCGCTGCGTCTGGTCGATCGTGAGGTCGAACGCGGCCTGCTGGATGGTGGGGTCGGTGAACGTGTAGGTGGTGGTGCCGAACACCTGGCTGGGTTCGGGGAACTCCCAGGTGCCGCTGCCCGTGGCGCTGACCGCCTGGAGGTTGGCGGTCGTGGTGGTCGGGTCGTTGCCGGTGGGCCCGGGCACCGTCCCGTCGGGGTCGGGGGCCTCACCGGCACCGAAGGCGACGATGGCGTTGGGGCCGTCCACATGCGCCCCACCGACGAAGATCGGCGTGCCGTCGAACGGGTCCGTCCAGTAGACGGTGCCGTTCAGCCGATCGGGGAAGTCGACGAGCGCGAGGTTCGCGATCCGGTCCAGGTATGGCGCGGCCACCGGGATGGCGAGCGCCGGGGTCATCTCCACGTGCACGTCGCGATAGCCGGTGGCTGTTGCGGTCACGCTGCACAGCGACAGGACACCATCGGCTGGTGCGGGGCCCGTGGCGAACAGGCTCGCGACCGCTGCCCGGCCGAACGTGTACGAAGCCACGTTGCCCTGGCGTGTGAGCGCGGCGCCGACCGTGCGGCCGGTGTGGCAGTCGAGTGTGACCGCGAGATCCGCAGCCGTCAGATCGTCGAGGCCGAGGTAGGTGATGGTGCTGTTCGCGAACTGGGGCGCGAGCACCAGCCCGCGCACGATCGGGTAGGGGTACACGGGCAGGTCGTGAAGGTCGATCGGGTCGTCGTTGTCGGTGACCTGGAACGTGCCGACGTTTCCGTTCGCGTCGGGTCGATCGGCGAAGCCGGCGGGCAACCGGCCACCGGTGGAGCACGGTGAGCTCGTGTCGCCGGTGGCGGGGCGGAAGCGCAGCACGTAGTCGCCGTTGAGCAGCTGCACGCTGGTGTCCACGTCCCACTGGATCTTGCCGCCCACCGGTGCCTGGTTGCCGATCGTGATGACCTTCTTGCACTGCAGGCCGGGATGGTTGTCCTGGTACAGCAGCAGCTCGTAGCCGTCCAACGGTTCGGCGCTGAGCGCGTCGACGACCTGGCCGAAGGCTTGTCCGAAGCGCAGCATGATGATCGGCATCGGTACGCGATCGGTGCCGATGGTGATGCGGGCGATGCTCTGTGGCCGGTAGCCGGCGCGATCGGCGAGCAGTGTGTAGGTGCCGATCGGCACCTCGCTGTACAGGTACGAACCGTTGACGCTGGCCGCGGGCGGGTTCGGGATGGTGATCCGGCCGGCGATGTCCTTCAGCGTCAGGGTCACCTGGTCGAGTGGCGATTGGGCGCCGTTGAGGTTCTTCATCAACGTCACATCGAGCGAACCGGTGGCCTTCAACTGCTGCCTGGGTGTGTAGGTGAGCAGGAACTCGGGCAGGTCCTGCGGTACGCCGGCGACGAGCGTGATCGAGCGCGACTCGGTGCTGTGGTCGTAACGGCTGACGGTGATCGTGTACGTGCCCGGCGGCAACGAGGACAGGGTGAACCCGCCGGAGGTGGCCGTGGTCGTGCGGATCTTCAGCTCGCCGAGGCGCAGCTCGACGGCGGCGTTCGGCAGCGGCACATGACGGCCGCTGCTGCCCACGCTGTAGACGATGCCGGTGATGGCGGCGAACGTGCTCTTCAGGCGGAACTCGACGCCCGTGACGTTCGGGTTCTCCTTGGTGAGCGTGACCACCTGGGTCTCGGTGGCGACGCCGTCGGCGCTGGCGGTGATGGTGTAGTTGCCGGGCACGGGGAGGCCGGGGAACAGGAAGCCGCCGGGGGTACCGGTGGTGAAGCTGTTGGTGGTGCGGGTGATCGTGCCATCGGATGCCGTCAGGGTGACGCCGCCCATCGGGCCGTTCGGGCCCGAGACCGTGCCGCCGATGCTGCCCACGCCCTTCACCATCACGAAGTTGACGTTCCCCGGGGTCTCCCCGAGGCCGAGCGTCACCTGCTGCACCTGGGTGCCGTAGCCGGTGCGAGAGGCGACGACGGTGTAGGTGCTGGGCGTCGAGATGCCGTCGACCTTCCAGCCACCGATGCCACCGGCCTCGGAGGCCAGCGTGGACGACGTGGTGTTGAACGTCAGGGTGCCATCGGTGATGGTGAGCGCCACGTCGCCCAGCGGCCCGCCGCCGGCCTCGGTGACCTTGCCGCCGATCGAGCCCTTCGACGGCTGCAGCTCGACGTCCAGCTCGACGGTCTTGCCGTCGTCGGGTGGGTCGATCTGGAACGTCTGGGTGTCGAACCCCGCCTTGGAGAAGGAGATCACGTACCCGCGGCGCAGGCGCACGTTGTCGAACTGGTAGGTGCCGTCGATCTTGGAGTTGGTGGATTGCACCGTGAGGGTGGCGACTGGGCCGTGGAGGCGGTCGCCGCCGGTGTAGCCGCCGGCGCGCGCCCCCCAGTACTTGGCCGTGTCGGCGCTGCCGTCGGGCAGCCCGCTGCTGTCCGACCCCGTCGCCGACGCGGCCGGAGCAGCCGACGACCCGGCCGACGACGGCGGGCGGGCGAGGGTGCCGAAGCCGGAGGATGCCGGGGGAGTGGCCGACGAGTCGGCGGTGAGCGTGACGGCGGTGGACTCGTCAGGGATCAGCGAGGTCAGCGTGACCGCGACATTGTCGTTGCTGCCGGTGGCACCCGCCTTCACGCTGCCGCGCACGATCGTCTCCGTCGGCGGGCCCTCGGGCAGGTCGCCGGCAGCCTCGTCGCCACCTCCCGTGCCACCACCGCTCGAGCTGCCATCGCCCGTGCCGTCGCCGGTGCCGTTTCCGGTCGAGCTGCCATCGCCGGTGCCGCCGGTCGCGGTGGTCGTCTGGGTTCCGCCGGCGAGCGTGGTCTGCGTCGCCTCCACCTCGGTGGACCGCTTGCCGCGCTCGTTCCACCAGTAGACCGCGCCGCCGACGGCGCCGAGCCACAGGGCCAGCAGGGCGAGCCCGGCCATCAGGCCGCGCAGGCGGGTGGCGAACAGTGGGCGCTGCGTCACCGATGCAGTGGCATAGCTGGGTGCAGTCGCGCCTCGACCCTCCACCGTGAGGACGTGCTGCAGCGGGTCGCCGCTGAGGTGCCGCGGCCCGCGCAGCCGGCCACCGAGGCGGATGTGCTCGCCGCGCATGAGCGTGATCTGCTCGTCGCTGAGCGACACGTCGAGCGCGGTCCCCGAGCCGCGCATCGCGATGTCCACCGTCTCGTCGCGGTGGTTCTCGATGTCCACCGCGAAGCGTTGCCGGCGCCGGCCGCGCATCACGTCGGGGGTGATGCGCACCAGCACCTTGTCCAGCGAGCTGATGCGCAGGGTCAGCGGGGCCACGGCCGGTACGTCGTCGCTGCGGTCGCTGCGGATCTCGACGGCGAGCGTGTGCTCGCCATCGGCGAACGCCGGCGGGATCACGAGGGGCACCACGAGGTCGAGCGACTCGCCGGGCGGCACCGGCGGGCCCGGGACGGGCCGCTCGTCGTCGTCGGCGAGGCCGTACACGCGAATCGACAGCGCGGCCGGCCCGGTCGACTCGTTCACCACGCGCACCCGGCACTGCACCGTGGTGCCGGGGACGGCAGAGACCGTGGAGGTCAGCGCATCGGCGCGCATCACGACACCCGCCGCTTCACGACGCGACCAGACTGCCGACGGCGACATCGGTGCCGGGTTCGCTGACGGTCGTCTCCGAGTCCAGCGGCACGGTCGCGTTCTGGTCGGGGAAGACCGCGACCACGAAGTCGGTGGGTGCCGAGACGTCGAGGAACGTGTACTGGCCGGCCGAGTTGGTGAGCACGAAGGGTTGCACGTTGGCCCCGTTCGGGAAGTTCGCCGGCAGGAACAGACGTACGACGGCGTTCGGGACAGGCACGCCGCCGGCGGTGACCACCACGCCCGAGAGTGACGCCTGCCGCCCGAGCTGGAGGTCGGCGACGACGTCGTGGCCGGCGGTGACGGTGACCAACCGCACGACGTCGGCGGCACCGACGAGGTGGGCCTTCAGCGTGTAGTTGCCGGGGGCCACGTTGCCGAAGGCGAACGTTCCGGCGGGGTCGTCAGCGGACAGCAGCACTCGCTGGTTCGCTCCGTCGTCGAGCGTCACCTCTGCGCGCCCGACCGGCACGCCGCCCACATTGGTGATGGTGCCCGACACCTGCGAGAGGCTGGACGCCAGGGTGACGTCGATCCCCTCCCGGTTGGTCTCCCCGGTCGTCGGGTCGAGGGTCGTCTGGCGCACCCGGGTGATGTAGCCGTCGGCGCTGAACGTCAGCGTGTACACGCCCGGCACCGGCAGCTGGTCGAACAGGTAGGTGCCGGCCCCGGTTCCCTGGCTCACCGACGTGGCGGTGATCACCGCGTCGCCGCCGGTGAGACGCACGGACACCCCGCCGAGGGACACGTTGCCGGCGCTCGTGACGGTGCCGCTGATCGAGCCGATGCTGGGTACGAGTGAGAAGTCGGCCTGGAAGGGCGTCGCCGATGACAGCGTGACGGCGCGGGTCTGCGTCACCAGCCCAGTGCGCGACACCGTCACGGTGTACACGCCCGGCACGGCCAGGTTGCGCACGTTGTACGAGCCGATGGGCGCCTCGCTGAGCGACACGGTGGCCACGGTGTTGGTGCCGTCGGTGACGGAGATGGTCACGCCGCCGGCCGGCTGCCCGTCGGCGAAGACGGTGCCCGTGATCAGCCCGTCGCCCGGGCGCAGGGTGATCTCGATGCCTTCCAGCTGCTGCCCGGCTGCCACCGCCACCTGGCGAGTCTCGGTGGCCGCGCCCGGCCGCTCGGCGATCAGCGTGTACTGGGCGGGTGATGGCACCGCGGTGAGCGTGAAGCTGCCGTCCGCGGACACGTCGACAGTGGCGACGAGCGCCGGCACTGGCGGCTCGCCGACGCCCGCGCTGAACAGCGACACCTTTGCGCCGGTGATGCTCTGCCCGTTCACCGACGTGACCTTGCCGGACACGGATGCGCGTAGCCCGCCGAACGGTACCGGGTCGAGGTCTTTGCTGCCCTCGGCGGGAACGACGATGTCCGCGCCCTCGCTGAACACCCGGCCGCCCGGGTACCACAGCTGGCCGAAGCCGGCACCGGTGAACCGCACCCGGTAGGTGCCGCCGCCGATGCCACCGAACGCGAACGTGCCGTCGGCGGCAGTGGCAGCACTGGCCAGTGGCACGGTGCCGTCGCCGGCGCTGTACAGCTCGGCCTGCACACCTGCGATGCCGGCGCCCTCCGCAGAGGTCGCGGAGATGACCTTGCCCGTCAGGCGCGCCGGTTTCAGCGGCACCATCGGGCTGGCCACCTGGCCGTTGGCGAGCGCCTCGTTGACGAGGTCGTCGCTGACCGACGCCTTGTCGACCACGGAGTTGAGCGTGTGGCTGAGCACGGCGGCGAACACGGCGGCGGCGGTGACCAGCCCCAGCAGCGACATCAGCCAGCGCCCGATGCGGGGCCGCTGGATGAACGTGCCCATCGTCTCGACCTTGCCGATGACGGACTCGTCGGTGTCGACCGCCTGCCCCGTGAACGTCAGCACGCGCACCTTCGGCGTGCCGATCCAGGGTCGCTTGGCGGCCACGGTCGCCTGCACGGCGGCCTGCTCGCCGGGCAGCAGGTCGATGGTCTGCTGCGAGAAGTCGAACGCGGCCTGCTCCTCCGGGTCGAGCGCGCTCGGCCGGATGGAGAGCCGGGCGTTGCCCTGGTTGGCGAGGATCATCCCGAACTGCCCCTGCGACCCGCCGGTGATGGAGGTCGGGTCGAGCGTGATGGCCATCTTCGGCCGACCGGTGATGCCCAGCGAGATGGTGGCCAGTGCGAACTGGGTCTGGTCGTTCTCGCTCAGCACGTGGAACGTGAGGCTGCGCATCCCCGCGGGGTAACCGGCCGGGATCCGCAGCTGCACGTCGACGAGGCCGATGTCGCCGGGGAACAGCGACAGCCGCTCCGGCTCCAAGGTGATCCACAGCGGATCCAGACCGAACACCGTCACCGCATAGGCGTCGATCCGGTCGGAGGTGTTGGCGATGGACAGCTGCACGGTGACGACCTGCCCGCCGGCGGCCTCGACCAGGTTCGGGAACGCGGAGGCGATGAGCGTGGTCACGACAGCACCATCGAGATGTTGTGGGTGTTGTCGCCGGTGTTGCTGACCGTGATGCGCACGACGCGCAGGACGGATCGCGGCACGACGCCGGTGTCCACCACCGTCAGCGTGTAGCTGCCGTTGGGCACGTCGGCGAAGCTGTAGCCACCGGCTGGGTTGGAGGTGGTGACGGTGGTGCGCGCCGTGCCGCCGTCGGAGAGCTCGACGGTGAGGCCGACGTTGCGATTCGGCGTGCTCGACGTGACGAGGACGGTGCCGGCGACGGTGCTCGTGGACTGCGACAGCTGCACGTCCACCACGGCGGGCGTGTCGGTGGCGACCGGCAGGCCCACCAGCCTGGTCTCGCTCTGGAAGCCTGCCAGCGAGAACGTCACCGTGTAGGGCCCGGGGATCGGGAGGCCCGAGACGCTGTAGCTGCCCTGGCCCGTCGGCCCGGTGCCGGTGGTGAGCGTCGCCGTCTCCGCGGTGACCGCACCCTTGGCCACCACCACCTTCACGCCACCGAGCGGGTTGCCGGCCGCATCACGGGCGATGCCGGTGACGGTGCCGGCGCCGCCGATCAGCGTGACGTTGGTGGCCAGTTGCTTGGGCTCGCCGCCGGCGAGGTCGACGGCCATCGTCTCGGAGGAGTAGCCGTTGAGTGTGAACGTGATGACGTAGGTGCGTGGCGTCGGGAGGGCGTCGAGGGTGAAGCTGCCCGTGTCGCCGGTGGTGGGGGTGAGGATCGACCGCTCGATGCTGCCGCTGCGCACGACGACCTTGACGTTGCCGAGCCCGTTGCCGCCCCCGTCGACGACCCTGCCACTGATGCTGCCGCTGGCGGCCGTCAGGTTCGCGGTGTCGAGCAGGGTGGGCGGTCCGCCGCGGACGTCGACGCGGGTGACGATCGGGGCGAAGCCCTCGCGCTCGATGCGCACCTCGTAGGTGGCCGGCGTCTGCAGGTCGGGGGCGGAGAACTCACCGGTCACCGGGTCGACCACGGGCGGGGGCACGATCAGCGGCGGCTGGTCGTCGCGGTCGGGGATCAGCGTGATGGTGACGGTTGCCGGGCCCACGACACCACCGGGCGGGGCGGCGATCTGCCCCTTGATGGTGCCGCCAAGGCCGGTGAGCACCGCGTCGTCCAACGCGATCGGAGTGACGGGCACGACGGTCAGTTGCTCGGCACCGGCCTCGTCGGCGCCGCCGTACCAGGCGGTCGCGAACCCCTCGGCGCTGTAGCGGATCTTGTAGGTGCCGGGCAGCAGGCCGGCCAGCGCGAAGCTGCCGTCGTCACCGGTGGCGGCGGACCCCATCGGGGTGAACGTGCCACCCTTGTTGCGCAACGCCTCGACGGTGATGCCCGGCTGCCCTTCGCCCGTGCTGGCGGCCACCACTCGGCCGCTCACCGTGGACACCACGTCCACCACCCTCACCTCACGGGTGCCCTTCTCCCAGGTCGCAGGGACGGCCTTCGTCGCCGCGTCCTTCGACTGCATGTACTGGACGACGAACAGGAAGATGATCGCCCACAGCAGCACGATGGCCAGCAGGATGAAGGCGGTGATGGCGCCGCGGGGGATGCGCGGCTTCTGCGCGAAGCGAGCGGTGGTCTTCAGTTCCAGCTCGGTGGAGGTGGCGACGACCTCGATGTTGCGGCTGACGATCTGGCCGACGAAGGGGCGGCGCCCGTGTGCGCGCAGGACGAGCTCGCGGCTCTCGCCGGCGGGCACCAGCAGCGTCGGCGCGCTCATCGCGCACTCCAGGGCGCGGGTGGGCTCGACGGCGGTGACGGTGAACTCCGTGGCGACGTTGCCGGTGTTGGTGACGACCGTGTTGAACTCGGCGCGGCTGCCGCCTTCGACGACGCTCGGGCGCAGCTCGAGGCTCGCGTCCTCCACCGGCTCGACGTGCAGCAGGACGGCATGGTCGTCGAAGCGTTCCGGGTCGATCGTGGAGTAGACGTGGACGGTGATCATCGACTCGCCTGCGGCGCACGACGTGGGCAGCTCGAAGCGGATCGTCAGGGTGCCGGTGGTGTCGGGGAACAGGGTCACCACCGGCTGGACGAGCGGAACCCACGCCGGATCGAGGCCGATCACGCGCGCCGAGATGCCGTCGATCACGTCCTCGTTGTTGGTGACCTCGATGTCCAGCAGCGCAGTGGTGCCGGGATGGATGCGCACCGACGGTGCGAGCAGCGTGGCCCGCATGGTCAGCCGATCACCACGCCGCCCCGCTCGGGCACGACGGCGGTCAGCGGGGGATCCAGATCGATGGAGACGGCATCGCCGGGTTGGGCTGCGACGAGGAAGCGGCCCGTGGAGTCGACGATCGTGGTGCCGTGCGGGGTGGTGACGCGGCGCCCGACGGCCCCCTGCACGGTGACGTGGCCGGCGACGCGCCGGGTGCGCGTCTGTCTGCCGTTCGTCGTGTGATCACCGAGGGAGATGCCGATCTCCTCGACGGGTGCGGCGGTGGGCCGGCCGCGCCGGGTGTCGACGTCGGTGGTGATCGTGATGTCCAGTGCAGCCTTCAGCTGGCCGTCGAGGGATCGGACGACGTCGATCACGTCGTCGCCCCGCGACAGGCTGAGGGTGAGCGGCGACAGCTGATCCAGCGGTTCGTGGACGAACTCGGCCGGGATCTCCCCGTGGGCGAGGAAGGTGCGCAACAGCCCGCCCATCAGCGCCCGCCCGTCGGCGTGCTCGGCCGTCCAGGCGGTGACGAGGTAGCGCAGCTCGACGCGGGGGAGTGCCAGCCGCTGCTTGGTCTGGCCGTCCTCCACGTAGCGCTCCATGCCGGAACGGGCCTGGGCTGTGCTGCGCCGGATGTCCCACAGGAACAGGTTCACCGTCGGCCGTGTGTTGAGCTTGGCCGCCCACTCGCGGTCGGGTGCCTCGAACGCGACGTCGACGTCGCGCGCCGAGAGGGGGACGGCGGAGCGCAGGAAGCGTTCGAGGCACTCGTCCACATGCTCGAGCACGCGCCACCCACCCCTTCCGGATCCGCGCAGGTCGGGTCTGCGCACTCGAACGTTGGCCCTGCCGCACCTCTGTAAGGTGACGGCATCGGCGATTCTCTCACACTTCCAGGACCTTCTCACGCCCAGCGTCGCGTTGTTCTGCGCCGGTGGTCGGTTGTGTCAGTTGCCGCGCTCTTGTTGGTTGCGTGCTCGGGCGACGGCGAGCAGGGCACCTCCGTGATCGACCTCGCGAAGAAGGGTGTGGGCACCTGCATCAACGCCCCTGCCGACATGGGGCCGGAGGTCAAGAAGATCCCCGTCGTGGACTGCGACAAGGAGCACACGCACGAGATCTTCGCCGTCGTGCCGTATGTCGAGCAGGTGGCCGGTCAGCCGGACAAGGCCACCGACGTGTTCCCCGGCCTGGAGGCGCTCGATGCGTTCGCGCAGCGTGCGTGCATCGCGGAGTTCGAGGGCTACGTCGGCATCAGCGCCTTCGACTCGGCACTCACGTTCTCCTGGCTCACCCCCACGCTCGCCAGCTGGAACAGCGCTGCGAAGGACCGCAAGGTGATCTGCGTGCTCGGCATGTTCAACGGCGACACGCTCAACCGCTCGATGGCCCAGGCCAAGCTGTAGCGGCGGCCGGGCCACCAGGGCGACAGGGTCACCGAGCGGCCCACGAGCCCTTGGTTGACATGGAACGATTCTGGAGTGCCGGGTGTCAGGTCCAGGATGTGGAACCGGAGTCGTTCGTGGTGAGGCGTCCCATCGATCCGCTGCTTTCGTCGTCCGGCGTCGAGCACCCGGGCGACGTGGATGCGCTGTATCGCGAGCATCGCCTTCGGCTGCTGGGCCTCGCGGCTGCGACCACGCTCGACCGTGATCTCGCCGAGGAGGTCATCCACGACGTGTTCGTCGGGCTGCAACGTCACCGAGCTTCGATCGACAACCCGGTCGGGTACTTGCAGCGCTCGGTGATCAATCGCAGTATCAGTGCGATCCGCCGGCGCCGAATACCTTCGGTTTGGAAGACCGTCGCAGCGCCTGCGGCGAGCACGCCCGAGATCGACGAGACCTGGGTGGCGGTGGTTCGCCTTCCGCCCAAAGCACGCACAGTGATCGTGCTCCGCTTCTGGGAAGACATGACCGTCGACGACATCGCGAACGCGCTCGGTGTGCCGAGCGGCTCCGTCAAGTCGACGTTGCATCGGGCGCTCAAGCGTTTGAGAGAGGAGATCGTATGACCATCGATTCGATCGACGATGAGCTCGAGGAGCGACTCAGGGTCGCGCTCGACGAGATGATCCCGAAGATGATGGGCCACACCCGACTGGACGGTGTCGAGCACTCCGAGTCTGCATCTCCGGTTCTGGTGCATGCTGTTCCTGTCTCGAGACCCCCTCGCCGAGTTCGTGCCGCGGTGCTGCTGCTTGGCGCCGCTGCGATGGTCGGACTGCCCGTCATCACCACCCGCGATCGAGACGAGGTCGTGCCCTTGAGCGCCACGCCCGTCGCGCCATCGCCATCGCCGTCTACGTCGATCGCGGCGACTTCGACGTCGCCGCAGCCGGCGGCGGCAACTACCCCGTCGTCCGTCGCGACCGCAGGCGAAGTCGCCCCACCCCGCCTGCTGCCAACCGTGATGCCTTCCGGGTTCGACGACATCGCTGAGGACTACAGGACAGACACAGAGGGCGCCGATGCCGTGAGCACCATCACTCGGTTGTTCGCCGGCCCAGGTGAGCAGCCGACCGTTGTGATGTTGATCAGCGAGGCGAGCCTCCAACCTGGAAACTCGGATGGCACCGACGGACTTCGTGACGTGACGGAGCAGGCGTCGTGGCCCGCGTATCGGCTCGATGTCGTGCGCTCATCCGGTCGCCATGACTTCATCGCTTCCGGGGGTCTCACCGCCGAGCAAGAGCAGGCCAACTCCGACTCGCTCGCGGATGGCGACATCCTCGCCGGCACGACTGTGGGCATGCCGTTCGACCTCACCGAGATCGCCTTTCACCACAACCCGTTCATTGCGCACGGCATCACGTGGAATGGGGCCACACATCAGCAGACCACGATGTACCTCAAGCAAGGCCAAGGAATCGGTGTCCGTGGCCATGTCAGAGTCCTCGCTGGTGGCCGGGAGGAGGTCCTAGCGGTGGTGAGTAGGTAGATCCACCATCGGGCCGGTTCGGGTGGTGATCGTGAACGACGCCAGTCAGTTCCGGATCACTCACCCGAGGGGTTGCCCACCAGTGTTGTCAGCGAGGAAGAACATGGATGTTGTTGCCGCGTACAAGGATGTCCGCACGTTCCGCTGAGCCGCCGCGATGTGCGGTGTTGACCCGAGAAGGGCGAAGCGCAAAGGTCCTTGCCCACAAGGCGGGCGAGTTGGAGGAGGACAGGGCTCGGCGTGCGCCGGTGCCGAAGAACACCGACGGCGTGCGATCGCTTGTCGCCGAGCGGGTCGCCGCGAGGCGGGGTCGCACCTCGGCCAAGCGGCTGCTGCCGGCGGCTTGTGCCGGGGGGTGTGCGGGGTCGCCGCGGAACTTCCGGCGTGTCGTGGCCGGCGAGAAGAAGGTGTGGCGGGCGAACAACGCCGACCAACGCAGCCCGGCGGTGTGGGTGCCGGGTGAGACCGTGGTATCGACTGGGGACCACCGTCGACGCGGCTCACCCAGAACGGAACAGCGGCTCACCTATCAACGGAACACAGGCTCCGACCGAGCGCGATATCCACGACGTAACCAATTGGTTGCCACAACACCCCTGTGGGGCGGATCGCTAACGCGGTCCCGTGAACTCGTGGCGTTGACGACGGCGTGCAGTTCCTGGCGCAGGCGTCATCCATCGTCGGTTTGCTGTGTTGAACCGTCGAGCGAGTCACGCCACAGGTCGACCGTGTCGGCCACGACGAGCCAGAAGTCCAGTCCGCCGAACTCGAGGTCGGTGTCCTCTGGCGCGATCATCGCGAGTCCGTCGAAGGACCGCTGCTCTTCAAGAAGGGGGATTTTCTCGCCAGGGAAGGCTTCGCTGAGCGTTCCATCGGTCGACAGATCACCGCGCTTGGTCTGCTTCCCCTGCAGGTGGTCCATCAGAGGCTTGAGGTTTCTGAACTCGTCAGTGAGCTGCAGGTTCACATCTGCGAGCAGCAGCGCGAAGTCCAGCGCCTGGTCGGGCGGAATGTTGCCCTGGTTGGTGGACCAGGTGGCAAATGCCTCGTTCCATTTGTCTTCCCAGCCTCCTTGCGCAATGCATTGATCGAGCTCGTCTCGGTCGAGGCGAAGCTCACCGACGACGGGAAGGTCTCCAAGCCGGTCAGCGTTGGTGTCGCGGACGGCGATGACTCGTGCGGAGGTCAATTCGGGCTGCGATTGAAGTGCCTGCTTCCCACATGCCAGGAGGTGGCAGAACAGCACTTGCTTGTACAGCGCTCGCGTGTCGGCCTTGCCGCGTCGCTTCACGGTGAGTCCGCCTGCGGCAGTGAGATCGAACTCCTCAGGCCAGATGACGTCCTCGGGTGCCGGGTAGACCATGAGGACGAGGAGCTCCGCTGTGGTCGGGTTTTGGTCGACGTCCAGGTCGATCGCGACCGCGGGGAATCGGTTTGCGGCGAACACTTCCTGGAAGACGACGAGATTGGTGGTCCAGTCGAGGCGTTCGAAGTTCTGCAGCGTTGGCAGCACTACTTCTTGGTACAGCTCGAATTCGTCCTGGGCCGCTTGCAAGAGTGTCGAGGTTCGCTGCTCGATCAACTCGCCCTTGTGGCGGGTGAACACTGAGATCGCGCGCTCGGCCTTGAGTTCCCGTTTGGCCGCGTCGAGGTAGGCGCTCCGCGGTTGAGGAGCATGAGTTGTGATCGCTCCGACGGGCGGATAGTCCCGAGCCCACGCCAACAACGGGAGGGTGTCGACCAGCATCGCGAAGTGGGCTGCAACCTGTATCTCCGCTTTCGTTCGCCGGCGGGTTCCGGATCTCGTGACTTCGCGGTGGTACTCAGCGAACTGCTGGCCGTAGCGCGACGACTCGTGTGCGTGGACCCGCGGGTGGGGGCCGCGGGGCCTGCCCATAGCGGCAAGCAGATGACTCGATCCGCTGGTGACGGACAGCGGGCCGACGTTGAGTCCCGCGTGTACCCCTCGGGAGCCGAGCGAACCGCTGAGCGGTCCTATCCCACCCAATACCGAGAATCCGGACGATGAGAATCTGAACGGACCGATGGACGAGGAGACATGCGCTCCTGAGGGCCCCAACCGAACTCGGGCGATTCGTGGTCCGGCCGATACGGACGGTCCACGTCGCCCGACACCGACATTGGCGAAGCGCGGGCCGACCCGTACGCCGTGGGTGGAAACCCGGAGGCCAGGGAGGTGGAGTCCGAAACCCATGCTGAACACTACGCGTACCGGGCACTGGTTGGGTCAGAGGATTTGGACCTGTGGGCGAAACAGAACTCGCGAGTCGGCGTGAAGTTCCAGGAATTGGACGCTTGCGCCTGCCAGGTCGTCGACGGTGCGCCGCATGCGTTCCACGGGGCGATCGCGCGTTCTGCCTTCGGTGTCCACGCCGTCCCGAGATCGCAGGATGGTCCGCGAGGGACTCCAACTCGCTCCTACCCACGACAAGGTGAACTTCCTCGCCTGGGCGGGGGAGCCCTCCGGTCGACGAGTGACTATCAAGCCACGACGATGGTCGCGGTGGCACCGGTTCAGACCAGTGCGGACCCTTCATCAGGCCGCCAAGGCGAACGTGGTCGACGGCCCAGATCGGAGCCAGGCGACTCGAATCTCGAGCAGGGCCCTGCCGATCGACTTCATCGCTGTTGCGATGTCAGTGCCGGCTTCGCCGACCGATTTCATTGCGGTGGCGATGTCAGCGCTGGCTTCGCCGACGGCCTTCTGGACTGCCGGGTCGCTCTGGACTTCCGTGGCCTTGGCGATCAGGATGGCGATATTTATGCCGTTCATGGTTGGTGTGGCCCTTTCATGGTTTCCTCTCGGAGGAGTCGGACTGACTTAGCCCGTCGTCAGTAGTCTTAGTCACTAAGCCTCTCTTGTCAAGATTAAATTTGAGCGATAGTCTTCAAGCATGGAAGACGATATTTGGGAGTCGCTCGGCCAGCTGGTCCGCAGCCTTCGTGAACGCCATGGGCTGACCCAGGATGAGCTCGGAAAACGAGCCGGGTACGGAACGGGCGCCGGCGTGTCGATCTCCCGGTTCGAGAGCGGTCAGCTGCGCCCGGGGCCTGACCGAGTCGCTGGCATCGCCAAGGCGTTGGGTCTTACATCCGACGAGCTCGAGGCGATGGCCTCCGCGCAGGAACAAGCAAATGACGGCGACAGCGCGGACCCGACTGCCCCTGACACCGCCGACGGCGCGATCGCGCCGTCGGCGAAGGCGATCAAGGAACGTGTCCGGCGAATCCAACACGAGATCGACGAGCGAACGCGGATGATCACTGACCTTGGCGAAGCGTTCAACATGCAACACGCTCGGGCACGGGACCAGTTCTTCATGCGCTTCGTCGAGATCGGAGCACGGGTCGACGGCGCGCCCCAACCCGCCATGCCACCACCCGACGATGACGAGAATCCCGACGCCGACGCCGTAGCCGCGTACCGACTGCGCGCGACCGCCAACGGCGTCGTACAGCTGCTCGCCGGAGGCGCGGGAGGCGCAGCTGCCGGTGCGGCCGTTGGCGGTGCCGCCGCCTACGGCACCTTTGTGGCCGTCGCGGCGCTGGGCACTGCGTCGACTGGAGCAGCGATCACGGGGTTGTCCGGGGTCGCCGCGACCAACGCCACGCTGGCGATTCTCGGTGGAGGAACGCTCGCGGCCGGCGGCGCGGGGGTCGCTGGCGGCACGCTCGTCCTTGCGGGAATCGTCGCCGCGCCAGCTGTGGTCTTGGCGGCGGGCGGACTGCTGTGGATGGTGAAGCGAAATCGCAGGCAACAGCAGGAACTCGCGATCAAAGTTGCCGAGGCTGAGGCCGAACTCAACGCAACGCGACCTGGCGTGGACGCATTGACCGATTTGCTCCCCCGGGCCACCGAAACCCTCGACTACATCGCCACCCATGCGGGGCACGCGCTCAATCGCTGGGAACAGCAGGTCGGCGGGGATGCTGTCTCATGGGACTCGCTGAATTCGAGCGACCAACAGCGATACCAGGACTTCATCGAGGTCGCTGCCGCCCAGTTAGCGATCGTGACGATCAACGTGCAAGGACTGCTCACCACGCGCGGAGAGGAGCGAGATCAGCTGATCGACGTGGCGAACAAGGTGCTGGACCAGTCGAGGGATGCTGTCACTGCGCGGGTCTGATCTCGTCGGATGTGAGCAGGGTTGTACCCTCCCGTCGAGGGGCACGATGTAGCACTCCACGCGGTCGAGAAGCATCGCCAGCAGCTGCGCGACTCCGGGCATCAAGTCACAGTGACCGATCCCGTTCTTCGTGGTGCTGAAGTGTTCGTGCACCTCGCGACAGAAGTCGTCGAAGGCGACGGTTGCTCTCTGAAACGCGATGAAGGGCACTACGTGGCTTGTCGTGATCATGGTTCTGTTCTCCGTTCGTGTTGGTCACCTCGTTGGTCACCTCTGCCCGGGAACAAGGAGAGGGCACCCTTTCGGATGCCCTCTGACCTGGTCTTTCGTTGGTGCGCCCCCAGGGTTTCGAACCCTGAACCTGCGGATTAAGAGTCCGTTG
>CAYZFZ010000008.1:0-49669 GCA_964477795.1 uncultured Bifidobacterium sp.
TTGGCGGGATCCGGTACAGTGCGGAATATGCGCGATGACGAGATCCGGCGGCTGCTGAACACGGGAAACCCCTGGTGGAGGGCATCGGCCAGCGGTAGCGACAGCACTGCCTGGATTGCAACGAACCGCACGCTCCGGGATCGAGCTCGCTACGACCTGGGCTACCGCGCCAACGTGCTTGCTGACATCGCCGCAGATCCCGTAGGGAACGCCCTCGTGGTGCTCACCGGACCACGACGCGTCGGGAAGAGCGTCGCACTCTTGGATCTGGCTGCAGCGCTGTGCAGTCGAACGGATGTTGGCCCACGACAACTCATCTACGTGCAGTGCGATGAGCTTGCTGCCAGAGACCTTCGACGTGTGCTCACATTGGGGCGGGACCTGACGCGCGTCGTCGACCAGCAGGCTCCAACCAGGCGTGTGTGGCTGTTCGACGAGGTGAGCGCGGTGTCGGGATGGACCGCCATCCTCAAGGCGGCACGCGACGGTACGGATTTCGGTGATGACACGGTGGTCGTGACGGGGAGTCGGTGGATCGCAGGTGAGGATGTGCTGGGCAACCTTCTAGCCGGTCGTGCCGGATCAGGCGGGCGCCGAGTTCGCCACCTCTACCCGCTCACCTTCCGCGACTTCGTAGCTGCGACGCGGACGGGGCTGCATCTCCCGAACAAGGCTCACCCGGCCCAGTTACAGGACCCGCATGTGCGCACCGATCTGGAGGCGTTGCGGTTTGAGGTTGACGAGTACGACCTCGCTTGGCAGGACTATCTGACGTGCGGTGGCTTCCCGCGCGCCGTCGCTGAACACACACGTGACGGGATGGTCTCGATCGAGTACGTCCGCGACCTGATGGCTTGGCTCCAACGCGATGTTGACCCTGACAGTGGGCCGCAGTCGATGCCGTTGCTCCTGAACGAGATCGCCCAACACATGAGCAGCCCACTGAGCGTGCGTGCAACCGCCGAAGAACTCGGCCTCGGCCGAGATGCTGCATCAACCAGACTGAACCGCCTTGTCGCAGGCTTCGCCGCCCTGTGGTGCCCTCAGTTCTCGGACGCGTCCCAGCGCCTCGAAAACGCCCAGATGAAGATCTACCTCACGGACCCGTTGCTCGCGCACCTTCCGATGCGTGTGCGTGCGGGGCTTCCGACGCCAGACATGACGGTCCTGAATGAAGCCGCGATCGCCGTAGCGCTCGCACAGGCAATCGACGACCTCGAAGAAGGCCGTTGGGTAGCTGGTGACACCGTGGGGTATGTCCGGACCGGTAGCGGAAAGGAGGTCGACTTGGCCCCCGCGCACGTCCCGACGCCGGCGGGCACCGAGCGCACGGTGCCCATCGAAGCGAAGTGGGTCGACGCCGGGTGGCGTGCGGAGGCGCAAGTGGTCGAGAAGAAGTACGGGCGCGGCATCCTGGCGACAAAGTCGATTCTCGACATGGACCACCCGACCTGGGCGGTTCCAGCACCGCTGCTGAGCCTGCTCCTACGCTGAGTGTCGTGCTCGTGGGGTGGCCAGCAGGCTACGTCTCGTCGTGGTGCCAGCGAGCGGCGTCGCGCAGCTCGGGCCCCAGCAGGCGCCCACCGAGATCGGCGAACCAGGAGATGTCGCCGCTGGAGAGGAATTGGTGCTCGGCGGGCTCGCCGCCGGGCTCGCGCAGCAGCTGCGCGGTGCGCAGCTCGTCGGCGGCCACGAGCGCGGTCTCGATCGCGCTGCTGACCAGCGTGACCTCGGGGCCCATCACGTCGGCGATCACCGCCGCCAGGTACGGGTAGTGGGTGCACCCGAGCAGCAGGGTGTCCACCCCGGCTGCGGACACGGGGGCGAGCAGCCGCTCGACGAGGATGTGGATCTCGTCGCCGCTCGTCTGGCCGCGCTCCACGAACTCCACCAGGCCAGGGCAGGCGGCCGACGTGAGGTGCACGTCGGCACCCGTGGCCGCAACCGCCCGGTCGTACGCGCCGGAGCCGATGGTGCCGACGGTGCCGATGACGCCCACCCTGCCGCTGCGGGTGGCCTTCACCAGCGCACGCGCGCCAGGTGCGACGACGTCGATGACCGGCACCGGCATCTCCGCCTCCAGCTCGTCGAGCGCCGCGGCCGAGGCAGTGTTGCAGGCGACCACGATCGCCTTCGCGTCGTAGTCCTTCACCAGGCTCCAGGCGATCTGGTGGGCGAACTCGCGCACCTCCGCCTGCGGTCGCGGGCCGTACGGGTAGCGGCCCGTGTCGCCGATGTAGACGAGATGTTCGTGCGGCAGCAGATCGATGACTGCGCGAGCGACGGTGAGCCCACCGAACCCGCTGTCGAACATCCCGATCGGCCGATGCATCGCAGCCAGGCTAACGGTCAGCGGGCGACGAGCCAGGCGATCGTGTAGGCCACGGAGTTCGTCGCGACGTGGGCGATCATCGTCGCCAGCACGCTGCGTGCGCGGTAGCGCACCCAGCACCACCAGAGCCCGGCGATCGCCGTGCCCACCACGGCGAACACCACCGCAGCGGCCACACCACCGGCACCGGAGCCGAAGATGCGGGTGGCCGCCGGGTTCACCGTCGTGAGCCCCAGCGACGGCAGCACGTGCCAGAACCCGAAGCACAGCGAGGCCGCGACACAGCCGCGCAGCACACCCCAGCGCAGCGCGAACAACGCCGGCAGCACGGCACGGAACGCGGTCTCCTCCAGCACGGCGGTGCCCAGCGGGATGCGTACGAACGCCTGGTAGATCCAGGTTGCAGCGCCGCCACTCACCCGCCGGTCGTGGTACATGTCGTTGAACGCAGGCATGATCAGACCCAGCAGCAGCACACCTGCCGTGAGCACGAACAGCACCCCGCCCCACGCGGCACCCCGCCGCCACTGCGTGAAGCCCATCTCCTCGAGCGACACGACCGGCCTGGCGATCGCGACGAGCGCGGCGGCCACGGCGAGGCTCCACGGCACGTACGCCCACGCCGGCAGCACCCGGTTCGACAGCACGTTGGCGACGGCGAGGACGGCGAGTGCACCACCGATCGCGAGGCGCCAGCGCCTACGCTCCGGCCATGCATCAGTCGCCACGGTGCGAGGGTAACCCGTGACAACCATCGCCCCGATGGCGCCCGAACGCGACCGGTTCGTGGACTTCATGCGGGCGTTCAGCCTGCTCGTCGTGGTTGCCTGGCACTGGGTGTTCACGATCGTGATCTGGAAGGACGACGGCCCGCACGCGACGAACCCGATCGGCTTCACCACCGGCCTGTGGGCGGTGACGTGGTTGCTGCAGGTGATGCCACTGTTCTTCTACGTGGGCGGCTACTCGCACCTCGTCGCGTGGCGCGCGGCGCAGGCCAGGGGCCAGCACATCGGTGGCTTCGTCGTCCGCCGCCTGCGCCGTCTGGCCATCCCCGCGCTGGCGCTGCTGGGCGTGTGGATCGTGCTGGGCATCACGCTCGGCGCGATCTTCGACCTCCGTTGGATCGGCCGGGCGGTGCTGCTGGTGGTCAGCCCGCTGTGGTTCATGGGCGTCTACCTGATGCTCGTGGCGCTGCTGCCGATCTTCCTGTGGCTGCACGAGCGGTGGGACACGATCGTGCTCGTCTTCCTCGCAGCCATCGCCGGCGCGGTCGACATCCTCCGCTTCCGCTACGGGTACGACTGGCTGGGCATCGTCAACATGGTGGCCGTGTGGGGCCTGTGTCACCAGCTCGGGTTCTTCTACGAGCGGCTGGTGCACGCCACCCGCCGTGCGGACTGGACCCTGCTGTGGGCCGGGCTCGCCGGGCTGGCGGGTCTCGTCGCCAGCGGCCTCTACCCGGGCTCGATGGTCGGTGTGCCCGGCGAGCGCTCGAACATGGCGCCGCCGACGCTGTGCATCGTGGCGCTCGTCGTGTTCCAGGCCGGCGTCGCCGAGGTCATCCGGCCGCGCCTGGAGATCCGCCTGCAACGCCCGCGCTGGCAGCGGGCCAACGACCTGATCAACCGCTTCTCGATGCCGCTGTTCCTGTTCCACACCACGGGCATGGCGCTGCACCGCGCCGCCCGCTACGCGCTCGCCGGCAACCGCAACGAGGCGCGGGAACCCACGCTCGGCTGGTGGCTCTACCGGCCGCTCGCGTTCATCGGGCCACTGCTGTTCACGCTGCCGGTCATCTACCTCTTCGGTCGCCAATGGGTGAAGCGACCCGCTCCGGCCCGTTCCACCGCCTGATCCTCCGTGCTGCTCGCCACCATCCTCTCGTTGACCGCCGCGGTCATGCACGCCGGCTGGAACCTCGTCGCCAAGCGCGCCGACGGCGACCGCTACATGGTGCTGTGGGCCCAGTTCTTCATGGCAGGCGTGCTCGCGCTGCCGTTCGCGATCGGCAACCATGTGCTGTTCGGCATGCCGGGCAAGGCGTACCTGTTCGCCGCGCTCAGCGGCTGCGCGCACCTGCCCTACCTGTGGTTCCTCGCCAAGGCGTACAACGCGGGCGACTTCTCCGTCAGCTACCCGATCGCCCGCGGCGGTGGCGCGGCGATCGCCGCGATCGGCGGTGTGGTGTTCCTGCACGACCACGTCACCCCGTGGCAGGCGATCGGCATCGCCACCATCGTCGCCGGGCTCAGCCTGCTCGCCGCCGGCGCGGCCGGCGTGCACCTGGCGTTGGCGCTGGGGGCGGCCGCGGCGATCGGCACCTACTCGGTGCTCGACGGGGCCGGCGCCAGAGCCAGCCAGACGGTGGCCTACATCTTCGCGACGATGGTCAGTGGCGCCGTCACCAACACGATCTTCGGTGTGGCCACCGGGCGCACGGCGGAGATGGCAGCGACGTTGCGGCGGCGGTGGCGGCCGGCCACCATCGCCGGCATCGCCGCGACCGCGACATACGGCTTGGTGGTGGTCGCGTTCCGCTACGCGTCGCTGGGCTACGTGACCGCGATGCGCGAGTCCAGCGTGGTGCTGGCGGCGCTGGCCGGCTGGAAGCTGCTCGGCGAGGGCGACCACCGCCGGCGGCTGGCCGCGGCCGCCATGGTGTTCTGCGGCCTGCTGGCGCTGGTGCTCGGCCGCTGACTCACTGCGGCTCCGTCACCCGGCGCCGTCGAACCACGCGAGCACGCGCAACGCGCGCAGTGTGTTCCAACGGCTGGGCTCGCCGGAGCGCTCGAGGTCGAAGTGCACCGCGCCGGGGTGGATGCGATCCAGCAACCAGCGGCCGTCCGCCTGCCGCGTGGAGCGGACGACCTCGACTGCGGCCGCCATCCGCGGCTCGGGCGCGGCGCCGGCACGGCGGAAGTAGTCGAGGCCGCGCAGCACGTCGTAGTGCCAGTAGTACGGAAAGGACGCGTCGAGGTACTGCGCCTGCACCACCTCGCCCGTGCTGCGGCGCTTGAACAGTTCGCGCTCGAGCAGGTACTCCTCGCCACTGTGCCGGGCGGCGCGCACGGCGGCGCTGCCGCCGGTGCGCTGCTCGAACTCCAGCAGGCCGTCGAGCACGTTGATCGTCGTGTCGAAGGAGGTGCGCACGGACCCGTTCTCCGCCTCGCAGTTCCACCCACCGTCGCCCAGCCGCTCGGCGAGGACACGCTCGACGAGCGGGGCGACGTCGACTCCGAAGTACGCGCCCGTCTCGATCGTGCGGCCATTGATGCACGGCTCGACCTCACCGTCGAAGAAGCGCTGCCCGTCGTGCTCCCAGCGGCAGTGCTCGGCGACTCGCTCGATCGCCGAGCGCGCGGACGGCGACGCCGGATCGAGACCGAGGATCAGCAACGTCTGCAGGGTGTGCATGGTGGCCGTCCACGGCTGCCCGCCGGGCTGGCCCCACACGTAGTCGGAGGGGAAGCACGCACCGCCGGCCCACTGGCCATCGGGGTCCTCCATGCCAAGCAGGCGGGCGCCCCAACCCTCGTGCTCCACGCGCGCCCGCTCGGCGGCCACCACCTCCGCCGGCGCGCCCAGGAGGTCGCGCTGCACCTGCCAGCGGATGGAAGGGTCGCCCTCCAGCAGCCAGTCGACGACGTTCATCGGCTCAGGTGACGCTGACCAATCGGCCCGTGATCGCGAGGCGGTAGGCGGTGCTGGTGGCCGACCCGTTCAGCTTCGAGCAGGCGACGAGTTGCGCGGTCACCGGGCCGTACGGCCGGGCGAACGACTGGATCGTGGAGTAGTTGGGGGTGGAGACCCCGCGGTCCATGACCTGGTAGTTGTACCAGTGGCCGTCGGTGCCGATGATCACGAACGTGTCGCCCGGGTTCATCAGGTCGAGGTGGCGGAACGGCGCCGAACCGGTGGTGCGGTGGCCGAACAGCATCAGGTTGCCGGGTGCCGCGACGGTGTTGATGTCGCTCCACGTCGCGGCGTACCCGCGGTTGGCGATGGCGTCGAGGCTGCCGCCACCCGAGCGGATCTCCACGTACACGCCCAGCTTGGGGATGTAGACGGCGGCCGCCGCGTTGGGGGTGTAGTTGGGGTTGGCCGGGGCCGCCTGGGTGGCCGTGGACGGGGCGCCGAGGTACCAGCCGGAGACGTCGGCGATGAGGTGAGACCCGCCCTGGGTGTACAGCGCGGCGCCGCGATTGCTGACCCTCACGATCGCGTGGTTGGCGATCGTCTGCGGCACCTCGCTGATGTTGAGGTTGGAGCTGTTGGGCCTGGCCAGACCTGCCGGGTAGGCGGTGACGAAGCCGAGATCCCATGGCAGTGTGGCCGTGATGTTCATCACCGCGGCCGCCACCTGCAGGCCACCGCCGTCGCCGGCGTAGAATTCGTAGGTGCTGCCGCTCCACGGGGGCAGGGTGCGCAACGGGCGAGTGTCGAGCATGCGCAGCGGTGAGCTGGGGATGAACAGACCGTCGGTGCTGGTGACCGGTTCGGTGGCACCCGTGAAGTAGCCGACCACGTCGACCAGCAGGTTGCCGCCGGCTTCGGAGTAGACGTTGATGTCGGAGGTGCCCGTGAGGTTGACGATCGCCTGGCCGGCACGCGTTTGCGGCCAGGTGTCCAGGTTGAGGCTGCTGGTGCCGGCGAAGCCCTGGTTGGAGGGGAACGCGGACCAGAAGCCGATGTTGGCGGAGACCGCGGTGAGGGTGACCACCACGGCCGAGGCGGTCGCAGGGACACCTGCGGACGCCACACTGATGCGGCGGGTCTCGGTGGCGTTGACGGGCAGGCCGCTGCGGGTGTCGAGCACGCGGAACGCACCGCCGGGCAAGGTGACCAGCCGGCCGTCGCGGGTGCCCTGGGAGACCGGGACGTACACGCCCACGAGATCGACGACGAGGTTCATCGCGGTGCTGCGCAGGATGTCGACCGTGCCGTTGACACCGAGCTTCACGTGCACGAGGTTGGCGATCACGCGGCCGGCAGCGTCGGCATTGACGCTGGATGTGTTCGGCAGCGCACCACCACCCGGGTACACCGTCGCGTAGCCCCACGCGGAGGAGCCGGCGATGGTGACGTTGAGCACGGCGGCGCTGGCGTTGGCCGGCACGCCGGCACGCCCGAGCACGCCGACGCGGATCGTGTCGGCCGAGACGGTGCTGAAGCCGCCGTACGTGCCGGAGCCGGGCCGGGTGTCGGCGAGGCGGGTGGGCGCCACGGCCACGTACTTGGAGGCACCGGCGGGCGCGGCGGCTGCCGGTGCAACCGATGCCGGTGCGACCGATGCCGGTTGCGTGGCGGCCGGGGCGGCAGCCTCCGCCGTCAGCCCGGGAACGACCGGAACCGCCAGCGGGGCGATCATGCATCCGATTGCGAGGGCAAGTCTCCAACGACGCATACACACTCCAGGCAACGCAGGATCAGGGGAACCGCGCATGGTTCCGTCCGGGTGGAACGTCCAGTGTAGGCGGGCCCTCAGCAGGCCGCCGTGCGGGTCCGTCAGAAGTAGATGATCGATTCGGCATTGGCCTCGGCCGCGTCGAGATCGTCGGTGTAGGCACCCGTGCTGAGGTACTTCCAGCCCCCGTCGCAGACGATGAACACGATCGTGCCCTCGTCGATCTCGGTTGCCACCTTCGCCGCACCGGCGAGCGCGGCACCCGACGAGATACCGGCGAACACACCGCACTCGGCCACCAAACGGCGGGTCCACTCCAGGCTCTCGCGCGGCCGCACGACCCGCTTGCGATCCAGCAGGTCGAAGCCGTACCAGCGGTCGAACAGCGGCGGGATGTAGCCCTCGTCGAGGTTGCGCAGGCCCTCCACCTTCTCCCCCAGCGGTGGCTCGACGGCGACGACCTTGACCGCCGGGTTGTGCTCCTTGAGGAACCTGCCGGTACCCATCAGGGTGCCGCTGGTGCCGAGCCCGGCCACGAAGTGGGTGATCTCCGGGCAGTCGCGCAGGATCTCGGGCCCGGTGCCGCGGTAGTGCGCGAGCGGGTTGTTGTCGTTGCCGTACTGATAGAGGAAGCACCACTCGGGGTGCTGCGCGGCCATGGCCTGGGCGCGCTTGACGGCGCCGTTGCTGCCCTCCTCGCCAGGTGTGAGGATCAGCTCGGCGCCGAACACCTCCAGCATCTGGCGACGCTCGATGGACACGCTCGTGGGCATCAGGATCTTGATCGGGTAGCCGCGCATCTTCGCGATCGCGGCGAGCGCGATGCCGGTGTTGCCCGACGACGGCTCGAGGACCGTCTGCCCCGGCTGCAGCAACCCGTCGGCCTCGGCCTGCAGGATCATCTGCTTGGCGATCCGGTCCTTCACCGAGCCGAACGGGTTCTGGCTCTCCAGCTTGGCGATGATGCGCACCCGCGGGTTCGGGGAGAGCACGCTGACGTCGACCATCGGCGTGTTGCCGATGAGGTCGAGCACGCTGCGCCGGACGGCGGGCACCTCGCTCTCGTTCACCGGCATCCTGCCCCCCTTCTGACATTTCCCGACCCAGGTGGTCGAGATTCTAGTGCCGCTCGGGGAACGATCAGCCCACGACGATCGGGACGTCGCTGATCTCCTCGTCGCGGATGCGGTAGCAGCGCGGCTCGGGGGCCTCGCGCTTGAGGCTGACGATCACGTAGAACCAGCCGGGGTCGGGGGCCTGGGCCACGTCGGTGGGGCTGGGGTACGGCTCGCTGTGGGTGTGGCTGTGAAACACGCCGATGATCTCCAGCCCCTCGGCCTCCGCGGCCAGCTCCGCCCGTAGCAGCTCCCTACCGGGGATCGTGTACACCCGCGCCGAGGCAGCCTCGTTGGTGCAGGCGACGAAGCGGTGCACACGCGAACCCTTGCCCACCAGCAGCCCGCAGGCTTCCAGCGGGTAGCCGTCGTAGGCGTTGCCGATCATCTCGGCGTACGCCTGGGCGTGGAACACAAGCGGGGTCGCGGCGTCGGGCATCGCCGGGGAAGGGTACCGCTACCCTGGTGCCTCCCATGGCGCCCAACCGTGATCGCAGCAACCCAGCCGGCCACAAGCTCGTCGCGAGCAACCGCCGCGCGCACCGCGACTACGACATCCTGGAGACGTTCGAGACCGGCATCATGCTCAGCGGCAGCGAGGTGAAGTCGCTGCGCGACGGGCACGCGCAGGTGGCCGACTCCTTCGCCCGCATCATCAACGGGCAGGTGTGGCTCGACGGGGTGCACATCCCCCCGTACCAGCGGGCTCACGGCATCGGCGCGCACGACCCGGACCGCGCCCGCAAGCTGCTGATGCACCGGCGCGAGATCGACCGGCTGGCCCACGAGCTGGCCGTCGAGCACCTCGCGCTCATCCCGCTGTCGATGTACTTCAAGGACGGGCGGGTGAAGGTGGAGCTGGGCGTCGCCCGCGGCCGCAAGAAGGCCGACAAGCGCCAGGCGCTCGCCGCCCGCGACGTGAAGCTGGAGATGGCGCGGGCCATGGGCCGCCAGGCCAAGGGCCGCGAGACAGGGGTTCGACGATGACAGCCACCGGCACGACACGGTTCGCACTCGTCCGCCGGCCCAGCCCGCGCCTGGCCGACGGGTTGGTCACCCACATCGACCGCACCCCGGTCGACGTCGCGCTCGCCATGCAGCAGTGGCAGGCCTACGTCGATGCCTTGGAGGCCAACGGCTGGGCCACCACCGAGGTGCCCGCCGCGCCCGGGCTGCCCGATTCCGCGTTCGTGGAGGACACGATGGTCGTGTTCCGCGACGTGGCGGTCATCGCCCGGCCGGGCGCCGACGAGCGCAAACCCGAAGTGGCTCCGGCAGCGGCAACGGTGCAGCAGTTCGGGTATCGCCTGGTGCCCATCGTCGCCCCCGGCACGCTCGACGGCGGCGACGTGCTCAAGGTCGGCGACACCATCTACGTCGGCCGCGGTGGCCGCACCAACGACGCCGGCATCGCCCAGCTCGCGGCAGCGTTCGAGCCGCTGGGGGCGACGGTGGTCACCGTGCCGCTCACCCGCGTGCTGCACCTGAAGTCGGCCGTCACCGCGCTGCCCGACAGCACGATCATCGGCTGGGAGCCGGCCATCGACGACATCGCCGTGTTCCCCCGCTTCCTCTCGATGCCCGAAGAGTCGGGCGCCCACGTGGTGCTGCTCGGCGACGACAGGGTGCTCATCTCCGCCGATTGCCCGCGCAGCGCGGCCCTGCTCGCTTCGGTGGGGTTGCAGCCGGTGGTGGTCGACATCAGCGAGTTCGTCAAGCTCGAGGGGTGCGTCACGTGCCTCAGCGTCCGCCTGCGCGACGCACCCGTCACCAGTGGCGCACGCCCTGGCGATCCAGCTCCTTCTGCACCGAACTGACGTCCACGTCGGCGAGGTCGCACCCCGCGTGCAGCGACTGCGCGGCCGCGACGCCGGCACCCTGCCCGAGCACGGCGCAGCACGACATGTTGCGGGTTGCCGCGTGGGAGATGCGGTCGCCACCCGACGAGCGGCCGGGCACCAGCAGGTTGCGCACCCCCTTGGGCAGCACGTTGCGGTAGGGCAGCTGGAAGTAGCGACCGGTCGTCGGCAGGACGAGGATGCCGTAGCCGTCGACGAACTCGGGGTAGATGCCGATCGAGTCGTCGAAGCGACCCTGCCCGCGCACGTCGGCCTCGGTCATGTTGTACTGCGCGTCGATCTTGCGGGTGTCGCGGATGCCCAGCGTCATCCCGAAGTTGCGCAGGCGGGCGGTGTCGCAGCCGGGGGTGTAGCGGCGCAGCGCCTCGATCGCCAGCATCGCCTGGCGCCGGCCCTCGATCTCGCCGCGGGTGAGGTCGTCGGGGTCGGTGCCGTCGATGCCGTCGAGGTGCACGAGGTTCATGTAGGTCAGCTCGCCGGTGTCGTGCATGGCACCCCAGGTGCCGGCGATCGTGGTGAGGTGCGGTGGCAGCAGCCCGTCCTTGATCGCCTGCTCGAAGGGCTTCTTCAGGAACGGCGAGAACATCGCGTCCTCCTTGCCGCTCGTCTCGATGTTCCACTCCCCACCCCCGCCCCAGTCGCGGTAGGTCTGCGGGTCGGCGGCGACGCCGGCCATGAACGCCTTCTTGTCCACGCCGGCGAGGTGGAACATGACGGACGCGGCCATCATCTGCTCGCGCGGCGTGTGGTGGGTGACGGCACCGGCACGGAACGCAACGTCGGCGTCGCCGGTGGCGTCGATCACCCGCTTGGCGCGGATGGCCTCCCGCCCCGCCTTCGACTCGGTGACGATGCCCACCACCGCGTCGCCGTCCATCAGCGGCGCGGCGAACGAGCGGTGCAGCATCCCGTGGATGCCGGCTTCCTCCACCATCCGGTCGGCGACGAGCTTGAAGCCCTCCGAGTCCAGCTCGTACGACTGCGACTGGCTCTCCTGCACCGCCGCGCCCATCTCGTAGGCCCGCGTCTCGAACTCACGGCCGATGCCGTTCGCCTCCACCGTGTGCTCGTGGCGGTACCAGGCCATGCCCTCCACCCCGACCGCGGTGATGTTGCCGCCGTAGCAGCCGAACCGCTCGACGAGCGCGACCTCCACTCCGGCCCGCGCCGCGGCGAGCGCCGCCGCCAGCCCGGCCGGGCCGGCGCCGACGACGAGCACGTCCGTCTCATGGATCACGTCGAGCTGCCGAGCAGGCTCGGTGATGGTGCCGAACGTGCGCCGGGCGGGCGATGAGCTCATGGCTGTGCCAGGAACTCGCCGATCAGCTGCAGCACGGTGTCGACCTCGCCGATCGTGTTGTAGTGCGTGGGGCCGAGGCGCACGACGCCACCGAGATCCTGCAGGCCGAGCCACTCGACGACGGGCAGCGCGTAGGAATGGCCGTTCCACACGTACACGCCGCGCTGGTCGAGGAAGCGGGCCATCGCCGCCGGATCCATCCCGGGTTTGGTGATCGAGACCGTCGGCACCCGCCGTGAACGGGCGGCCGGGTCGGTGATGCCGCGCACCTCCACACCGTCGAGCGCCTGGAGGCCGGCGATGAGCCGGTCGCTCAGCGAGTGCTCGTAGTCGGCCATTGCGGCGAGCGCCGCGTGCAGCTCGCGGGTGCGCGGGCGCAGGCCGTCGCGGGTGGGCGTGTGCTCGGCACCCATGGTGGTGCCCAGCCACTGCAGGTACTCGAGCGCGCCGATGGTGCCGGCCTGGCCCTCCAGCGACTGGGTGCCGGTCTCCCACTTGCCGGGCAGCGCGTTGTCGGCCACGCGCAGCTTGTACGCGGGCAGGTTCTCCAGCAGCTCCTCCCGGCCGAAGAGGATGCCCTGGTGCGGGCCGTAGAACTTGTAGGCGGAGGCGACGAGGAAGTCGCAGCCGAGGTCCTGCACGTCGATCGGGCCGTGCGGTGCGTATTGCACTGCATCGACGTAGGTGAGCGCGCCCGCAGCGCGCAGGCGGCTGCACATCTCCTTCATCGGGTTGATCGTGCCGAGGATGTTGCTGGCGAAGTTGAGCGCGGCGAAGCGGGTGCGGTCGGTGATCAGCGCGTCGAGCTCGGCCAGGTCGAACTCGTAGGTGGCGCGGTCGAACGGCAGCGTCTTCACGACCAGCCCGCACTCCTTGGCCATCGTCAGCCACGGCGTCTGGTTGCCGTCGTGCTCCATCTGGGTGGTGATGATCTCGTCGCCCTCGCGAAACGTGGGCCCGAGCACGCGAGTCATCATGAACGTCAGCGTCGTCATGTTCGCGCCGAACACCACCTCGCGCTCGCTGGCTGCGTTGTAGAAATCGGCCATCGCGCGGTGCGCCTCGTCCACCAGCTCTGTGGCCTCGCGCGAGGTGTGGAACTCGCCGTGCATGTTCGCGTTGCACCCCACCATCGCTGCCCGCATCCGGTCGAGCACCTGCTGCGGCACCTGGGTGCCTGCCGGGTTGTCGAAGTACACCCGCGGGCGATTGCCGTCGTGGCGCAGTGCCAGCGCCGGGAACTGGGCCCGGATGGTGTCGAGGTCGAACGTCATCTGTCTCTCGTGCTCTTCCCGGGCGATGCCCGATTCGCGTGATGGGTACGGCGTGCGACGGTAGCGGTCATCCGTCAGCGGCGGCCACCACATAGGCGACGCCGTCGTCCAGCCGGCACAACCCGTCGATCGCGCCGGCGTCGGCGAACAGCGCGGCGAACGCGGTGCCGACGTCGCGGCGCAGCAGGGCGGCGCGGGCCGGGTCGTGGGCACGGAGGCGCTGGTAGTCGGCCGGCACGGCGATGCCGTCGCGACCGTTGGGCTGCACCCAGTCGCCGCCGACGGGCCGGTCGAGCTGCCACGACACCTCCACCCGGTCGGTGATGTCGCCAGAGTTGAACACGTCGTCGCGGGCGCCGTAGCAGTTGGGCAGGAAGCCGACCACGCGGGCGCCGAGGCGTACGAGGTTGAACGTCGCGTTGGCCGCGAGCAACGGATCGAACGTCCAGCGCATCTCGGTGATGTCGTGCTGCAGGCACTGGGCGCGCTGGGCCAGCTTCAGGGCAACGCCCGCGCCGGTCGCCCTGGCAGCGGAGAGCACCCCGACCTGGTGCGAGTGGAAGTGCGGGCCACCCGTCCAGCCCAGCCAGCCGAGCGCGAAGCCGACGGCCTGGCCGTCGCGCCTGGCGACGAGCAAACCGGCGCCGCCGATCGCCATCCCGCGCAACACGTTGCGCGGCGGCACCACCTGCCGGCCCCACACCGCGCCCATCGTGATGCGCAGCTCGTCGAGCTCGTCGACGGTCGTCGCGGGGACTATCTCCACTCCCGCGGTCGCCGCGGCAGCCTGAGCTTCCGCGGCGGCCTGCTCGTACGTCACCACGGCCTCCTTCCTGCTGCTCACGGTAGGGCTCCGCCGGCTCAGCGGCGGGCCGCGTCCCATGCTGCACGGTAGGCGGCGGCCAGCGTGTCGACGGTCTCGTGGGCGTTGAGGCCGCTGGGGTTGGGCAGCACCCACAGCTGGGCGCCGGCGAGTGGTTCCTCCTGGCGGCCGGCCACCGCCTTGGGCCGGGCGAACGCCTGGCGGTAGGCGGTGAGGCCGAGCACGGCCACCACCTCGGGGCGCAGGGTGCGCACCTTCGCCTCCAGCGCCACTCCCCCGGCGCGCAACTCGGGCACGGTCAGCTCGTCGGCCCGTGCGCTGGCAGTGGGCACGAGGTTGGTGATGCCCACGCCCAGCCGGTGCAGCATGGCAACGTCGTCGGGCCGCATCCCGTCGCTCGCGTCGACGAGGTGGGGCGTGATGCCGGCGGCGTGCAGCGCCGGCCAGAAGCGGTTGCCGCGGCGGGCGAAGTGGGCATTGACCGCTGCGGTCCACAGGCCGGGGTTGATGCCCACGAAGAGCAGGCGGACGCGCTCGCCGGCGAGATCGTCGACGAGCGCGCCGTGGAACGACTGCAGCTCGGCGCGGGTGAAGCGCGCCATCTCGGGTTGGCTCGACCGGGCTGTCAGCCGACGATCTCGGAGACCTGCATGGCCGGCTGGATGTTCGTGTAGTTGGCGACGTCGGCCATCACCTCGGCGGTCTTCGGCGAGGCGAGCGCGCCCTGGAACGCCTCCAGCGAGTCGAAGTAGAAGTGCACGGCGGCCACGTTGGGGCCGTTGATGCCCTTGTCGATCTCGGTCTTCACCGGGCTCCAGGCCGACGCGGCCAGCGGCACGTGCGTGGCGGCGTAGTAGTCGTGATCGAAGGTGCTGCCTTCGCCGGACGGGTAGGTGACGCTGACTTTGATCATGAGCGGGCAGGGTAGGGGCTGGGCTCGCCGGTGATCGACTCGTAGAGCCGGTCGATGGTCGGGCGGGTGATCAGCGTGTAGGTGTCGGCGATCGCGGTCTCCCGGTGCGCGGCCTGGGCGGCGAGGCGATCAGGGTCGAGCACGACGGCCATGAACGCCGCTCGGCTGGGGAACACGTTGAAGCGGATCTGGTCCCACTGGCGGCCGTCGCCCATGATCGTGCCCTCCACCTGCGTCCACGCGGCCAGGCGGACACCGTGCGGGACGGCGATCTTCGCCGCGTGGTCGCTGTAGGTGGCCATCTCGTTGCGCCGCTCGTCGTCCTTGAACTTGATGACGTGTACGACCACCACGTACGGGTCGTCGGCCGTGGGCGGGTGCGGCACCTCGGCCCAGGTGGGCGCGCCGGCGGGCAGAGGCGGCAGCTCCATCGGCAGGCAGCCGGCGACGATCGTCTCGGCCATGCCCGCTTCCTTGTGGTGGTGCAGCTCCTGGAAGTCGGGCCGGCTCTGCATCTCGATGAACGAGCGCCGGCTGGGGTACTTGACGATGCCCACCCGATCCCACTTGGGTGTGTCGTTGAGGAACTGTGTGTCCACGTCGGCGAGGAACACGGGCGCCGCGCCGATCGCCTTCAGCGGCCCGATCGGTGCATACGCGTCGTCGGCCTGCCGGCCGGTGATGTCGCTCTGCCGCCCGTCGGCGTAGTCGGCCCGCGCCCGGTAGCTCATCAGGTTCACCATCCAGATCGGCCCGTCCTCCGACGGCGGCGTCGTCGCCAGTGCGAGGCCGTACTCGCGGTCCACCTTGCCGTAGCGCACGCGGGTCTTGTTGATGTCCGACATGTCCCCCAACCTCCTCCTCCGTCCACGCGAATCAATTGTCAGAGAGCATGACACGAATGGCGCACGAAGGCAACGCCGCCGACACGAATGACACGTCCCGCTTCCCAAGGGCGGTCGAACATGACGGGTGTGGCACCTTCGGCGGCCCATGGGAAGCGGAGGGTGTCACCGTGGTGGGCCGTGGCGGGCCGCGCGACTTCGCGCCGCTCCGCCCCGGTCGCCGGGCGGGGTACGGTGCCGGGATGGTGACGCTGGAGGAGGTCGCAGGGTTCGCGCTCGCGATGCCCGACGCCGTCGAGGGCGAACGGTGGGGCACGCGGGCGTGGTCCGTGGGCGGGAAGGTGTTCGCGTGGGAGCGGTCGTTCAGCAAGGCCGACCTCAAACGCTTCGGCGACTCGCCCGTGCCCGCCGGCCCCATCGTCGCCGTGCGCGTCGACGACCTCGGCGAGAAGGAGGCCGTGCTCGGCGCCGGGTGGAAGGGCGTGTTCACGATCCCCCACTTCGACGGCTACGCGGCCGTCCTCGTCCAGTTGCAGGTGGCGGGCAAGAAGGTGGTGCGCGAACTGGTGGTCGATGCCTGGCTCGCCTGCGCGCCGGCCGCCTCCGCCGCTGCGTACGTGGAAACCCGCGGGAAGACGCGCAAGGACGGCTGGTAGCCTGGGGCCGCTCTACCAACCGAGGGGCTGACAGGTTTCGACGTCAGATTCATCGTGCGGACGTGCGACCCGAGTTGCTCAGACTCGTAAAACGGGGCAACCAAAGAATTGCCAACGAGCAGTTCGCTCTCGCCGCCTGATCCTCAGGTGAGCGAAGAGACATCGTGACCAGAAATGGCGCACGGGGCCGATCCACCGCAGCCTGGCACCAGAAGCGGGGGATGACAGCGGAAAAGACCGCTGGCGTCGGGAAAGACCGATGACCACTCGGAAAGACGAGTCGCGGGCCACCGGGCAACCGGTGGCCAACTGACCCGCCGGTCTCCCTGCGTCAGGGAGGATGTCGGGAATGGTCGTAGCACGGGCGTTCGGTGCCTGATGGACGGGGGTTCGATTCCCCCCAGCTCCACCACTTCGAGCTCCACGCATGCACTTCGAGGTTCATATGACCTGTTCACGGCGTATGCATCGTCGTTCCCCGTCCGAGGGCCCAAGAATGGGGTACCCGTCGCGAATCGGGGCTCTCGGGACTCTCCTCTGCATGAAGAGATCGGGCGGCACCGAGCCAACGACTCGTCGCCAGGGTCGAAACGATGTTGGGCGACGGGATAGTGGAAGGACTTGTCCGCCGCATCTCGCGGGACTACCCGGCGCTCGGGTCGGAGGCATCCGCCGCCGTCGGGCATGCCGTCGAGCGGCTGATCCTCCGAGACGCCGCGCCCGACGACCCGAGGCGATATCTCGCAGCATGCGCCTACAACGAGATCGCGCGTCTACGGCCACGTCTTCCAGGACAATCAAGAGAAGCTCGCCAACGACCTCGACGCCGTCGTTGAGCGGACCCGCCACCCCGACCGACCAGACCCTGCGGCGGTGACGATCACGCACTCCAAATGGCAAACGACGCATTGCCCACCGGCCGCATCGACCCGATCAAGCTCCAGCTCTGTCGAGGCATGTAAGTACCATGAACGGTACGAATTTGCCAATGTCAAATCCGTACTGCAAACGGTACGCTACTGCCAATGCTCGATGACATCTCCACGGCTACGGTCTCCCGCGCGACCCAGGCTGCACTTGCCGCGCTCGCAGAGAAGGCCATCGGTACGGAACTCGAACGCATGTGGGCGCAATTGGACGAAACGCTTGCTCCGATCCTTGCAGCCACGATGGCGCCGCTGCTTGAGGAGTTCGCTCGCACCTCGGGCCTCCAGGAGACCATCGCCGAGGCGGCACGAGAGATCGCCTTGCACGCCGGCGTCCTGACGGCGATCGAGAACTCCGGCTACCGTTCTGCGCTCTACGCCCTCGCTGCCGAGCACCACGGCTTCGTCACGACGGACATGGCCAAGGCCGTCGGGGTGCCGGCCGTCGAGGTACGAAAGCTCGCCGCCCGCGGCGGCATGTCCAACGTCGCCCGAGGGCTGTATCGCGTCGACGGAATCGACGGTGGCGACCGCGCCCCATTCGCCGAAGCAGTTCTGCGGGTCGGTGCGGACGCACACCTTGTCGGTGACAGCGTGCTCGCTTTCCACGACCTTGCGCTCGTCAACCCTCGTCGAATCAAGGTCGGCACGCCGCGCCGAGTGCGAAAGGACCTCCCCTCCCACATCCAACTCGTGCACACGCGAACCGATCCCGCTGACCTCACCGAGTACGAGGGCATCCCGTCCGTGACGGTCGCTGCCGCACTCCGCGACTCCATCGGCACGGTGATGCCTGACCGGCTCCGGGAGGCCACCGAACGTGCTGTCGACGAGGGACTGGTGCGCCGGCGTGACGCGACCGCGCTGATTGCGGAGATCGAGGGCGCCGCATGAGTGCACCACTGAACGTCAAGGCACTCCGGCGGGCTGTCGAAGATGCGGCAGCGCGCCGAGCGGTCGGCGCGCAGCGCATGCAGTACACCGGCGCGTCGACCGTCGCCCTGCAGATGGTCCCTGACGGCGCCGCCAAGGGTGGGGGCGCCATCAGGCATCGCGTCAGCGAGGTCGAAGCGCGGCTCACCAGACCTCGACTTTGCACGTGCCACCGGCATGGATCTCGACAGCTTCGTCGATGCCCACAGCGACCAGCTCGAAAGCGGGTGGTCGGGCTTCACCGGCGTGTTGAAGGCCGAGAAGTCGAAGCGCCCGGACGACGTTCCCGACGAGTACGTCATGGACCGCTTCAGCATCAAGCTGAAGTACCAAGGGCAGCCCTACTGCTCGGTCATCTTGGAGTTGGTGCACGCCGAGATCGACAGCACGGACGCGGCAGTCGAACGCCTCGGCACCGACATCGCTGCGATCTTCGACGAGATCGGATTGCCTCAGCCGGCGCCGGTGCGCGTGATCAGCGCCGAGCACCAGATCGTGCAGAAGCTCCACGCCTGCACCGGAGAAGCAGCGGGCGGACGAGCCCACGACCTCATCGACATCCAGATCCTCGCCGCCATCGAAGACATCGACTACGCCGAGATCGGCCGGATCGGAAGACGTCTCTTCGCGTACCGGCAGCGGCACGAGTGGCCACCCGTCGTCGTCCCCCACGAGGGATGGGAGGACCTCTACGTTGCGGCGCTCGACGACCTCGAGAACGAGACCGTGCTCACCTCGCTCGAGGACGCAGTCGACTTCGCGAACCGCTTGATCGACACGGTCGCACGCTCGTCGCAGGATTGACCCTCATGTCAGGTGTCGTGGCTCCAGCAACTCCCTGCAGCGTCGGGTCGGGGGATGCAGCCGTCACGATGATCGGCATGTCTCCGGCCTCCACGCTGCGGATGACGCGGTCGTCTTCGTCGACGGACATCGACGCACTCACTGTGTTCGCGCACCTCGCTGCGGCACTGTACTGCCGGGCGATCGAGGCCCCGGACCGAACGGCCGCCGGCGACCCTCAGGCCTTGAACCCGATGATCTTGCCGGCATAGCCCGCGTAACCGTCCCCGAACGTCTTGACGATCTCATAAGAAGCACCCTTGCTCAGGCGGGTGTCGGCGCGGGTGGTGTGCTTGCCGATGGCCAGGATCTCCGTCACGTCGCCGGCCGTCTCCCAGATGATCGTCCTGCCGCCCTTCGACGAGGCGTGGCTCTGCGACGTCGTTCCGACCTGGGTGAGGCCTGCGCCCGACTGGTAGTAGTACATCTCGCCCTTCTTGCCGGCATCGTCCATGCAATCGGTGATCTCGTGGCCCCAGCTCACCGATTCGCCGAGCAGCTCGTCGAGCGTGCTCTTCAGGCCCGCGATGTCGAGCTCCTCCGTGTCGGTGCCGAACTGGAACGTCCGCTCAGGGTCCTCCACGAGATGCTCGCGGTCGCCACGGGCGGCGAGGAGCGCTTCCAGCGTGGCATCGTCCTTGCCGTCTTCGTCGACGTTGATCTGGTGAGACTTCAGCTCGCGCTTGAAGACGTCGAGCGTCCACACCGGGGTGGCGTACGAGTCGTCGAAGTAGCCGTAGAACTCCACGATCTGCAGGAACTGCTCCTTGCGGTTCTCGGCCTTGATCGTCTCGACGATGTCGGAGCAGTCGCTCGCCGTGAGGTCTGCCATGTCGTTGTCCTCGGCGAGCAGGCCGAACAGCAACTCGCCCCAACCGGTGACCGAGGTGACCACGCCACCCGCGGTGAACAGGGCCCGCACGCCGACGAAGGTGTTGTCGAGGAGACCTTCGATGCCTGCCCGAAGCTCCTGCGGGGTGGAGATCGAGCCGCGGACCTCCTCGTTACCCGCATACGTGAACCCTGCCCGCTGGATGCGGTGCGGCACCGTCGCGACCGCAGTGGCAGACGCCCGGGGTACCGCCGATCGCCGGACTCGCCGGCCGGCCGAGCTGTCCGCGACATCGTGCTGCACGGGCCCGGCGCTGAGCGTGGCAAGCCCGAGTGATGCACCCAGCGGTGCCGGCGGCGCATTCCCGGTATGTCGGTCGAGCGTGTACGGCGTCGCCGCCCGCTCACCCGCCACGGTGAGGTCCTGTTCGGCCCCTGTGCGAGCGTGGACTGGCATCGCGCCATGTTGGCATACGCGGGACAGCTGCGGGCGCCACGCGGCGCCCGTTCCCGTCGTGCAACATCGGCGAACCACACTGCGCCCAACTCGTCGTTGCGGCTGGCTGCGGTCTCGAAGGGTTTGACAGGGTTGAGCCTGGCAGAGCGCGTCCGTATTTCATGTAGATCTGATTGACACCAATGTATGTTCATGTCAGTGTTCGTTCCGTGAACTCGACGCGGTCCTACTCGAGCCCGATACGCGAGCAGCGCGCGGCCGAGACGCGGGAGCGGATCGTGGCCGCAGCCCAGGAGCTCTTCACGGACGACTCGACGGAGTTCACCGTCGAGCGCGTGGCCGCGATGGCAGGCGTGAGCGTGCAGACCGTGCTGCGGGCATTCGGCAACCGCGACGGGGTCATCATGGCCGCGATCGGTACGTTCCGAGCCGATCATGGCGGAACCGAGGCGCAGCACATCGCGGTGGAACCGTTCACCTCGACCGCTGACGGCGTGACCGCCCTGTTCGACGACTACGAGACGATCGGTGATCGCGTGATCCGCATGCTCGCCGAAGAGCGCCGGGTCGCCGGTTTCGTGGAGGTGGCTGCCACCGGACGAGCGATGCACCGCCGCTGGGTGGATGACGGGTTCCGTCCGGCGCTGCGGGCGCACCGCGCCCGGCGTCGCACGGAGGTGACCACCGCGGTCGTCGCCGCGACCGACGTGTACGTGTGGAAGCTGCTGCGCCGAGACCTCGGTCTCGAGCGGGCAGCGGCCGAGAAGATCGTGGTGCGCCTCGTGGATGGCGCGCTGACGGGGAACAGGGGGAACTGACATGGCAGAGATCTTCTGGGCGTGCTGGGACGGAGGGGGAAACCTCACCCCCAGCCTCGGCATCGCTCGCAGGCTGGAGGAGCGCGGCCACCACGTGCACTTCCACGGCCGACCCGAGATGGTCGAACGTGTCACGGCTGCGGGCCTCGACGCGTCCCCGCTGGCGCAGGCGTTCACGGCGCTCGACCGCTACGCCTTCCACCCGCTGCCGACGGTGTTCGGCTACACCAGCTCTGCGTTGGTGGGCGACGAGCTCGTCGAGACGATCGGCCGAGTGCAGCCAGACGCAGTGGTGGTCGACGCGATGTTCAGCGCGGCCCTGCAGGTGGCGCCCCAGTTCGGATGCCCATCCGCGGTGATGCTGCACACGTTCCTGCACCGCATCCTCGACGGCTGGCGAGCCAACTTCGCGATGCAGAGCGACGCCCGCCGGCGCGCCGGGTTCGGAGCGCTCGACTCCCTCGACACCCTGTGGGGCGATCGCGAGCTGCTCCACGTGAACACGCTCGCCGGGTTCGACGGAACGCCGAGCACCGGTTGGGGCAACGTGGTGCACGGCGCACCGGTGCTCGCTGCCGAGCGACGCGCCGCTCCGGCCGCACTCCCCTGGCCGGACGACGACCCGACACCGATCGTCCTGTTGAGCTTCAGCACCGTCCCCGAGCAACGCAACGTCGACTCGCTGCAACGCGCCCTCGACGCGCTCGCACCGCTGCCCGTCCACGTGGTCGGCACCACCGGTGGCATCGTCGACCCGACCGAGCTCGCCGCACCTGCCAACGCCCATCTCGTCGCCTTCGCCGACCACGACGCGCTGATGCGCCGTGCCAGCATGGTGCTCGGCCACGGCGGCCACGGCACCACCATGCGGGCGCTGCACCACGGGCTTCCGATCGTGGGGATGCCGGCCAAAGGCGCCGACCAGGTGCAGATCACCCAGCTGCTCGAGGAGTGGCACGTCGGGCGAGCCTTGCCCGGTGACGCGACGGTGGAGCAGATCCGCGCCACGGTCGAGCAGGTTCTTGCCGACACCGGCTTCCAGCAGGCAGCCCGCGGTCGCGCGAGCGAGCTCGCCGGCAAGGACGGCGCGGCGATGGCCGCGGCGTCGATCGAGTCGCTGCTGCGCTGACGACCCGGGGCGCCCTCCGCGCCGCCGCGCTCAGCCGAGGGGCAGGATCCACTCGCTGGAGTTCGTGAATCCGAGGCGCTCGTAGATCGGGCGGCCCTGCTCGCTCGCGTGCAGCACGAGATGGGTGAAGCCGTGCTCGCGGGCCCAGTCGATGGCGAGCTCGGTGAGGCGCTTGGCGAGACCGCGGCCGCGATGGGCTGGGTCGGTGTGCACGGAGTGGTAGTAGGCGCGCACGCCGCCTGGGTACCGGGGATGCGGAAGCCACGGCTGCAGCGTCACCATCGCGCTCGCGACCGCCCCACCATCGAGCTCGCAGACCCAGCCGACGTGTTCGCGACCCCACCCGGCCGCGAACAGCGACGCCGACTCCTCGGCGATGCGGGCAGCGAGCGCTGGGTCGAACGTCGTGCCGGCGTACGCGGCCATGTCCTCGAACATCCGGACACGGCCGCGGACCAGCACTGCAATGTCGTCGGCGGCGGCGGCTCGCACGCTGTAGGTCGTCACGAGCCCATGGTCACGCACGCGGTCCCGGCTGATCAACCGGATTGTCGCCCGTCCTGGCACCGGCACGCCGCCACCGGTACCGTCGCGACGAGCGAATCGGAGGTGGTGATGGCGTGGAGTTCTGTGGCAGGCCCGTGGGCGGATCTGCGCGAGCGGCTCCGCGACGCGTCGGCGCACCGGTCGTGGACGATCGACGCCAACGACGGGATCATCGCCACGGCCGGGTTGCTGTTCGGCTTCGCCGGAGCGGGCGCGTCGAACCGGGTGCTGCTGTTCACGGCTTCGGCTGCCGCGATCGCCGGCGGGCTCAGCGTGGCCGGGGCGTCGTGGGCCGAGCAGGCAGCCGAGCGCGACGCGCAACTGCTGGCGGCGAAGCGAGAGCGCGACGACCTCGCCCGGGATCCGGAGGCGGAGCTGGCCGAGCTGGCGCGCCACTGGGAAGAGCGTGGCCTCGCGCCCGAGACCGCACGTGAGGTCGCCCGCCAGCTGCACGCGCACGACGCCCTGGCCGCCCAGCTGGAGTGGGAGTACAGCTTCGCCGAGCCCGTGCCGGCGACGTTCCCGATCTGGTTCGGGCTCGGCGCCGGCACGGCGTACGTGCTCGGCGCGCTCGTGCCGCTGCTGATCACCTACTTCGCGCCGGTCGACGTCGAGCCGTGGGCGATCCTCACCGCCGTCACCGTCACCCTGGTGCTGTCGTCGATGGTGTCGTCGCGAACCGGGCAGCTGATCCAGCGGCGAATGCTGGCCAGAACGCTCGTCGTGGGGGTCCTCACGATGGCGGTGAGCTTCGTTGCCGGCGAGTTCTTGCTCTGATCGCCGGCGCCGCCGCCGTCACGACGTGCGGGTGGGGCCGGACCAGCGGTCGGTCTGAGTGATGGAGCGGAAACCTGTGCTGAGGTAGAGGTGGCTCGACGCCGGGTTGCCCTGCTCGAAGCAGATCTTGATGCGTGTGGCACCCGCCGCGGCGAGACGGTGGAGGCCGGTGGTGAGCACATGACGGGCCAAGCCTTGCTGCTGATGGCCGTCCTCGGTGCGCATCGGCTCCACCAGGCCCGTCGCCGTCGCCGGGTCGAGCCAGCACAACCCGTACGCGGCCACGCTGCCGTCGGCGGCCAGCACCACGAGGTCGAGCTCTGGCCGGTACAGCGACGTCTGGCGCAGGCGGGCCTCCACCGCCGGCCCGCTGCGACCGACCATGTGGTGCGGGCTGGTCGCCGAACCGGCACGGTCCGCCAACCGGTAGCCGTCGGGCAGCGGGCTGATCGGCGGCCGCTCGCCCGCGGCCAGCCAGGCCTCGACGACGCCGTCGCCGGCGATCTCGAACCTGCGGTCGGCCAGCGCCTCCCGCATGGCGGCGTCGGCGCGGTCGACTTCCAGTTCCACGGTGCCGAACCCTGCAGCGGCGGCGTGGGCGAGGCCGCGATCGACCACCTCGGCGACCCAGGCTGCGGGCGCGTCGGGCAGCACGATCGGGTCGAACCCGACCGTGCCACCCCAGTCGGTCACGATCGCGGCGGCCACCGGGCGGAGGGCGTCATCGAACCAGAACAGCTGCGGGAGGAGATCGGTCGACCGCTCCATCCGCCAACGCCACTGCACGTCACCCGCCTCGAACAAGCCCTTGGTGGGATGGGCACGACGGACACGGCGCAGCAGCTCGGTCGCGGCCCGCACCGCGTCGAGGCCGGCCAGGTGCTCTGCATGCGAGCGCAACGCTTGGGTTCTCGCCTTCAGCGGATGAACGTGAGGTGGGTGACGCCGCTGGGCGTGGTGACGGCCTCGACCGCGTACTGCTGCTCGAGCCCCTCCAGCCCGTCCCACAGGCGCACGCCCCGACCGAGCACGATCGGCACCTGCACGACGTGCAGGTGGTCGACGAGCCCGGCGGCGAGGAAACCGCGCACCACGGTGGGACCGCCGCCGATGCGCACGTCGAGGCCACCGGCACCCTCACGCGCCACCGCCAGTGCATCCGCCGGTGTGGCGTCGAGGAAGTGGAAGGTGGTTCCACCGTCCATCTCCAGCGGCGGTCGGGGCCGGTGCGTCAGCACATACGTCGGCGAGTGGAACGGTGGGTTGTCACCCCACCAGCCGCGCCACTGCGGGTCGTCCTGCCACCCCGGAGGGCCGAACTTGCCGGCTCCCATGATCTCCGCACCGATCCCCGGCCCGAACTGCTCGGCCATCGAGTTGTCCAGGCCCTCGCTGCCGCCCGGCAGGCCGAGCACCTCACGATGGGCGAACCGGGTGGCGAACATCCACTCGTGGAGCCGGCGGCCCGCATGACCGAACGGCGCATCGAGCGACAGCCCCTCGCCGGTGGCGAACCCGTCGAGCGAGATCGAGAAGTTGTGGACACGGACACGCGACATCGCGGCTCCTTCGGGGTGTGCAGTAGCTACAGGATGCCCTCCGGCGCCGCCTCCGCGGGACACCCACCGGCGTCAGCCGGCGAGGAGGTCTTCGAGGGTGATGTGTTCGACGGTCCACCCGTGGACAGCGCGCGTCGCGACGGCTCCGGATTCGGCGGCTTCGGGCTCGACAGGTTCCGGTTCGACGGCCGGGGTCTCGACGACGTGGAGGTCGGCGCGCCAGCCGATCTCGGTGCCGTCGGGGCGGTAGGTGTGCCAGTGACTGTGTGGGTCGCGCCAGGTGCGATACCCGCGGGTCTTGAACCGGTTGTGATGCCCACACTCGGGGCCACCATTGTCCACCTGGGTCGGCCCGTCATCCGCATGCGGGACGATGTGATCCGCCTGACAGAACTTCGTCCGACGGTTGTCGCCCAGCCACGTACACCTCGCCGAGGCCAACATCACGGCCTCGCGCAACACACCGGTGAACAGGCGCTGGCGGCGGCCGATGTCGACCACGACACCGGCGGAATCGACGACCACCCGGCGCACATGCCCCATCGCCGCCGCGATCATCACGTCACGCGGGTCCAGCTGGTGCCCGTCGACCGTCTCGCACGGCTGGAACAGATCGAGGTGGTCGACAGGTTCGGGGTCGCCGCCCAGGGCGCGGGTGAGCTCACGCTGGAACCGGTCGTACCCCATCACCAAGTTCACCGTCACTCCAGTACCGGTGCTGGCCGACGAAGCGGCGGCGGCGGCGAGGAAGATCGCGTGCAACGCATCCGCGCGTCGTTGGGCGTCGGTGCGGGCGAGGCGGGCGGGGCACATCTCGTCACCGAACTCGGCGACACCGGCCTCCCAGTCGGCGAGGAGCTCGGACTGCACGAACGCATCGAGCACCTCTTGCCACTGCACCCCGACCGTGTTGCCACCATTCGCGGTGAGCTCGAAGCCGTGGTCGCCGATGTGCAACCGGGCGTTGCGGTTCCTGTGGGCGCGCTCATGCCGGTCGCCGGCGCCGTCTTCATCAGCCAACGACTCCCACCGTCGGGCGACGATGAACAGATCGTCGAAGTCCAACATGCAGGCCTGCTCGACGAGCAGATCGATCGCGTCATCGAGCTGGGCGACCGTGCGCGGGTTGGCGGCGAGCCCGGCGAGCACTCGAAGTTGTGGGATGCCGAGCCTGCCGGCAGCAACCGCGTCCGACACAGTGGGGTATCGGGCCAGCAGCCGGCCGAGGCGTTCGATCCGGGCCGCCTCGGCGGTGGACCAGTTGCATGCAGCCCGCCCGAAGGCGCGCAGGCTGCGATGCCCATCGACCAGATGGTCGCCACGCTCACCCAACCGGTGCACGAACCGGGCCATCCGGGCCTCCAGCTGCACGCGTTCGCGTTCGAGGGCGCGCCAGCAGGCTTCGCGCTCGGCGGGGCTCATCGCCTCCAACGTCGCATCATCCGACTCAACCCACGAACTCATGTACGCATCGTCGCAAAGGGGTGTGACAGAGAAGGCGGGGGCTCCATCACGGCTGCGTTCCTACGTGCCGCTCGTGTGGTGGCGCAGCGGGTCGCCCCGGCCGTCCCACTCCTCGTGTGCCCGCTGCCACCTCGCGAACGTCGCCGCGATGCGATCGGTGTGCGAGTGCAGCTCGACGAAGCCACCGAGCGTCGCTCGGCAGTCGAAGTAGCACGCGTGGATGTCGTTCGCGTCGAGCTCGCAGGGCGAGCTGGTGGCCCTGGTCGAGCAGCCGCCGGCGAGCGCCGTCGTAGTCGACCACGAGCGAGGCCATGTGGTGGAAGCCGCCGCCACCACTCGGGAACACCTCCCGGTAGATCGACGGCAGCTCGTCGTGCTGCACCACGAGCTGGATCTGCATGGCACCCGAGTAGCCGAACGCGTAGCTGACGTCGGCCTCGATCGGCTCGCCGCGGTAGAGGAAGCGGTCGGCGCGGTGGTGCGCGGCGACGAAGAAGGGGCCTGCACCCGTCGTGGAGGCCCAGTGCTGGGCCGCACTCGCGAGGTCGTCCACCACGTAGGCGAACTGGAAGATGGGAAGACCGCCGGGCGCCACTCTGGTCAGCCCTTGCCGGCGGCCAACCACCGATCGTACCAGTCGTGGTAGTGCTGGATGCGCACCTCGTCGCTGCACAGCAGCTGCGCGCCGAAGCCGCGCGAGTGCATGCCGGCTTGGACGTCGCGGATGAAGTGCACGTCCTGATCGATGGTGACGCCCATCGTCTTGCGGCCGGCGATGATGTCGTCCTGGGTGAACTCGTCGTGCTGAGGGCGCGGCACGGGCGCCAGGTCGGCGGTGCTGAACGGCTCGAACGGCACGCCATGGCGGCGGGCCACGGCTTCGTCAGGCTGGCGGTGGAAGCTGAACTTGTCCCAGTAGCACCAGTCCGGGTCGGTGGGATGGGGGCGGGCCCGCATCACCATCGCGTCGTCGGCCTGCACGGTGATCATCAGGTTCGGGAACGTGTTGTACTGCTCCACGTCGCTGAGCCGCTCGTCGGTGAACGCGTCGTAGTCCCAGCCCAGGCGCGGGCCCGCCGCGCGGCGCAGGTGCTGCACGGCCTCGCGCACCTCGAGCACCCGGCCGTGGTAGTCGGCAGGGTCGGCGCCGAACATGCGCAACGCCCGATCCAGCACGGGCGGCGGTTCGCGCGGGATCGGCAGGCGGGTGTTCACGGTGTGCCCGTGGATGTGCACCCCCGTGTGGCCGCGCTGGAACAGGTCGACGAGCGACGTGGGGCAGTCGAAGTGCAGCGCGTGCAGCGGGTGGATGTGCTCCACGTGGTACAGCTCGTGGAAGTTGTCGAGCACCGCCTTCCAGTTGCAGTTGAGCAGCACCGTCTGATCGGCGATCAGGGTCATGCCCGGCAGGTTGTAGGGCGTGAGCCGCTCGATCACCGGGCCCATGTAGTCGGCCAGCGACGGCGCCGACTGGTCGGTGCACACGAACACCAGGCCGAGGGCGGCCTCCACGCGCACCGGCTTCAACGAGTACTGCTCACGATCCACCGGCTCGGCGAAGCGCTGGTTGTCGGGCACCACCACGAGGCGTCCGTCGGTGCGGTACGACCATCCGTGGTACGGGCAGGTGAACCGCTCGGCGCACCCGCGCTCGTCGACCAGGATGCGTGCGCCGCGGTGCTGGCAGACGTTGTAGTTGGCGGCCAGCACACCGGTCTGGGTGCGTGAGATGACGATCGACTCGCGACCGAGGTTCCACACGACGTACTCGCCCGGCTGCGCGACGTCGCGCTCGAGGCAGGCGAACTGCCACAGCCGGGGCCACAGCTCGTCGAACTCGCGACGCAGCTGCGCCTCGGACGTGTAGCGCTCGGCGGTGATCGGCTGCGGTTCGGGCATCGCACCGTGGACGACGACACCCCTTGGCTGAACTTCTGGCACGTGCTCCCCCTCGACTCTGCTTCGGCCACCTTACTTGACACTGACACCAGTATCTAGAGGCGGCTTCAGCAGGGTGGCCGAACGGTCTGCCGGCTCGAGCCGGCCCTGCGCGCACGGGAGATCGTGTGTGATCCGCTCCGTTTTCGGGCACACTGGACCACGGCCACCGGGGTACGGCGATGAGCAGTCGACCTTCACAGGGGACTCAGCGGTTCGACTCCGCGCTTGGCCGCCAGCGTCGCATGCCGGCCGCGTTCAGCGGCCGATGCCGACGATGCGCACGGCGAGCAGGCACAGGTCGTCCTCGCGGGGCACGTTGGGGGCGCTGCGGATCGCCTCCTCCACGATCGCGGCCAGCGGGCCACCGGTGGAGGCGGCGGCCACCAGCCTGGCGAGCCCCACGTCGAGGTGCTCCCGCCGGCGCTCGACGAGCCCGTCCGTGTAGAGCAGCAGGATGTCGCCGGCGGCGAGATCGAGGTGATCCGAGTGGAAGCGGGCGTCGCGGTCGAGCCCCAGGAGCGGGTCACCCGACGGGCCGAGCAGCGTGGGCGCACCGCCATTCGGTACGTGCAGCAGCGGCAGATGGCCCGCGCTCACCCACTCCAGCTGCATCCGCTCCAGGTCGAGGATCGCGTACTGGCACGTCGCCGACGCGCCGGTGCGGATCGCCATCCGGTTGATGCGGTGCATCACCATCGCCGGATGGTCGCCACCGAACGACGCGCCGCGCAGCTTGTTGCGCAGCTGCACCATGTCCGACGCTGCCGCACGACCGTGGCCGGCTACGTCGGCGATCACCAGACCGAGGCGACCGTCGTCCAGCAGGAACACGTCGTACCAGTCGCCGCCCACCGGCATCTCGGCCGAGACCGGCTCGTAGCGGGCGATGAGCTCCAGCCGCGGATCCGCGGGCATCACCTTCGGCAGCGACGCCTCCTGCAGCACCCCCACCGCAGCCAGCTCGCGCAGCGCCGACTCGCGCGCGCCCTGCGCCACCCGCTCGACCTCCAGGTCGTCGGTGACGTCGCGCCAGGCGAGCAGGTAGCCGTCGCGGAACCGGGTGACCTGGACGGACCACCAGCGCTCGACCTGCCCGCCCGCAGCCGACGCGACCTGCACGGGCAGCCGGCTGTTGACGAGTGGTTCACCCGTGTCGACCACCTTCGCGATCGCGTCGAAGAAGCCGTTGTGGCCCCAGTGGGGTACGAGCTCGAGCATTCGCCGCCCCACCATGTCGGCGACCGTTCGGCCGGTGCCGGCCACCGCGCCGGCGGTGATGAACTCGACGACGAAGTCGACGATGCGCTGGTTCTCGTCGCGCACGGCGCGGCCGATGGTGACCTCACCGATCATCGAGTCGAGCGCGGACCGGAACTCGTCGCGCGATGCCAGCGCCACCAGCTCCAGCCGGGCGAGCGCCATCTGCGCCAGCGAGGCGACGAGCTCCATGTACTCGCGTGCGCCCTCCGTCGCCGTGAAGCGTCGCGTCCACGCCAGCTGCAGCACCCCCAGGGGGTCGGTGCGGGTGACCGCCCCGACCAGCGGGATGGCGATCACCGTCTGCACGCCGGTGGATGCCCGCCGCGACGCGAGGGCCGGGTAGGCGGCGTCGAACTGGTCGGCGTCGGCGAGCTCCAGCCACTCGCCGGCGCGCAGGGCGTCGCAGATCGGGTGTCGCTCGTCGAGCTGCCACCCTCGGCCACCCCAGCGTCGCTCGACGTCGGCGCCGTAGCCCTCCAGGTGCACGAGCTCCAGGTGGTCGCGATCGTCGGTCGGGACGGCCAGGGCGACCTGTGCGCCGAAGGTGGCGGCGAGCACCGAGGCGACCGCCTCGCCGACCTCGCCGGCGGTGGCGGCGCCCGCCAACTCCTGCGCGCAGCGAGCGATCAGATCGGCGCGCTCGTCGGCACGAACGACCTCGGTCACGTCCTCCACGCTGAGCACGAGCCGGCGGTCGCCGCCCGTCCCGTCGAGAGGGCGGATGCTCAGCCGATGATGGACCTGCAACCCACCGCGGCGCGTCGTGCGCTGCAGGTTGCGGACCTGTGCGCCGCTGATGCGCGCACGCTCGACGGCGTCACCGATGATGGCGGACAGCTCGGGAAGCGACACCAGCGGCAGCGGCAGCGGCAGCGACTGATCCGGCCGCACACCCGCCAGCTCGGCAAGCCGCTCGTTCATCGCCACCACCTGATCCTCGGCGTCGATCACGCCGGTGCCCACCTGCGTCGCCGACATCACCGCGTCGACCAGCTCCAGCTGCTTGGTGGTGGCCGAGCGTGAGCGTTCGAGCGCGAGGACGAGGATCGTCACACCGGTGATGGGCACCACCATCGAGGCCAGCGACAGCGCCTCCGGCCAACCGGGCAAGCGCAGGCTGTGCGAGGGCGCGACGAACCACCACCAGGCGCAGCCGACGGCCGTGACCGCGCCGGCGATGCAGGCCCGCCGACCCAGCACCACGGCGAGCGCGACGACTCCGGCCACCAGCACACCCCCCGGCCAGTAGTCGGAGGGATCGTCGGCGAGCAGCAGCAGCCGGCTCAGCCCGAGAGGGAGGGCGACGCCGGCGACCACGTCGAGCGCGCGCCACGCGGACCGCACGTCCGGCGTTGACGACACCCATCCACGTCCCAACCTTCCTCCCATGGTCTCGACCGCAACCGACGCCCGAAGCTCCTCCGCTGCGCACCCCACGACCATCCAAGCCCGAGCCGTCGGATCTTGACCCACTTCGACGAACCGCGCAAGGAGGCAGCAGGGAAGCCCGCCAGCCTTGACACCGGAGACAATGGTGCTAGTTTCAATAGCACCATGTTGTGGACTGTCGAACCCTCCGCACCGGAGCCGCTGCGAGAACAGATCGCCAGCTCCGTCCGCCGAGCGATCGCTCGCGGCGAGCTGAGCGTCGGCGATCCGCTGCCGCCTGCCGCCGAGCTCGGCGAGGCGTTGGTGGTGGATCGCAACACCGTGCTGGCCGCCTACCGCCTGCTGCGCGACGAGGGAGTGCTCTCCTTCCGCCGTGGGCGCGGCGTGCGCGTCGAGCGGGCCGCGCCGCCGCCGACGGCGGTCGTGCGCGCGGCCACGAAGCTGCTCGCCCTGGCCCGCGACCACGGCTTGCGTCGCGACGAACTCATCGAACTCATCCGGGAGCTGACATGACCGACCAGCAGGTTTGCATCTTCTACAGCGGGCGGGCCACCAACTGGCCGGCCATCTGGCTGTCCACCGCGCTCGTCGTGCCGCTGCTCGCAATGGCCCAGGGGTCGCACGGGTCGTGGACGGATGCCGGAGTCCTCGTGCCGCTCACGGTTGTCGCCGCCGCCGTGCTCGTGAACCTGTTCACGGCGTCGAGCGTGCGCACGATCGCCGGGGCCAACGGCGTCAGCGTGCACTTCGGCGTGTTCGGGTGGCCACGGTTCCACTACCCGGTCGACCGCATCCAGCAGGCGGAGCGTGTCGAGCTCTCCCGGTCGATGTGGGCATGGGGTCTCTACTGGTCGCCGCGTCGGGGCCTCATGCTGACGCTGCGCAACGGGCCTGCGCTGCGGCTCACGCTCACCAACGGGAAGCGAGTCACCATCAGCACGGCCGATCCCGACGCAGCCGTGCGGGCGATCGACGCAGCCCGCATCGGCTAGCCGCGCCATCCGTTGACGGCGCGGGTCATGGTGAGCATCATGAAGGCGTGGGGACGACTCCTGACACCACTCGGCTGGCTCTGCAGCGGGCACTCATCGAGGCGTGGCTCGCTCAGCAGGACTCGGCCGGCGCGAGCGAGGCCTACCGGTTGGACCTCGCCTCGTTCGGGCGCTGGTGCGGCCAGCACGGTGCCATCCCGCTGAACGCCAATGCAACCGCGCTGACGGCGCTGCGGATCGCCCGTGAGAACGCCGGCAACAGCGCGCTCGCCCCGCAGCTCACCCCGGAGGCGGTGGCCGCCTACCGTGCTCAGGCCGCGGCGCTCGACCCCTGCCTCGATGCGCTCGTCGCGCTGCTCACCCTCGACGCGACGACGAGCGAGGCACTCGCGCGCGACGCCACCGATCCACGCGACCGCGGCCCCACGGTCGCCGTCACGGTGCGCCGGCGGGGCGAGAGCCGGCGAGTGGTCCTGCGTCTCGACCGCGCCCGCGGGCTGCGCCGTTGTGCGGCGGGCCAGACGGTCAGGTTCGTGCCTCGACCACCCGCAGCTCGCCGGCCGTTCCGGGACGCGAGCCAGGCAGCAACTCCACGTCGAAGTGCGCTGCCAGGGCCTCGGCCAGACCCTCCGGCCGGTGAGGGTCGATCGCGTCGGTGAGGATCCGGCCCACGACGAGGCCGCGCGTGCGTTTCGCAGGGTGCGACACGGCACCGCGCGAACGGTCCTGCTCGCGCATCACCCTCAGCACCACCGTGCGCTCGGCAAGCGCTCCGGCCGGCCGCCAGGCGGTTGCGTACTCGGCGCTGCGGCAGTCGACGAGCAGGCCCTCGCCCACCGCCGAGGGCAGCACCTCGGCGAGCGCCGGGCGCCACACATCGGGCAGGTGGGCCAACCCGGGCAGGCGACCGCACATGTCGAGACGGTAGGAGGCGATCCGGTCGCCGGGCCGCACCGCACCCCACAACGCCGAGATGATCACGACCCAGCTGCGCGCCCGCTGGCGCGCGGCGGCATCCATGCCGGCGAACCCGATGGCCTCGTGCAGCACACCGGCGTACACCGCCTCCGCAGGGGCGGCGGCCGCACGCAGGATGTCGCAGTGGTGGCTCACCACGTCGCGCTGGCTCGCCGGCACGCCCAGGCGGCGTCGCGCGTCGGGCGCCGCGCTGGCCTCGATCAGCGCGTCGAGCACCATCGCGCGTGTATCGGCCAGTGCCGGGAACGACAGGCTCGCCGGATCGAACGGCAAGCCGACGGTGACCGGGTGCTTCGCGTCGGAGGCCGGCAGGAGGATCAGCACGTGAGCCGGACCGTGACGACGTCGCCCAGCTCGATCCGCTCTGCCGCCCGCACCGCAGCCTTCACCGGTACGAGGTACAGGTCGTCCTTCGGGAACAGCGACGTCGACCACGTGGTGTCGCCGACGCTGGCACTGACCGGGATGCAGCCCCAGCCGTAGCTGAGCTGCGACGACAGCGCCTCCAGCTCCACGCTCTCGTCCTCCGGCACGGTGACGAAGTACCACGGCGCCGGGCCGCGCCAGAACCAGACCTCGCCGCTGAACTCGAGCACCATGCGGTCACAGTACGGCACACCGGTGGCTACGGTGACCGGGTGGCAGCTCCCGAGCCGACAGACGAGATCACCGTGGTGCCCGCCAACGAGGCCACCTGGGCCGACATCCAGCTCGTCTTCGGCACTCGCGGCGACACGGCGCGCTGCCAGTGCCAGCACTTCAAGATTCCCGCCAACCAGTGGCGGTCGGTGCCGATCGAGGAGCGGGCGTTCCGACTGCGCGACCAGACCGACTGCGACCACCCCGGATCCGGCACCACCAGCGGGCTGGTCGCCTACCTCGGCGGCGAACCCGCCGGCTGGTGTGCCGTCGAGCCGCGCACCGAATACGCACGGCTGGCGACGATGCCCGTGCCGTGGGCCGGCCGTGCCGAGGACCGTGGCGATGCCAGCGTCTGGGCCGTCACGTGCTTCGTCACCCGCGCTGGGTTCCGCCGCCGCGGCGTCAGCCGCGCGCTCGCACACGCGTGCGTCGAGCACGCACGGCGCCACGGCGCACGCGCGCTCGAGGCGTACCCCATGATCACCACGCCCGGCGTCGACATCCCGTGGGGTGAGCTGCACGTCGGCAGCGCGAGCGCGCTGGCCGCCGCGGGCTTCACCGAGGTCAGCCACCCGACGGCGCGCAGGCTCGTCATGCGCATCGACTTCGACGCGCGACCGCCGGATGTACCGTCCGGCGGCTGACGGATCTCAGCCTTCGCTCCTTGCCCGCTCGTACGCCTCGTGGGCGGCCACTGCGTGCTGCCAGAGGCGATCCTTCGCCGCCGCGCCGGCGCCGTCGAGGCGGAGGTGCAGCTCGTCGGCGAGCAGGTCGAACCACTCCGCCCGATCGGACACGACCCGCGACTCGGTGCGCTCCGCGACCGTCGTCACCGTGAGCGCCCTCACCACGACGAGACGATCATGGTCTCGACGCTGCACCGTGACGGTGCGGACGAACCCCGACTCGGGCGAGGTGGACAGGAAGGCGTGCCGGTCGGCGAACGCGTCCATCGAGGTCGCTGCAGCGCGGAACGTCATGCCGGCGAACGCACCCTTCGGGTCGTGCGTGAAGTGCCAGTCCCCCACACCACTGGTGTCGCGCGACAGTCCGAACACCATCGGCCCCTGCCGGTAGCTGCCCTCCAGCAGCGGCAGCGGCTCGTGCAGCGCGTCGCCGAGGCCGGCGTCCACGTACCACACGCCGCCGGGGTTCCCGTCGGTGGGCAGCCCGTCGACCGTCAGCACGAGGTGGTTCGTCATCGCCTCCTGGCTCGGTTCACCACCGTGCACACCGCCGACGTGCATGGTGACCGAATAGCCGAGCGCGGCGAGCAGGCGGGCGAGCGCGCCGTTGAGGTGGAAGCAGTACCCGCCCCGGCCCTGCTGCGCGATGCGCCGGACCGACTCGGCGGGGTCGATGCCCCACCGCTCGCCGAGGTGGATCCATGTCGTCTCGTACGGGATGCGCTCGACCTGGGCACGGTGCAGCGCGGCGAGCGCCTCGGCCGACGGTGGCATCGCCTCCACGCCCAGCCGGCGCAGGTAGTCGAGCATCACCGGGTCTGCGGTCATCCGTCGCACGATAGGGCCCGGCCGCGGCCGAGCAGCATCCGCGACCCACGGTCGTAGGTGACATAGTTCCAGGCCCACTTGACCAGCACGTTGGCCCGGTTGCGGAAGCCCATCAACTCGACGAGGTGCAGCCCCAGCCACATCAGCCAGCCCACGAACCCGTGGAACCGCCACCCGTTGGGCAGCTCCGCCACCGCCTGGTTGCGGCCGATCGTCGCCATCGAGCCCTTGTCGCGGTAGGCGAACGGCGCCGTTGCCCGCCCGTCGAGGAGCGCGTGGATCTGGCGTGCCGCGTGGGCCCCGCCCTGGATTGCCGGTTGCGCCACCTGCGGCAGGGGTGGGCCTGGCGGCAGCGCGATGTCGCCGATGGCGAACACGTGCGGGTGCCCGGCGAGCGAGAGATCGGCCTGCACCGGGATGCGGTCGCCGCGACCGAGCGGCACGCCGAGCATCGTCGCCACCGGGTTGCCGGCCACGCCGGTGGCCCACACGATGGTGCCCGCCTCGATCCGCCGACCGTCCTTCAGCACCCCGTCCTTCTGCGCCCCATCCTTCAGCACGACAGCACCGGGCTCGACGCGGGCGACGCCGGTGCCGAGCTCGACGCCGATGCGCCGCCGCCGCAACGCCGCGAGTGCATGCTCGGACAGCGACGGGTGGAACGGGCCGAGCACGCGCTCGGCCGCCTCGATCAGTGTGATCGGGATGTCGCGCAGGTCGAGCTCGGGGTAGTCCTTGCGCAGCACCTTGTCGATCAGCTCGCGCAGGCCACCCGCCATCTCCACTCCCGTCGGGCCCCCGCCCACCACCGCGATGCCGAGGTCCACCGCGTCGCCGCGCGCCGCGGCCTCGAAGCACCCCAGCAGGTGCGAGCGCAGTGCGAGCGCGTCGTCGACGGTCTTCAGCGGGAACGTCGCGGCCGCCACGCCCTCGATGCCGAACGTCGCGCTCACCGATCCGGCCGCGATCACGAGGTGGTCGAAGCGCTCCACGCGGTCGCCGTCGACGGTGACGGTCCGCCCGGCAAGATCGATGGCGGTGACCGCACCGAGCAGGAACCGCGAACGCCGGTGCGCGCGCAGCGAGGCGCGGATCGGGAAGCAGATGTCGTCGGCGTCGAGGCCGGCGGTGGCCACCTGGTAGAGCAGCGGCTGGAACGTGTGGAAGTTGTTCGAGTCGATCACCACGACCTCGACGTCCGGTCGCTGCAACGCCTTGGCCGCGCTCAGCCCGCCGAAGCCGGCGCCGATGACCACGACCCGCGCCGGCGATCCAGCGGTGGGCATCTGGGGGGATCGCGCGCGCCACCTCACGCGGACAGCCTGCCACGCGACCGCGACCGGACGGGCCGCTGCCCTCCACCCGCGGGCGGGGGTAGCGTTCGGGCCGTGAGCTTCGCTGTCGCCGCTGAGGCCTACGACCGGTTCATGGGCCGCTACTCAGGCCCGCTGGCCGCGGAGTTTGCCGAGTTCGCCGGCGTCGCGCCCGGGCAGCGCGTGCTCGACGTGGGCTGCGGGCCCGGTGCGCTCACCACCGAGCTGGTGGGGCGGCTGCCGCCGTCGGCCGTCACCGCCTGCGACCCGTCGGAGCCGTTCGTGCGCGCGGCGCAGGAGCGCCACCCGCAGGTGGAGGTGCGCCGTGCGGCCGCAGAGCAGCTGCCGTTCGCGGATGGCTCCTTCGATGCGGCGCTCGCCCAACTCGTCGTCCACTTCATGACCGACCCGGTCGCAGGCCTGCGCGAGATGCTCCGCGTCGCCCGTCCCGGCGGGGTGGTCGCCGCTTGCGTCTGGGCGCACGAAGGCGGCGTGGGCCCGCTCGACGTCTTCTGGACGGCCGCCCGCCGGCTCACCCCAGGCATCGCCGGCGAGGCCGACCTCGCCGGCGCCCGCAAGGGCCACCTCGCCCAGTTGCTCGCCGAGGCGGGCGCCACCAGGATCGAGGACGCAGCGCTGCAGGTCAGCGTGGTGCATCCTTCGTTCGAGGACTGGTGGGAGCCCTACACGCTGGGCGTCGGCCCGGCAGGCGCGCACGTTGCCGCGCTCGACACCGCCGGGCGCCGCGCGCTTCGAGACGAGTGCCGCGCGCGGCTACCGGACGCACCGTTCACCATCACCGCGAAGGCCTGGGCGGCTCGCGGCGGCAGCTGATGCGGCCGCCGCAGCTGCACCATGTTCCTGACTAGAGTCGGCGACCATGGTCGAGGTCACGCCCGAGACAGCCGACCGACTGCTGCGAGCCGAGACGGTCACGTTCGACACCGTGGACGCCCGCTCCGCCGACGCGCGCGCCGCGGTCACCGCCTACTTCGCCGAACTCGCAGCGCGCTTCCCCGGGGGGTTCGAACCCGGCGACGCGCTCGACACCGACGCGGACGCGTTCGACCCGCCCGCGGGCGCGTTCGTGGTGGTGCACGACGGCACCGATGTGGCCGGTTGCGGCGGGCTGCAGCGCATCGACCCCGCGACCGCGGAGATCAAGCGGATGTGGGTGCACCCCGGGTGGCGGTCGGTCGGCCTCGGCCGGCGGTTGCTCGCCCACCTCGAGTCGCTGGCCCGAACCCAGCGGCGGACGAGGGTCGTGCTCGACACGAACGCCACCCTGCTGGAAGCAATCGCGATGTACGAGCGTGCCGGCTACCACGCGATCGATCGGTACAACGACAACCCGTACGCCCAGCACTGGTTCGCCAAGGACCTGTAGCGGCGTCACGCGGGGGCGATGTCCTGGGCCACCTCCCACACGTTGCCGTCCGGGTCGGCGATGCAGGCGGTGCGCTTGCCCCACGGCCGGTCGATCGGGCCGTTCAGCAACTCGGCGCCGCGACCGGTGAGCAGTGCGCACACCGCGTCGGTGTCATCGACCCAGATGGTCAGCTGGGCGCGTGTGCCCGCACTCACTGGAGCCACCACGGCGGGACCGATGAGGTCGGGTCCCTCGGTGGCGAGCACCAGATTGAGGATGGTGTTGCCGAAGCCGAACGCAGCCGACGACTCGTCCTCGAAGACGATGTCGAGGCCGAACACGTCGCGGTAGAACGCGGTGGCGGAGGGCAGGTCGTCGACGAAGAGGGTGAGGGCACCGAGGCCCTTCAACGAGGTGGCCATGATGGGGTGCTCCTTCGGGTTGGATGGGTCGGGTTCAACGGCCCGCCGCACGGTGGACGAGCGGCGCCAGCTCACGAGCCTTCGACTGCGGCAGCGTGAAGTACGAGTAGCCCCAGCGTTCGCGCCTCGCCTCCAGCCGATCGAGGATCTCGGCCTCCGAGCCCACCAGCACGAGCGGCGACTCGAGCGCGTCCGCCGGTGCGCCCCCGAACGCGTCAGCGAGACGCTCCGCCAAACGCGACGAGTCGTCGGTGACCGACACCACCGACAGCCACGCGTGGAACTCCAACTCGTCGAAGCGGCTGCCGGCGGCCTCACGGATCAGCTCGAACTTCGCGTCGATCGACGCCGCCAGCGCATCGCGCGGCGCGTCGCGGTCAGCGCTGGTGGCCAACGCGACGTTGACACCGACGATGTCGGCGAAGCGGGCGGCGAAGGTCAGCATGCGCGAGCCGCCGCCGGCGACGAGGATCGGCGGGCCACCCGGGCGAGCAGGGCGGGGCGTGCCCTCCAGTGCCTCGATGCGGTAGTGCTCGCCATGGAACGTGAACGGTCCGCCGGCGAACAGCCCGCGCAACACGTGCACATGCTCGATGAGGCGATCCACCCGCACCCCGGGAGGGTCCATCGCGACGCCCGCGCCCATGTAGTCGGTGACCTGGTATCCGGCGCCGAGGCCCACCTCCAGCCGGCCGTCGGAGAGCAGGTCGATCGTGGCCATCTCGCGGGCCAGCACGGCCGGATGGCGAAAGTCGGCGGCGAACACCATCGGGGCCACCACCAACGAGGTGGTGGCCATCGCCGCTGCCGTCATCGCCGCGATCGGCCCAAGCCCCTCGTGGAAGTGATCGGGCACGAACAGCGTGGAGTAGCCCATCGCCTCCAGCTCTTGCGCGGACTCCGCCCAGGTCATCCCGTCGAAGGGGGCGACCATCTCCACGCCGAAGCGGAAGCGGCGGGCATGCGTCATCGTGCCATTGTGCCCCACCGCCGCGAGTGGCGTGCGGCGTACGCGGCTGACGATTGCTTCGCCTCGCCGGGTACGAGCGCCGGGCGCCGAACCGACTGCTGCGCGCGAGTATCCGATCGGATACACTCACCGCCGTGAGTGCGGAACTTCTCGAACGGGCCAGGCAGCAGGCGGGCCTGAGCCAGGAGGACCTCGCCGCGCGTGCCGGCACATCGCGCACCACCATCTCGGCCTACGAGCACGGACGCAAGTCTCCAACGTTGGCAACTGCGACGCGCGTGCTCGAGGCGATCGGGTACGAACTGGTCACCGAACCGAAGGTCACATTCAGCGAGGCACAGGTTCGCCACGGCCGGCCGGTATTCGTCGCCGATCGCCTCTGGCGCGTGCCGATCGAGGACGCCTTCGCCGAGGTGACGATGCCGCTCGGGCTGAACTGGTCGAGGCCTGGCACCGTGTTCCGGCTCGGCGACCGCCGACAGCGAGCCCGCTGCTACGAGATCGTGCTCCGCGAGGGCGCCCCTGCGGATCTGCTCCGCTACATCGACGGCGCCCTCCTCGTCGACCTGTGGCCCGACCTCGTCCTGCCTCGTGACGTCCGGACGGCATGGCAGCCGCTCATCGACTCGGTCGTCCGATGAACGGCCTGACCGAGTTCCAGGCCGAGGTGGCCCGGCTGTTCTTCCATCTGCCGGCATCGGAAGGGTTCCTGCTCGCAGGTGGCGGTGCGCTACTGGCATCGGGGCTCACAAGCAGACCGACGCACGATCTCGACTTCTTCGGTGCTCCCGATCGGGGCGACGTGACCGAAGCACGCGATCAGTTCGAGGCGGCAATCGCTCTTCGTAGCTGACAGTCAGAGCGCCCTACTGTGCCGGACGACGTCGCCAACGCCGTCCTGTACCTCGCATCCACGGAGGCCGGCCACATCAACGGCACCACGCTCATCGTGGACGGCGGCGCCTTCATCTACCTCCCCAGCACCCGCGGCGAACCAACCCGAACGGGTGAGCCCGTTGCGGCGTCGACCAGGCGGGGTGGGTGGAAGCCGTCGGGTACGAGCACCAGAACTGGCCTACAGTGCATGGCTCGTGAGCAGGTCGCATCTCTCCGGGCTGGCAGCGATGCTGGCGGTCGCACTGGTGGCGATGGCGCTCGTCACACCGGTGCTGCCCCCGGCACGGACGGATGCACTGCCGGCGAGCTTCTACGCGGATGCCACCGTGCGCAGCCATGGCGGGATCGCGCTGATCGGAGACTCGTTGACGTTCGCGGCATGGTCCGATCTGCCCCAGCGCTTCGAGGAGCAGCAGTGGGGCCCCTTCCAGTTCGAGGTGCGCAGCGCGCGGTTCACGGTCACCACGACGGAGAGCGCGACCTCGGGGCTCGACGCGGTCCGGCGGCTGAAGCAGGGCGGGTTCGACCCGCCGATCTGGATCGTCGCCCTGGGCACGAACGACGCGGGGCCCACCTATGGGGTCGACGGTGCGGCCGCCGCACTCATCGATGCGATGATGGCCGTGATCGGCGCCGGCCATCGCGTGGTCTGGGTGAACGTGTACAAGCGCGGCAGCCCCTCGTCGACCGCGGCGTTCAATGCTGCGCTCGAGGCGGCGACCGCCCGCCACCCAGGGCTGGCGATCGCCGATTGGCACTCCGTGGTGGCCGCGAACACCGACTGGCTGACCGACGACGGGGTGCACCTGAACCTTGCGGGATCGATCGAACGCAACCGCTTCCTCGCGCAGGCAGCCCTCGCGTTCGCGTCGCTGGTGTGCGACCCCGCCCCGACGACCACGACCACACCCACACCAACGGCAACGGCAACGGCAACGGCAAGGGCAACGTCAGTCGGCAACGCCGCGGCGGCAACACTGCCCGCGGTGCGCCTGTGCCACCGCTGAACCGGCGAGCGGGCTAGCGCTGGCGGGTGTCGACCAGGCGCGCGTCGGGGATGTCGTCGAAGGTGCCGGGCGCGAAGTAGCCCTGCAGGTCGGCGACCACATGCGTGCTTGCCGACGTGTAGATGCAGGCGCTGCCGTCGGCGGCGAACTGCACTGCGGCAAGGTTCGAGATGGTCTGGCCGGCACGGTCGGTGTTCACGTTCGAGGCTGCGCCCGGCGCGGCACCGCAGGGCAGCACCTGCAGGTAGCCGCCGGCGGTGGAGCCGGTGCTCACCACCGAGACCAGCGCCGAGCGTCCACCGGCGCCGGCGATGGGCACCTGCGCGTCGTGGGCCGGGATCGCGCCGACGCGGGTGTCGACGAGCCGCACGTCCGCGATGTCGTCGAACGCTCCCGGCGCGAAGTAGCCCTGCAGGTCGGCGATGAGGTGGGTGGCGGTGTCGTTGTAGATGCACGCCGTGCCGTCCGCGGCGAACTGCACCACCGCCAGCGCAGCACGCGTCTGGCCGCCGGCGTCGGCGTTGAGGTTCGACGCGCCGCCGGGCGCCGAACCGCATGCCAACACCTGCACGTAGCCGAAGGCATCGGTGCCGGTGACCGTGACCGAGACGACGGCCGAACGGTTCGGGAGGCCGCGGATCACCGTCTGCGTGCCCGCGGCCGGCTTGGGGCCACCGCGCGTGTCGAGCAGGCGGACATCGGTGACGTCGTCGAAGGTCGCCGGCGCGAAGTAGCCCTGCACGTCGGCGATCACGTGGGTGGCCGTCTGGTTGTAGATGCACGCCTTACCGGACGCGTCGAACTGCACCACCGCGAGCGCTGCTCGTGTCTGGCCGCTCGCATCGGTGTTGAGGTTCGACGAACCACCCGGTGTGGCACCGCACGGCAGCACCTGCAGCCACCCCGGGCCCCTCGCCTGGGTGGCGACGAGCGAGACGAGGGCCGAGCGGTTGGGCAGGCCCGTGATCACGGTCTGGGTGTTGCCGGGGGTGATGTTGTCCATGCTGACGACGGTGCCGTCGGGTGTCGTGAGCGTGATCCGCTCGCCGCCGTCGTCGATCTTGCCGGGGTACGTTCCGCCCATCAGGCAGCAGCCGAACTCGCCGGCCAGCGACCCTGCATCGTCCGACACGAACACCACCGTCTGCCCGGGAAGCAGCACGGTGCCGCCGGGCACCACGGTGTCGAGGCCCTTGAGCCCGAAGCCGCTGAGATCCACGGTGTCGGACGAGTCGTTGACGATCTCGATGTGCTCGGGCACACCACCCGCCGGCTGATGCTGGACGGCGCTGATGTGCACTGCGGGAACGGCGGGCTGCTCGGTGCTCGCCACCCGGCCCGACGCGGCGAACGAGCCGAGGATGCGCGAGTACTGGGGCGACACGTACGAGCTGACGATGCGGTTGCCGGCCGACTCCGCCGACTCGTTCGCACCGTACGTGCCCCACGCCTGCCGGTCGAGCGCCGCCTCGTCCGCGACCAGCGCGTTGAGCTGCCCCACGCGGGTGGCGACTGTCGCCGGGTCGAGCAGCTGCTCGGTGAGCTCACGGATCCGGCGGCGCACGAGCTGGGCGAGCTCGGGGTCGAACCAGAAGGTCGCGAACAGCGGGCCGCTGGGCTGCTCGAAGCTGCCGCCCACGTAGACCGTGCTGTCCAGCGCGCCGAGCGTGTTGTGCCAGCGCCTCCCCAGCACGAGGTCGAAGTCGTTGGGGATCGCACCCCAGCGGCCGTGCTCGTCGAAGTACAGCCGGTAGTTCTTGTGCCCCCAGTCCTGGTGCTGGATGACCACCGACGCCGCCATCGCGTTCACGATCGACGGCACGTTCACGTGGGCATAGATCCAGTCGCGTTTGGCGTTGCCGGACAGCGCGTTCAGCATGCGGATCAGGGTGCGCAGCTCGGCATCGTCGTCGTACTCGAAGGTCTCCTTGTCGTACTTCGTGCGCAGCGAAGCCTGCGACAGGTTCGCGTCGGTGGCCGAGAGCAGGCCGTAGACCCTGCCGGCACCGGCTTCGTACACGACGGACTCGTCCAGCCCGAAGCGCTCGCGCCATGTGCTGTCCTGCTGCTCGACGTAGGTGTAGAGGCCGAAGAACGAGCCGTTGCGCTCCAGGCGCACGGGGAACGCCTGCGAGGTGGCCACGCCCGCAGCGGTCATCATGTCCGAGGCCAGTGTCTCGCGCAGGAACGACTTGTCGGTGTAGTTGCCGTGGAGCGCGAACTCGTCGACCGGTTCGGGCAGCACGCCGGGGATCGCCAGCGTGTGCCCGGGCGGGAGCACCATCTTCCACTTCTTCTTCGGGAACGCGCGCGACACCTGGCCCTTCACCCGCGCCCGCGCGTTGTCGAAGATCTCGCCGTTGTAGGCGAACACGCACGGGTAGCCGGCGTCGCCGGTGAGCGTGAGGTCGCGCGAGGCAGCGAGGTAGGTGAGATCGTCCATGAACCACTGGAAGCGTGGGAGCTTCGACGTGGTGCCGTCGGCCACCGTGGTGCCCGTGTAGGTGGCCCCGTCACCGAAGCGCGGCCAGGTGCCGAGCGTGTTGTTGGTGGGCGAGGTGGACGACAGGCGGTAGCGAACCAGCGCGCCGGCAGCCTGGCCCGGGATGGTGGCCGTCACCGTCGAGCCGCTCATCGTCATCGGCACCGTCACCTCGGCGTCGAAGCCGATGCGGTAATAGAGCGTGGCACTGGTGGAGTTGTTCAGCGTGGCGGTGACCGTCAGCGGCTGGCCGGGAGCGGGCAGCACCGTGTGCGTGACCCCCTTGAACGCGGGGTACAGCCCCGGCCCGGCGACGCTGTTCGGCGCGCCCGGGGAGGGCAGGTCGGAACCCCAGTTGCCGGGGTTGTTCCCAGGCAGCGAAACGTCGCGCCGCTGCAGCGAGTGCCCCTCACCGTCGGCCCAGGCCGGCCACTCGCCCACGTCGTCGTAGGTGACCTCGTCGACGGTGGCTCCCCCGGCGTCGAGCAGCCGGATCCGCTCTCCCCCGTTCGACAGCGACCCCGTGTAGGTCGCGCCGGTGACGGTGACGAACCCGTGCCCGGCGATGGTGGACCCGCCACCGAAGCAGAATCCCACGCCGTTGATGCACCAGTTGGTGAGGTCGACCGTGCCGGCGGTGGTGTTGTACAGCTCCACGAAATCACCGGCGGGGTTGTCGTCGGCCGGGTGGTAGTGCAGCTCGTTGATCACCACCCGCGGCGATGCCGCCTCCGCCACGTGAGGGGTGATGAACGAGACGTCGGCCAGCAGCACGAGGGCCACCGCCGCCATGAGACGCCGTTGCATGATCGGAACGTAGCAGCCACCCGCCGCCGGGAGCCCAACGACTGGGGCTACGTGACGACGACCGAATCGTCACCGCCGTACTCGTTCGGCTCGTACTCGTCGGCCTCCCAGTCGTTCTCCCAGCGGACGCTGTCGATCAGGTAGCGATAGCGGAAACGACCACCGCGCTGCAGCTCGATCGACCGTTCGAAGCAGTCGCCGACACGCGTCATCGGGTGGGCGGTGTGCGACCACTCGTTGAAGTCCGCGACCACGGCGACGCCACTCACCTCCGGGTCGACCCTGAGACGGAACATCACGTCGACCTTCGACTCGTCGGTGCCTTCGTCCTGCGTGTCGTGGTCCTTCTCCAGCGGTTCGTCGTGCGGACGCTCGTTCATCGGAACCTCCTGGCTTCCCCGATTCCACTGTGAACGGTCATGGGCCGGGGCTGCAGGGCCCGAGGTCCCAACCGGGATGCGCTGCGCGCCCGGCCCGGTGCTCGTGCTCCTAGCGTGGGGGCATGGCTTCCTTCCTCGCCACGCTCGCCGAGCGGCCCCTGCTGTTCGACGGTGCCATCGGCTCGCTGCTCTACGACCACGGGGTGCTGCACACCGCCTGCTACGACGAGCTCAACCTGTCGCAGCCGCAGCTGCTGCGCACCATCCACCGCGAGTACCGCACCGCCGGCGCCGACATCCTGGAGACCAACACGTTCGGAGCCAACCGCATCGCGCTGGCCCGCCACGGCCAGGAAGCGCGCACGGCAGAGATCAACCGGGCCGGCGTGGAACTGGCGCGCGAGTGCGCCGACGGTGCGTTCGTCGCCGGCGCGGTGGGGCCCACGGGCATCCGCTTCGCGGTCGCCACCGAGGCCGAGCGGCTGGCCGCCCGCGAGGCGTTCGTCGAGCAGATCACCGCGCTCACCGAGGCAGGTGTCGACCTGCTGGTGTTCGAGACGTTCTCCTCCATCGTGGAGCTGGAGACGGCACTGGAGGCTGCTCGCTCGGTCGCCCCTGGCGTGCCCCGCGTGGCGCAGATGGTGTTCGCCGCCGATGCCACCGTGGAGGGCGTGCTCACCCCCGCCGAGGTGGCCACCCGCCTGGTCGCGGCGGGCGCCGACGTGGTGGGCGCCAACTGCGGCAACGGCCCGCCCGAGCTGTACGAGGTGGGCAGCCAGATGGTCGGCGCCGGGGTACCGGTGTCCATCCAGCCCAACGCCGGCCACCCCACCCAGGTCGACGGGCGCACCCTCTACGTCGCCAACCCCGAGCACTTCGGGGTGTTCGCCCGCCGTCTGCTGAAGTCCGGCGTTCGCCTCATCGGCGGCTGCTGCGGCACCACCCCGGACCATGTGCGCGCGATGCAGGGCGCCGTGCGGATGATGCGCGGCGAGCGCTCGCTCACGTTCGGCGCTCCGGTCGACGTGGCCACCTCCGCTCCAGCCGGGCTGGTGCCATTCGCCGAGCGCAGCATCCTCGCCGGGCACATCGCCGCCGGCCGCTTCGCCGTGTCCGTGGAGCTGGGCGCCCCCACCGGCACCGACACCACGGCGGCGATGGAGCGCATCCGTCGCGCTCAGAGCGGGGGCATCGAGATCGTCAACGTCGCCGACGGCCCGCGCGCCGCGTCGCGCATGTCGAACCTGGCGTTCTGCGCGCAGGCGATCGCCACCACTGGCGTCGAGCCGATCCTCCACGTGTGCTGCCGCGACCGCAACTACCTCGGCCTCATCGCCCACCTGTTGGGTGCGCAGGCGCTGGGCATCCGCAACCTCGTCGTCATCACCGGCGACCCGCCGAAGATGGGCGACTACTCCTTCGCCACCCCGGTCTACGACGTCGACTCCATCGGCCTGCTGGAGATCGCCGCCGGCCTCAACGCGGGCGTGGATCCCACCGGCAAGGAGCTGGCGGGCGCCACCTCGTTCGTGCTCGCCACCGGCGCCGAGCCCGCCGCAGCCGATCGCGACCGCGAGCTCGATCGGCTCGCCCGCAAGAAGGCGGCCGGGGCCGAGCTGGTGATGACACAGCCGGTCTACGACCCGGCCACGCTGGAGTCGTTCCTCGACGACGCAACGTCCATCGGCCTGCCGGTGATGGTGGGCCTGCTGCCGCTCGCCTCTGCCCGCAACGCCGACTTCCTGCACAACGAGGTGCCCGGCATGCAGATCCCGCAGGCCTACCGCGACCGCATGGCCGCCGCCGGGGCCGGCCCGGCCGCACGCGCCGAGGGCATCGCGATCGCCCGCGAAGCGCTCGCCGCCGTGCGCCACCGCGTCGCCGGGGCGTACATCATGCCCCCGTTCAGCCGGGTGGAGTCCGCCCTCGCGATCCTGGAGGACTGACCGGGACCCCGTCGCGGCCGGCCCCGGGCAGAGGCCTGCCAAGCCGCCCGCTACAGTCCCGCGCATGGCCGACCATCCGTTCCGCGCCTATCTCGACGCCCAACCCGAGCCGCAGCGCACCACGCTCGAGACCACCGCGGCCAGGCTGCGCAGCCTGCTGCCGGGCGCCGAGGAGTGCATGAGCTACGGCATGCCGGCGTTCAAGGTGGACGGCACCGCGATCGCCGGCTTGGCCGGCTTCACGCGGCACTGCTCGTACTTCCCGCACTGCGGCGCGACGCTCGGGCGCGTCGCCGACCACCTCACCGGCTACGACTTCGACGCGGGCACGCTGCGCTTCCCGGTCGACGCGCCGCTCCCCCGCGCGCTGCTGCGCAGGCTGGTCGCAGCGCGCCTGCAGGTCGAGGCCGAGCACCCACCGCGGGCCGGCAAGGTGCGCGACTTCTACGACAACGGCCGGCTGCGCTCGAAGGGTGGCGTGCGCGACGGGCAGCCCCACGGCGACTGGGCGTGGTACCGCAAGGACGGGTCGCTGCAGCGCACCGGGCGCTACAAGGCCGGTGTCAAGACGGGCACGTGGCGGACGTTCGATCGCGACGGGACGGTCACCGCGGAGACGACATGCTGACGACGCAGCCCGCCGACTGGAGCATCACCGCGCAGAACCTGCCCGAGCATGCACGCAACGCGATCCACACCGACGCCGGCGCGCAGGCCGCAGGCTTCCCGCGCGCGCTGGTCGCCGGCGTCACCACCTACGCCTACCTCACCCACCCGATCGTGGTGGCCTGGGGCGAGGCGTGGCTGGCCGGTGGCGGCGGCGAGGTGCGCTTCCGCCGGCCCGTGTTCGACCAGGACCTGCTGCGCTGCCGGCCGAGCACCGACCCCGACGGCTCGGTGCTCGTCGAGGGGCTCACGAGCGAGCCGGACCAGCCACGGGCGACGTTCCGTGCCGTGCGCGACGCCGGCCCACCGCCGCCGGCGCGCGAGGGCGAGGCATTGCGCAGCATGCACATCGAGCTGACCGGAGAGTGGGGCGCGGACTACGGGATGCGCGCCGGCGACGACCTGCCCCTGTACCGCGACCGCGGTGTCGTCCACCCGGCCGTCTGGCCCGGGTTGGCGAACGCCATCGTGCACGCACAGGTGGCGCGAGGCAGCTGGGTGCACACGCGCAGCATCGTGCGCCATCACGCCCTCGCCGCGCCGGGTGCCGTCGCCGACGTGCAGGGCGTGGTCGTGCGCCGCTGGCAGGCGCACGGCGAGCGAGCCCTGCTCGACGTGCGCATCAAGGTCGCAGGCACGCTGGTCGCGACGCTCGAGCACGAGGCGATCGTGGCGCTGCCATGACCTGCCCCGCTGAGTAGGTTGGCGCCGTGACCGAACCTGCCGACACCCCGCTGCTGCGGCGCATCCGCTCATCGGTGATCGGCGACGACCAGGTGATGGACGGGCCCTACGGCCCGCACCGCATCACCTACGCGGACTACACCGCGTCGGGCCGCGCGCTCACGTTCATCGAGGACTTCATCCGCGAAGAAGTGCTGCCCCGCTACGCGAACACCCACACCGAGTCGTCGGGCACCGGGCTGCAGACCACCCGCCTGCGCGAGGACGCCCGCCGCATCATCCACGAGGCCGTCGGCGGCGACGACGAGACCTGCGTGATCTTCGCCGGTTCCGGCGCAACGGGCGCGATCGACCGCCTGATCGGCATCCTCAACATCCGCCTGCCGGCCAATCTCGACGACCACTACCACTTCGCCGCGCAGATCCCCGCCGACGAGCGACCGGTCGTCTTCGTCGGTCCGTTCGAGCACCACAGCAACGAGCTGCCGTGGCGCGAGTCGATCGCCGACGTGATCACGATCGCGGAAGACGCCGACGGCCACATCGACCTCGCCATGCTGGAGGCCGAGCTCGTCCGCCACGCGGCGCGGCCCACCAAGATCGGGGCGTTCTCTGCCGCGTCCAACGTCACGGGCATCCTCACCAACACGTGCGCGATCGCGGACCTGCTGCACCGTCACGGCGCCATCTCCGTGTGGGACTTCGCCGCTGCCGCCCCGTACGTCGACATCGAGATGTACCCGCAGTGCGCGGAGCACCCGCTCGCGTACAAGGACGCGGTGGTGCTCAGCCCGCACAAGTTCGTCGGCGGGCCGGGCACGCCCGGTGTGCTCGTCGTGCGCCGGGCGCTGCTCACCAACCGCGTGCCCGACGTAGTCGGTGGCGGCACCGTTGCGTACGTCAACCCGCTCGAGCACCGGTTCCTCGACGACCCGGTGCACCGCGAGGAGGGCGGTACGCCGGCCATCATCGAGTCGATTCGCGCCGGCATGGTGTTCCAGCTGAAGCAAGCCGTCGGGGTCGCAACCATCCGCGAGCACGAGGAGGCCTACTGGCACCGCGCGGTCGAGGCGTGGGCTGCGAACCCGGCGATCCAGGTGCTCGGCAACACCACCACCGAGCGGCTCTCCATCCTCTCGTTCGTGGTGCGCCGGCCCGGCGGCCGCTACCTCCACCACAACTTCGTCGTCGCCCTGCTCAGCG
>CAYZFZ010000009.1:0-24489 GCA_964477795.1 uncultured Bifidobacterium sp.
TCACCAGCTCGACACCGTGCACGACCGCGAACCCGCCCAGCAGCACCACCCGCCGTTGCGCCCCTGCGGGCTCGGCGGCGCCCCCCGGCCACACGTCGGCCAGCATCGCCACCACCAGCGGCTCGTGGCGGTGGGGGATGTCGGGAACCCCGATCTGCTCCACCAGCTCGAGCGCCCGCTCGATGAACCCGGTGGCCGCGTGCCGGTCGCCCAACCGCTTCGCCGCGAGTGCCCGGAAGAGCACACGGATCCACTTCGCCCGGATCGTCGCGTACGGCTGCCCGTCGAGCCGGTCGAAGATCTCGATCGCCCGCTGCGGGTCGCCGTACATCGCCTCCAGCCGCCCGTCGAGCACGTCGAGCAGCGCCTGCGTGCCACCGTCGCCCACGCGCGCCGCCACTCGCCGGTGGTAGGCGTCGGCTCCTTCGCGGTCGCCCAGGCCGGCGAGCAGGTCGGCACCGTACGCGAGGAACTCCTGACCGCTGACCTCGGTGAGCCAGTTGCCCGGGTTGCGCTCCACCTCCTCCAGCCAGTGCACCGTGCCGGCCAGGTCGCCGACATGGGCCCGCGCCATCGCCATGCTCCACGCGCCATAGGCGGTGGTGATCGAGTCACCCAGGCGGCGGCCCGTCTCCCACGCCTCGCGCGCGGCCGCCTCGGACTCCACCGAGCGGCCGAGGTGGTCGAGGATGTCCGAGTAGTAGGTGAGCGCGATCGCCCAGTCGCGCGAACCGGCCGGCAGCAGCGCGATCGACTGCGCCTGCTGCTCCGCGGCCACCTGCGGGCGGCCGCCGTGGTAGTTCACCATGAACGCCACGCGACTGAGCGCTTCGGACTCCCACAGTGGCTCGTCGAGCAGGCGGAACAGGCCCGCCGCCTCCGTGAAGCAGTGATCCGCGGCCGCCAGTGCTTCCGGGCTGGAGCGGGTGCCATGGGCGACCCCCACCGCGAGCAGCGTGCGCCCGCGCGCATCCAGCTCGCCGGCGGGTATCTCGGCCAGCAGCTCCTGCCCGCGCTGGGCGGCGTCGGGCGCGGCGTTGCGGGCGAGGTCGCGGATGTGCTCCGCCTGCAGGGCACGCCGCACCGGCCCGTCCGCGGCGACCTGCAGCCCGCGCTGCACCCACTCCATCCGCTGTGCCGGCACGCGCAGCTCCGCGGCACGGGCCGCGAACAGCAGCAGCTGCGGTTCGGCGTCGACCCGCGGCCCACCCAGCAGCGCGAGCACCGCGCTGATCTCCCCGGCGGACAACTCGAGCAGCTGCCGCCATCCGCGGCCGGCGATGTCGGCGGCCAGCACGTCCAGCTCGCCGAGCGACGTGAGGAAGGCGATCGAGTTCGCGATGTCGTAGCAGGCGGCGATTCCCGCGGCCTGCGCCGGCGTCAACCGGGCGCCGCTGCGCAGCGCGTCGCGCACGGGGTCCGGAAGGGCGGACCAGCTGCCGGCGGCGCGCAGCGGCAACCCGCTGCGCGACAGCAGGTCGTACGCGCCCGCGCCGGCAGCGAGCTGGCACACGGCCGGTGACAGCAGGGGCGGCACCGCCAGCACGGCGAGCGCGGCGCGGTCGTCGCCGAGCAGATCGTCGAGCAGGCGGTCGAGCGTGGCGCCGTGCCGCGTCGGCGCACCCCCACCGAACGCGTCGACCACACCCGTGGCCGCGACCAGGCCCACCGCCGCCGGCCACCCGTCTGTCGCTGCCAGCACCTCCTGCGCGTCCTTCTGCTCGATGCCGGCGGCTTCCGCGACCTCGTCCAGTGAGAAGCGCAGGTCGTTGATCGTGATCCACACGACGTCGGCGCGCAGCCGGCGGGTGAGCACACGATCGATGCTCCTGCCGGCCACGAGCAGCCGGTGCGGCGCGGCGATGTCGTCGGCCAGCGCGCGCAACCAGGTCGCGGCGCCAGGGTCGGCGAAGTGCACCTCGTCGACCAGCACGGCCACACCGTCGGCGCGAGCGTGCAGCGCGGCCAGCAGCGAGTCGAGCTGATCGTCGTGGTCGCTCACGGCGAGCGTCTCCGCCAGCTCCGGGGCACCCGCCCGGCGCAGCGCTCGCCCGAGTGCCGCGACCAGGCCGTCGAGGTCGCAGTCGTCGGTGAGGCGCACCCTCACCGGCACGAGGCCCAGCGACTCGATCACCTGCTCGGCCAGCGTCGTCTTCCCCCAACCACCCGGCGCGTCCACCAGCAGCACCCGGGCCGCGCGCGACTGCGCCAGCAGCTGGCCACGAAGGATCCAGCGGTGTGCCCCGTCGGCGCCCGTCACACCAACGAAATCTAGGCGGTCGCGCGCACCCGCCGTGCGGCGGGGATGTTCACCGGTTGGTCGTCAGCTCCGCCATCGCGTCCGCCCGGAAGCGGCGCCACGTGATCGCCTGCATGACGATCAGCAGCACGGCGATCGCCGCCACCACGACCAGCCCCGGCAGGAACTTGCCGACCGCGCTGATCGCGACCGCCACCGGGATCGCGACAATCCGCTCGGGGGCCAGGCGATGCACGACGCGGAACTGGATCGCGAGCAGCCCAGCCACGAAGCAGACGACGCCCAGGGCCAGTAGCCAGCGGTCGTCGGCCGCGAGATGGCCGTCCGGTTCCGGGACGAGGTGCTTCACCACGACCGCGTAGAGGATGATCCCGAACACGAGCGGCAAGTGGCCGAACGTGAACACGTCGCGGGCGAACGCGCCGCGATCCACGCCGTGCGTGTGCGACAGGCCGTGCTCGCCGACAGCCGGGATGAACGCGAAGTACGCCCACCACAGGGCACACGCGACACCCACCGAGACGACGATTGCGGTGGCGGTGAGCCAGTCGAGGCCCACCTCGCTGGCCGAGGCGCCGGCAGCGACGAGCACCTCGCCGAGGGAGATGATGACGAACCGGGAGTGCCGTTCGGAGAAGTGCACCGGATCGACCACCCACTCGCCGTTGGACGCGCGCAACCCAGCGATCACGTCGAGCACCCCGGCGAACACCCAGATCACCACCCGGGTGTTGCCGTGCACGAAGCCTCCGAGCAGCACCATCACCGGGGCGATCGAGGCCACGCTCGCGTAGCCGACGAAACCGAGCCGCCGCGCGGGGTCGCCGAGCGAGACGCTGCCCAGCATGCCCAGCACCAGCAGCTGCACGCCGAGGTACGCGCCACCGAACCACAGCCCGCTGCCGTGGAACGCGCCGGGGATGCTGATCGTCATGATCAGCGTGACCGGGATGCACCCGAGCACGAGCAGGCGGATGCGCCCGGTGCGCTGCAGATCGAGGGCGCTACCGGCCCACGTGAACTGCCCCCACTGCCACCACACCAGCGTTGCGATCAGCAGACCCTTGGCGGTGCCCGTGCCCGTGGGGTGGTGGCTGATCAGGGAGGCGATCTGGGTGACCGCGAAGACGAAGACGAGGTCGAGGAAGAGCTCGAGGTTGGTCGCGTGGCGACCGGCGATCGGCCCCTCCTCGTCCTCAGCTGCCATGCCGCTCATCGGGCCGGCCGCTGGAGCGCGGCGTTCGCGTGGGCAGGGAAACCCTCGTGCGCGCTCATCGCGAGGATCGTCGGCGTCATCCGCTGCAGGGCTGCGGCGTCGGCGCGAGCCACCGCCGTGCGCTTGAGGAACGTGTCGGCGGTGATGCCGCTGCTGACGTGTGCGAAGCCACCGGTGGGCAGGCTCGCCGGGCAGCCGATGACGAAGTTGCCCGCGCTGAACAGCGTGTGCTGGCCGACGAGGATCTCTCCGGCGTTCACCAGCGCGCCCAGCAGTTCGGCCTCGGCTTCGGGCGCCACCGCGACCTGCAGGTGCTCGGGTGCCCAGCGGTTGGCGATGGCTGCCGCCTCGGCGAGATCGGTGGCGAACACGCAGCCGCCGTTCGGGCCGAGTGCGGCACGGGCGGCCTCGGCGCGTGCCGCGGGCAGGGTGGCGAGCTGCGCCTCCAGCTCCACGTCGATGCGGTCGGCGAGCGCCGACGAGGTGGTGATCAGCAGCACCGCGCTGTCCGTGCCGTGCTCCGCCTCGTTCAGCAGGTCCGCGGCGGCGAGGCGCGGGTCGGCGCTGCCGTCGGCGATGACCACGCTCTCCGTCGGGCCGAGGATCATCATCGTGGCCACGCCGTAGCGCTGCATCTCCACCTGCGCGCACGCCACCGGTGGGCTGCCGGGGCCGACGATCTTGCGCACCTGCGGGATGGTCTGCGTGCCGAAGCCCAGCGCGGCCACGCCGGCGGGCCCGTTGACGCGGAACACGTGCTCGATGCCCAGCTTGCGGCAGACGACGAGCACCGCCGGGTCGATGCGGCCGCTGCCGTCGGGCATCGGCGGCACCACCAGCGCGACCGTGGGCACCGCCGCGACGGTGGCCGGCACCGCCAGCTGGTAGGCGACGCTGGGGTAGCTGGCCTTGCCGCTGGGCACGAACAGCCCGGCGCTGGAGATCGGCGTGATCTTCTCCCCCACGGTGAGCCCGGGCTCGCTCTCGAAGCTCCAGTCCGCGGCACGCGCCAGCAGCTGCTCGTTGAACGCGCGCAGGTGGGCGATCGCATCGTCGATGGCCGCATCGACCTCGGGCGCCACCGACGCGGCGGCCAGCTCGTCGGCGGTCGCGCGCAACTGGTCCGGCCGCAGGCTCACCTTGTCGAAGTCGCGCAGCGCGCGGCACACGGCTTCGTCGCCGTGCTCGCGCACGTCGTCGATGATGTTGCCGATCGCGCGCTTCAGGTCGGCGTCGAAGATGGCGGTGAGACCGCGCTGGCACAGCGCCCGCCGCTCCGGCTCGCCCATCCGTGCCCAGGTCATCCGACGCATCACCGACATGCGCCAGACGCTACCGGCCTCCTTCAACCCGATACCCGGTCGCCTCACCGCCTCAAGGAGTGTCGAGCCTCGCGACCTGGATCGCGGGCGGCGAGGGAAGCGCCAGCGACGAGCCGCAGGAGGGAGCAGCCGAAGCGAAGCGGAGGCCAGTCCCGACCATCAGGAACGGCGAGGGAAGCGCCAGCGACGAGCCGCAGGAGGGAGCAGCCGAAGCGAAGCGGAGGCCAGTCCCGACCATCAGGAACGGCGAGGGAAGCGCCAGCGACGAGCCGCAGGAGGGAGCAGCCGAAGCGAAGCGGAGGCCAGTCCCGACCATCAGGAACGGCGAGGGAAGCGCCAGCGACGAGCCGCAGGAGGGAGCAGCCGAAGCGAAGCGGAGGCCAGTCCCGACCATCTAGAACGGGCGTTTGGCGAACCAGGGGTCGGCGTGTTCGAGCTGGGCGGCGAGCTGGACGAGGGTGTGATCGTCGCCGGCGCGGCCCATGACGTGGGTACCCACCGGGAGGCCGGCGGCGTTCCACCACAGCGGCAGCGACATCGCCGGCTGACCGGTGCCGTTGGCCAGCGCGGTGAACGGCGAGTAGGGCAGCACGATGTTGAGGCGGTAGTCGAGGAAGTCCGTCCATGCATCCGGGCGATCCGACGGGAAGCGGCCGATCGTCGCCGGCGGCTCGGCGAGCGTCGCGGTCAGCAGCGCGTCCGGCCCGGTGGCCGGGTCGAGGAAGCGGGCCATCTCGCGGCCCACGGAGTGCACGACGTCGAGTGCGGCCAGGTAGTCGGCGCCGGAGACACCGGCCGCGTGCTCGCAGGCGAGCCGGGTGACGCGCTCGGTGTCGTCGTCGGTCAGCGCCCGATCGAGCTGCGCGGCGCGGCTGCGCACGGTCAGCTGCGTCCCGCAGGCGACGATGTCGCTCCAGGCGCGCATGAAGCGCTCGATGTCGACCGTCGGGTCGACCGGCACGAGCTGGTGCCCCAACGACTCGCACAGCGCGGCGGTGTGCTCCACGGCGGCGACGCAGTCCGGATGGATCGGGGCACCGGTGAACGAGCGCGTGCTCACCGCGATGCGCAGGCGGCGCGGCGGGCCGCTGAGCGCGGCGGAGAAGGTGCCCTCCACGTGGGGCGCGTAGTACGGCGCGCCGAGGTCGGGGCCCACCGTCGCGTCGAGCAGCGCGGCCGTGTCGCGCACGCTGCGGGTGAGGAACCCGTCGATGGCCATGCCCGCCCATCCCTCGCCGCTGACCGGGCCGTCGGGCAGCATCGCCCTCGTCGGCTTCACGCCGAACAGCCCGCACGACGACGCGGGGATGCGCACCGACCCGCCGCCGTCGCTGCCGTGGGCGATGGGTGTGACGCCCGCCGCGACCGCTGCACCCGAGCCGCCGCTGGAGCCGCCGGCCACATGGTCGCGCTGCCACGGGTTGCGCGTCGGCCGCCCGTACACCTTCGCCTCCGTGGTGGCGCCGATCCCGAACTCGGGGCTCGTCGTGCGGCCGAACGTCACCAGCCCTGCCGCGCGCAGGCGCACGAACAGCTCGCTGTCGTAGGCGTAGCGGTAGCCGGCGAACAGCCGCGAGCCCATCGAGGTGGGGAAGTCGACCGCCTCGCAGCCGAGGTCCTTCAAGAGGAACGGCACGCCCGTGAACGGTCCGCCGGGCAGCCCGGCCGCGATCGAGCGGCGAGCGACGGCTTCCTGCACGTGCACCACGGCTGCGATCGCGTCGTCGGTCGCCTCCATCCGGGCCAGCGCCACGTCGAGCAGCTCCCCCGCCGTCACCTCACCGCTGCGCACGAGCGCCGCCAACCCCAGCCCGTCGTGCTCCAGGTACTCGTCGATCCGCATCCGCCGAGCGTACGTGTCGCGGCCCGACCACAGCGGCTGGTGGCCGGGTCGCGACCCGGACGGGGGACGCGGGGCCCCGGGTGGCGGAAACGGTTGACGGAGGTCGCGACCGGTAGGCTCTCGACACGTTCCCTTCTCCCCCTGGAGCGTTGCCATGCCCGTCACAGTTGTCGTTGGTGCCCAGTGGGGCGACGAGGGCAAGGCCAAGGTCATCGACCTGCTCGCCGCCACGCACAGCCATGTCGTGCGCTACCAGGGCGGCCACAACGCCGGCCACACCGTCGTCGTCGGCACGGAGCGCTACGCGCTGCAGCTGATCCCCAGCGGCGTCCTCTACCCGCACATCATCCCGGTCATCGGCAACGGTGTCGTCGTCGACCTGCCGACGCTGTTCAAGGAGCTCGACACGCTGCAGGGTCGCGACATCGACTGCTCGAAGCTGAAGGTGAGCAGTCAATGCCACCTCATCTTCCCGTGGCACCAGGCGCTCGACGCGCTCTACGAGCAGGGTCGCGGCGACGATCGCATCGGCACCACGCTGAAGGGCATCGGTCCCGCCTACGCGGACAAGGCGCGGCGCATCGGCGTGCGCGCCGGCGACGTGCTCGACGCAGCCACGTTCGCGAACACGGTGCAGGTGCAGGCGATCGCCCACAACCACGAGATCGCCGCGCTGGGTGGCGAGCCGCTCGCCGTCGACGAGGTCGTCGCCCAGTTCAGCGAGCTCGGCGCGCGCCTCGCCCCCTACGTCACCGACACCGTCGATCTGCTGCACGCCGCGCTCGACAACCACGAGTCGTTGCTGCTGGAGGGCGCGCAGGCGACGTTCCTCGACCTCGACCACGGCACGTACCCGTTCGTCACGTCGTCGAACCCCACGGCCGGCGGCGCCTGCGTCGGCTCGGGCATCGGCCCCCGCTACCTCGACCGCATCATCGGCATCACCAAGGCGTACACCACGCGCGTCGGCAGCGGCCCCTTCCCCACGGAGCTCACCGACGAGCTGGGCGACAAGCTGGTCGAGATCGGCCACGAGTACGGCACGGTCACCGGCCGCCGGCGCCGCTGCGGCTGGCTCGACCTGGTGATGCTGCGCAAGGCCGTGCGGCTGAACAGCTTCACCGAGCTCGCGTTCACCAAGCTCGATGTGCTCGACACGTTCGACGAGGTGAAGGTGTGCACCGAGTACGACGCCGACGGCAGGCCCGTCTACGCGGTGCTGCCCGGCTGGCTCACCGACCTGAGCGCGGTCACCGCGCTCGACGACCTGCCGGCCAACGCCCGGGCGCTGATCGCGCTCGTGGAGCGTGAGGTCGGCATCCCCATCGGCATCGTCGGTACCGGCGCCGAGCGCGACAGCTACGTGACCTGGTCATGATCCCGCGCTACGCACTCCCCGAGATGGTGAACGTCTTCAGCGACGTCGCCCGCTTCGATCGCTACCTGGAGATCGAGCTGCTCGCCACCGAGGCCCACGTCGCGCTCGGCATCGTGCCCGCCGCCGACGCCGCCGCCTGCCGCGCCCACGCACCGGTCGTCGACGACGCGTTCGTGGAGGCCGTCAGCATCCGCGAGGCGGTCACCGACCACGACGTCGCCGCGTTCGTCGACGTCGTGCAGAGCGCCATCGGCGCGCCGGCCGGCGCGTGGATCCACTACGGGCTCACCAGCAGCGATGTCGTCGACACGGCATGGTGCTGGATGATGCGCGACGCCTGCGATCTGCTGCTCGCGGCCGCCAACGAGCTGCTGCGCACGCTGGTCGCGCTCGCCCGCGAGCAGCGCGACACGGTCATGATCGGCCGCACTCACGGCATCCATGCGGAGCCCACGACGTTCGGCGCGAAGGTGGCGCTGTGGGCGCTGCAGGTGGACCGCGATCGCACCCGCCTGCGCGCGGCTCGCGAGTCGGTGGCGGTGTGCAAGCTCAGCGGCGCCGTCGGCACCTTCAGCAACATCGACCCGTCCATCGAGCGCCACGTCGCCGACGCGCTCGGCCTGAAGGCGGTGCCGGCCACACAGGTGATCGCCCGCGACCGCCACGCCGAGTTCCTGTACGCGTGCGCCTCGGTGGGCGCCACGATGGAGCTGATCGCGGTCGAGCTGCGCCACCTGCAGCGCACCGAGGTGCGCGAGGTGCAGGAAGGGTTCAAGCCCGGCCAGAAGGGGTCGAGCGCGATGCCGCACAAGCGCAACCCGATCGCGGCCGAGACGATCAGCGGCCTGTCACGCGTGCTGCGCGGCAACCTGCAGGCGGGCCTGCAAGACGTGGCGCTGTGGCACGAGCGCGACATCTCGCACAGCTCCGTCGAGCGCATCGTGCTGCCCGACAGCGCGATGCTCGCCTACTACGTGCTGCGCCGGATGAACCGGCTGGTGCAGGGGTTGCAGATCTTCCCCGACCGGATGCTCGCCAACCTGCAATCCAGCTACGGCCTGGTGTTCAGCCAGCCGGTGCTGCTGGGCCTGGTGCAAGCCGGCATGGGCCGTGACGACGCCTATCGAATCGTGCAGGAGAATGCCGGCCGCGCGTGGGACGAAGGCCGGTCCTTCCGTGAACTGCTCGACGCGGATGAGCGCGTGACGGTGCCGGCCAAGGTGCTGGATGCAGCGTTCGATCTCGAGCGGGCGGTGCGCCACGCGGGCCACGGTGTGGATGCACTCGCCGAGCTGCACGTGGGCTGAATTGGCCGCGACCCCGCGTGGGGATGAGCCGGAAATGCCGAGGTACGGAGCGAGAGCAGCGAGAGACCCCGACACCACCGGCGGGGGCGTGGGGGCAGAGGCTCCGCCGGAGCCCCACCAACGATCGATCCGGCTCCGCCGGTCGATCGTTCAGCACTGAGCCCGCCTGCGGCGGCCCACATTCATTCGGGGGAACGGAGCGAGCGCAGCGAGCGAGAGACCCCGAAACCCGTGTCAGTCCCTACGGGAGACGCCAGCGGCCGCGAGGACCGCAGGCGTGACGCCGACGGCCCGCCAGGCCGCATACGACACGCCCGTGCGCTCACCGTAGCCCTTGGCGACCTTGACGAACTCCGCCTCGAGCGCACCGATGTCGACCGTGCGGCCCATGGAGGCCCGCTCGGCTTCGAGATCGAGCCGCTCCTGCACGAGCCGCAGTTCCTGCACCGCATCGGCGGTGCCGATCTCGGCGTCGATCGCCGCGAGCCGCTTCGCGATGGAATCCGAGGTGCGCTTACGGCCGCGGGCCGGCTTGTTGGCACGCAATGCTTCCAGATAGTTGCGAACGATCTTTCCCTCGACGCGACCGACGGCGAGCGCCGCCTTGTGCGAGTCGGACATGGGGCTCTTTGGACCACGATTTGCCATGAAGGCGAGCCTAGTAGCGACCCTCGGTAAGCTCAACACATTCGACGGAAAGCTGGCCAATGGACCTGAGTAGATTGTTCGAGCTGGAGCCACATGGGCCGGATACGTTCGTGGGCATCGGCCCCCGGTATCCCTGGGGTGGTTTGTTCGGCGGCCAGATCGTGGCGCAGGCCCTGCGCGCCGCAGCAGCCACGGTCGATTCAGCGCAACACGTGCATTCCCTGCGCGCCTATTTCATCCGCCGTGGCGATCACACCGAGCCCATTCGGTTCGAAGTCGACCGCATCCGCAACGGCCGCAGCTTCTCCACACGCCGTGTCGTCGCGCGCCAGGCCATCGGCGCGATCTTGAACCTGGAGGCGTCGTTTCACGCGCCGGAGCACTCGCTCGACCTGCAGACGGTGCCGATGGATCTCGCCGTCCCCGGCCCGGATCACCTGGTCAGCGATCCGTGGAGCGATGCGTTCGACCGGCGCTCCGTGCCGGCCACGAGCCTGGCTGCCGACGCTCGCACCGGTTGGGGTCGCAGCGCGGCGTGGATGCGAGTGACGGCGCCGCTCGCCGACGACCAGCTCGTCCATCGCTGCTGGCTCGCCTACATGAGCGACGACATGCCCTCCGACACGGTGCGCGCCGCGCATCCGGCGTTCGGCAGCACCACCCAGCAGGGCGTCACCTACACCGCCAGCCTCGACCACACGATCTGGTTCCACCGGCCGCTGCGCGCCGACGAGTGGCACCTCTACGACTTCAGCTGCCACGGGTTCACCGGCAGTCGTGGCCTGGGCATCGGCCATGTGTTCACCACCGATGGCACCCATGTCGCCACCGTCGCACAAGAGGTATTGATGCGCGATGCACGTCAGCGGCAAGACTGACGCCATGCCCGACGACCGCAGCATCAGCCCCTCCGACCTCGACGCGCTGGCCGACGACGTGAATGCGGTCGCCCGCCTCACGGGCACGTTCACGCTCCGGTCAGGGCAGATCGCCACCGAGTACTTCGACAAGTACCGCTTCGAGGCCCAGCCACTGCTGCTCGGCCGCATCGCCGCCGCGCTCGCCCCGATGGTGCCGCCCGGCACCGAGGTACTGGCCGGCCTGGAAATGGGCGGAATCCCGATCGCCACCGCGCTGTCGCTGCGCACGGGGCTGCCGGCGGCGTTCGTGCGCAAGCAGGCAAAGCAGTACGGCACCGCCCGCCTTGCCGAAGGTGTCGATTTCGCCGGTAAGCGGGTCACGGTGGTGGAGGACGTGATCACCACCGGCGGCCAGGTCGTCATCAGCACCAACGACCTGCGGGCACTGGGCGCGATCGTCGAGCATGTCGTGTGCGTCATCGACCGCAGCCCCGATCACGCGGCCGCGCTCACCGCCGACGGGCTGCAGCTGCACGCGCTCCTCACCCGCGCCCAGCTCGACGCCGCCGAGGCCCGCCGCACGGCCTGACGACCGGGCGCCCGCGCTGAGCCGACGGTTTGCGTCAAGCAACTGGACTCACAGCCCCAGGTCAGCGCCCGACAGCCTTTACGTAAAGGTCGGTCAGGACGGGTAGAGGACGCCGGGGTTGAGGATGCCGGCGGGATCGAGGGCCTGCTTGATCGCCCGCAACGCCGAGTAGGCGGCAGGGCCCTTGAGGCGCTCGAGCCAGTCGGCCTTGGCCACGCCGATGCCGTGCTCGGCGCTGATCGTGCCACCGAGGTCGATCGCTGCGGAGAGCACCTGCTCGCGCACCGCACCGGCGGCATCGCCGCCGTCGAGGACGTTGACGTGCAGGTTGCCCTCGGCCAGGTGGCCGAAGATCACGAGCCGTGCACCCTTGGGCACGGCGGCCGTGACCCTGCGTACCAGCCGATCGAGGTGCTGCACTGGCACCGCCACGTCGAGCTTCAGCGGCGCGCCCAGCGCCCCCAGCGCGATCGTGACGTGATCGCGGATGTGGTAGAGCTGCTCGCGCTGGGCGCCGACGGCGAGCACGCCGCGCTGGTCGGCGAGCACCTCCGCCAGCTCGTCCGTCGGGTCGTGATGGGCCGCGCAGTCCACCATCACGAACGCTCCCGCAGAGGCCGGGTCGATCGGCGGCGAGATGTCGAGGAACCTGCACGCGATCTGCAGCGCCTCGGGCATCAGCAGCTCGACGGCATCCAGGTTGGGCAGCTGGCGCAACGCCGGCAGCAACGACACGGCGTCCACGAGCGAGTCGCAGCCGATGAGCGCGGCGGCCGTCTCGCGGAACCACGGCACCAGCCGCAGGCGGGCCGCCGTGACCACGGCGAGCGTGCCCTCGCTGCCCACCAGCAGGCTGGGCAGGTGCGGGCCGGCGGTCTCCTTCGGCAGCCCGTGCAGCTGGCTGATCACGGAGCCGTCGGCGAACACGGCCTCGATGCCCAACACCTGGGCGCGCATCGTGCCGAAGCGCACCACCCGCGAGCCGCCGGCGTTCGTGCTGACGGCTCCGCCGACGGTCGCAGTCGCGCGCGCCCCCCAATCCACCGCGAAGTCGAGCCCGGCCGCGCGGGCGTGCTGCTGCAGCCGCTCGATGCTGACGCCGGCGCCGGCGGTGACCTGCATCGCCAGCGTGTCCACCTCGCCCAACGCCGTGAGCCGCCGGGTGGACAGCAGCACCGCGCCGGCGCGTGGCACGCTGCCGCCGACGAGCCCGGTGTTGCCACCCTGTGGCACGACCGCCACACCCCGGGCCGCGCACGCGCGCAGCACCGCCGCCACCTCGTCGGTGGAGCCGGGGCGGACGACGGCCGGCGTGATGCCGTGCCACTGGCCCAACCAGTCGGTCTCGTACGTGGCCCGCACGTCGGCGTCGGTGAGCACGTGGGCGTCGCCCACGACGGCGCGCAGGGCGTCGACCAGCACGGTGCTCACCGGCCGGTCAGGCGACGATCTCTGCGCCCGCGGGCAGCTCGCCGAGCAGCGCGTCGCTGACCCAGCAGCGCGTCATGTGCAGCGTGCTCTCGATGCGCACCACCCGCTTCGGTTGGTCGAACGCGCGCCCGCACATGCTGAGGGCCGCCTTGATGCAATCGTCCTCGGAAGGAAGCACCATCGGCATCCGGGCCCGGCGCACCCCGGCGATACCGGCGGTGAAGCAGTTGACGTACGTCTTCTGCCAGTCGATCTGCTCGGCGACGGACACCGGGATGAAGTCGGCGAAGCCGATGCCGAGCACGTTGCCCGCGGAGATCGGCGTGATGCCCAGCAGCACGACGGTACTGACGTCGGGCTCGGCGAGATCCGCCAGGCCGTGCACCCAGAAGCGCCCGGTGACGTTCGGGTCCATCGTCGTTCCGCTGATGTCCTTGCCGCCCTTCTCGATGATCAGCACGTCGACCTGCGGGAAGGGCAGCGCGGGCACCAGCTCGCGGGCGTAGTCGTTGAGCTCGATCTCCGCCTGGCCACCGACCTCGTCGGCGGTGAGTGCCCGCACGCGCACCACGGCGCCGCTGGCCGATTCGATCGAACCGACCCCACCGAGGAGCCGCCCGCTGGCGCGCAGCGCGGCGATGCCGTTGAGGATGCGGTTGCGCATCTCGACGGGGCCGCAGGCGTGGATCTGCGCAGCACCCGGCTGCTTGCCGAAGCCGACGACGGCCATCTTCGTGGGGCCGGACTCGATGGGCCCCTTGAAGCAGGTGTGCGGCTTCACCCGGTTGACCGGGAAGATGCGGTCGGCGCCGGCCGCGTGGCGGTCGAGGTAGAGCGGCATGCCGTCGGCGGTGCGGGCGACCTCGACGGTCTCCATCGTCGCCCGGATCTCGGCGCCGAGCGACTCCTCGGTCATGCCCAGGTCGGCCAGCATCTTGCGCTGCCCCTCCGCCTTCGCACCGCCGTGGCTGCCCATCGCGGGCACCACGAACGGTTCGGCACCCAGCGCGCGCAGGCCGCTGATCGCGCCACGCAGCAGGGCCACCCGATCCGTGAGCCCGCGGCTGCCGCCGCCGACCGCGACCGTCATCCCTGGCGTGACGCTGCCCGCGAGGCGGGCCACCACGTCGGCGTGCGTCGTGGCTTCCACGTCGTCCACCGGCGTGGGCAGCGGCACGGAAAGGCGCACCTCGGTCAGTGCCGGCATCTTCAGATCCGGGTGGAACGGCAGCTCCACCCCCTGCACCAGTTGCTCCCAGTTCACGCGCGCCACCGTAGCCCCGCCGGCCGGGCGTGCCTCGACGGCCACTCGACGGCTATTCGACGACCAGGTGGTCGGTGGCGGTGCGGCCGAACGTCTCGGGGGCGTACATCTCCTCGGCGCGGGTGGGCGGCACCACGTACGAGCCTGGTGTCGTCGCTCGGGCCACGTACGAGTACGTGTAGGTGCCCGCCGGCAGGAGCGTGGTGAACGCCTCGGTGCGGTCGTCGCGCAGCTGCTCGTGCTCGTACCAGCGGCCCCACCAGCCCTCCGCGATCCGTGCGGAGGCAACCCCGCCGTCGATGGGGTACGGGCCGTCGATCGAGCCCTCAGTCGGTTCGGTGACCGTCTGCGTGATCGCGAGCGCCGGGTTGAGGCTCTCCAGGCCCGCTGGCAGCGGATCGACGAGTGCCACATGGGTGCGCTGGCTCTCGGCCACCATCGTCAGCGTCACCCGCACCCGCGCCCCGGCCTTCACGTGCCAGGTGCCGTCGGCATCGCGGCTCACGTCCGCCGGGTCGTCGACGGCCTCGTACACCCGGTCGACCACGAAGCCGCGGTCGAGCGCGTCCAGCTGCAGGTCGGCGGGCGCGTACCGCAGACCGATGCGGTAGTAGAGGCGGCCGCTGCCGTCCTTGGCCAGCACGAGGTCGGTGTTCCCGGCCGCGAGCAGGTCGCCGGTGGGAATCGCGATCGTCGCCCGATCCGTCTCGCGCCCCTGGAACGTGTGGTCGCCGGCGAGGCGCTCGCCGAGCCACACGCGAGCCACGAAGTCGGGCGTCTGCGCCTCGTACGTGTCGAAGTACGACTTGAGCGCGAGGAGGATGAACGCGTTCTCCTGCACATTGTCCCAGCGGCCCTTCACCTTGTTGGCCAGCAGGCCGGCGACGACCTTCGGGATCAGGTCGCTGTCGGGCGTGTTCGCGATCAGCGCGTCGAGGACGATGCCGTCGGTGCGCCGGTCGCTCTGCATGATCAGGTACGAGCTGTCGCCGTAGTCGGTGGTGAAGTTCGCCGCACCGGCAGTTTCGACGGCACGGTTGCCGATCGTGCGCTCGATCTCGTCGCGCGTGCCCGAGTCGTCGATCGACGACCACAGCCAGGCGAGCGCGTCGAGCGTCAGCTCGTCGCTACGCGAGTCGTACAGATCCTGCGCCTTGGCCGAGTCGCCCTGGCCGGCGAGCTGCCGCACCCACAGGGCGTAGGCGCTGATCGAGTCGCGCTCCTGCTGCCCGTAGTAGGTGGGGATGTGCGACTCGATGTCGGCGAGGTAGGCGAGCGCCATGTCGAGCGTGTACTGCGGCACGGCGTAGCCACGGTCGCGGGCGAGCAGCAGCGCGTGCGTCGCCTGCACGGTGTTGAACGGGCTCACCTCGTCGTACCTGCGCCAGTACGGAAAGCCGCCGTCGTCGTTCTGCAGCGCGGCGAGCCCGGCGATGTCGTCCTTCATCGCGGTGTCGATCTCCGCGGGTGTCGGCATGCCGGCCGCATCGAACGCGTCGAGCACGTCGGCGAGCGCCGAGATGGCGATGATCCGCGACGCCATCGCATCGCTCGTCTCGTACGGGTAGTCGACGAGGTAGAGCACGGCGTCGGTGAGCGCCTGCAGCGAGGTGCTGGAGGTGGAGACCTCCAGCCCGCCGAAGCCGGGCACCACGTCGGTGGGCGCGAGCACCGGCTGGTCGACGGCGCCGTCGTCGATCACGCCGTAGGTGGCGAACGCCTCGGCCGTGGCAGGCGTGTAGACGGGTAGCTCGACGGTGGCCGCATCGGCGAGATCGCCACTGACGACCGCGACCCGGAAGGAGGCCGTACCCGGGTCGACGGTGGCGACGGGGAAGCGCACCTCCACCCGGTCGTTCGCCGGCACGACGACGTGGCGACCGGCGGCGCCGTCGATCGTGAGGTTCGACGCCTGCAGCACGACGTCGACGTCGAGCGCCGCGTCGCTCTGGTTCTGCACCACGACGGGCAGCTCGAAGCGGTCGCCGAAGTTGGCGAAGCGCGGCGCCGACGGACGCACGGCCAGCGGCAGGCGGGCGGTGAGGTTGCTCTCCGCGCTGCCGAAGCGCTCGGCACCGCTGACCGCGACCACCATCACGCGGTAGCGGGTGAGGTTGTCGGGCAGGGTGAGGTCGACACTGGCGGCGCCGTTCGCATCGGTGGTTACCGTCGGCTGGAACAGGGCGAGCGCGTCGAAGTTGGAGCGCACGTCCACCGGGTCGACGGTGCCCGTCGCACTCGTCTTCTCGCCACCACCGGCGGCCGAGAACGAGTCGTCCTGCGCGGCACGAGGTGCCGCGGCAGTGTCACCGGCGGCGGTGGTCTCGGATGCTGCCTCGGTGGAGTAGGGCACGGTGGTCGAGTTCAGGGAATCGCGGCCGGCGCCGCTGAGCAGTGCAGGGCTCAGCAGGCGGATCTGCTGGCGCCCGTAGATCGCGGTCAGCCAGTCGTAGCCGGGCGAGTAGAACACCGACAGCGGGTCGGTGAGCGTGTAGTCCGAGAGCGCGAGCACGGCCTCGTCGACGACGACGATCGCGAACTCCGCACCCTCCACCGGCGCGCCGTTCGCGTCGTGCACGGTCACGTCGATCGGGGTCGACTCACCGGGCGCGAGCTCCGTCCGCTGCGGCGTCGCGGTGACGGTGAGCGTGCGCGACACCGGCGGCACGGACAGCGTCATGCTGCCGACCGCGTACGCCGGCTGCTGCGGGCCGCCGTCGACGGGCGTGCCGTCGTCGTTCGTCCGCGGGGTCGCACCCACGACCTCCAGGTTCAGCGACAGCTGCGGCACGTCGGCCTCGTGGATCGGGATCTCCACGACCGCGCTGCCGTCGGCGACGGTGAAGCGCATCGTGTCGCGGATGCCGTTGCGGCTGATGGTCAGCCGGCCCTCGCCGGTGGTGAAGGGTGCCTGCACCAGCAGCTCGGCGGTGTCGCCCACCGCGTACTCGGCCTTGTCGGGCACGACGGTCAGCGACTGCTGGGCGACACCGCGGGTGGGCGCACTGGTGGCGCCGCTGACCCAGGTGGTGAGCTCGGTGCGGTTGTGGCCACCGTGCTCGTCGGCGACGACGGCGGTGATCTTGTACTGGCCGCCGATCTCGGTGTCGAAGTGGCACGGCACCGGCTCGGCGGCGGACGTGATCGTGCACGTCTGCGGGTCGACGACCGTGTCCGTCCAGGTGCCGTCGACGAACGCGGACTCGACGCGACCGGCGACGACGTCGACCGAGACGCCGCTCACCGCGGCGCCGTCGACGTCGGTGATGATCGCCTCGATGTCGAGCGGGTCGCCCTGGCGCACGAACGTGCGCGACGAGCGCAGCCCGACGTAGCGATCCGCGGCGTGGACGAGCAGCGAGCTGGTCGACGACCAGGCCTGGCGGTTGACGTCGGTGATGGTGGCCTGCGCGGAGATCGCGACCGGCAGGTCGGGCAGCTTGCCCTCGTCGCCCTCGAAGTTCACCTGCAGGTAGTGGTTGCCGTCGCTGTCGGTGGCGCCGTGGTACTCCTTCACCGTCGTGTCGCCGGTGGAGCCGCAGCACGTGTCGCCGCCGTAGTACACGTCGCTCGTGGCGTAGTCGAGCGCGTAGTCCGGCCCGTACCACCACGGGATCCACACACCGAACGCGAAGTCGGCCCACCCTGGCGGGGCGTACGTGGTTGGCGTGGTGCTCACCGACCAGTCGACCGGCGCGTTGGCCAGCGGGCCGCCCGCGTAGTAGTTGCCGGAAGCGGCGAGCGTGGCCGGCTGCGTGCTGAGGAACGGCTCATCGCTCTCCGGGCGGGTGGTCACCTCGAACTCGGGCCGGCGGTACTCCTGGATCTGGAACTGGTGCCAGTTGCCCGAGCCGGGGATGCCCGGCTCGCCGAGCAGTGCCAGGTTCAGCGAGGCCGGCCCGACGTTGGCCGTCGCCGGCAGCGCCAGCTCGAGGTCGAAGCCACCCAGCGCGCCGAGCGGTGCGTCACCCTGCAGCAACTCGTTGCCGTACGAGTCGCTGACCGCGTAGTGCACGCTCGCGCCGTCGGCGATCGCCTTCAGCGTCGCGTCGTCACTGAGCGTCAGCCGGCGCACCCACCCCTTCACCCGCATCGTCTCACCGGGCCGGTACACCTGGCGGTCGTCGAACACGTACCAGCGGGCCTCGTCGAGCACGGCCTGGCTGTACGCGTCGAGCGGCAGGATCGCGGTGTCGTCGCCGTGCGTCGCGATCAGCACCGACTCGTCGCCGGTGCCACCCGGCGCAGGCAGCGGCAGCGAGCCGAGCCCGTCGGCGTCGGTGGCGGCCGTTGCGCCGGCGAGCGAAAGTGCGACGTCGGCGACCGGCGCGCCTGTGCGCAGGTCCGTCGCCCACACGACGGCGTGCGTCGCGTCGGACAGCGAGTCGATGCCGAGCTGGGTGCTCTGCACCCACGTCAGCGCCGGCCGGTTCTCCCAGTAGTCACTCGCGTTGGGTCGCACGGCGGGCACGGGCTCGACGAGCACGATCACCTGGCCGTGCGCGCCCTGCAGCTCGTCGGCGAGGTCGATCGGGGTCTCCACCGCCGTGTCCTCGTCGCCGTCGACGGTGATCGTCTCGTCGGACAGCAGCTCCCAGGTCGGGTCCTGCCGGGCGGGGTCGTCGAGCGTGTAGGAGTAGTTGCGGTACTCGGCGAACCGCGCCGGGTCCGCGGCGTAGACCCGCACGCGCAGGTCGTCGTGGTTCACGGTGAGGATCGAGAGCTGCTGACGGTCGGCGAAGGGATCGAGCGTCGTGATCAGGTCGTAGGGCTGGATGCTCGGCGTCGCCGACCCCACCTGGACAGTGACGTCGGTGTCGTCGCCGAGCGTCTGCCCGTAGATGTCGGTGAAGCTGCCCGGCACGGTGATCGTGTACGTCGTGCGCGCCTGGGTGGCGCCACGGATGGAGAGCACCGAGTAGTCCGTCGATGCCGCCATCCCGCTGAGCTCGGGCGCGACGGTGACGGCGCCGGCGTCGCTGAGCGCACCGTCGAGCGCGTTGTTGAACTCCACCATCAGCTCGCTGCCGGGAGGGCACTCGCTGCCCCACGCGCACGAGGCGCGCAGCACCCGCAACGGCGCGTACGTGTGACCGGTGAACGACTGCGCGGCATCGGTGATGCCGAGCCCCTCCGCCGAGGGCGTGCCCGGGCCGATGTCGATCGTGAGTGCGCTGTCGCCGGGCATCAGCTCCACCGGGCGGAAGGCCAGCCAGCGGCCGGGCTCGGCACCCTCGCTGATGTTGCGGGCGGTGTCGTCGGCCGCCACCTCGTCGTCGGTCGCGAGCCGGACGGCCACCTCGTCGCCGCCGGCGCGCAGGTGCACGGTCTCCAGCACGGCGGCCGGATCGATGCGCTGGTCGAACGTGACCACGAAGATCTGGTCGCGCCGCATGGTGGCGTCCTGCGAACCGTACGACTGCGGCACGAACGACTCGACCGTGGGCGGCGGCGTGGTGAACGTCCACGAGACCGCCTCACCCAGCGCGACCCCGGTGGCGGACGCGGCGTCCGCGGGAACGGTGACGGTGTACGTCGTGGCCATCGGCAACCGGTCGGCCAGATCGCTGTCGGCGTCGAAGCGGGCGGTGTGGGTGCCGATCCACTGCCACGTCCCCGGCAGCTCGGGCGAGATCGTGAACGGCACGTCGGCGCCGTTCACCTGGCTGACCGTGCCCACCGGCACCATCGCCTGGTTGAACGTGATCGCGATGTACGGGGCGATCGGCACGTCGCCGTCGGGCTGGCGGCGCAGCACCTTCAGCGGGCCGCTGTCGACGGGCACGACGGGTTCCGTCTCGGTGGGGGGGAACTGCTCGGCGACCGTGGCACCCGTGCGCGGCGGGGGCGACGACTGGATCGGCCAGTTGAACGACTGGTGCTGGCTGGTCACGTCGGTCCACTCGGGCAGGCGGGCGGTGATCTCGTCGATGCGCGACTGGTCGAGCGGGTCGCCGTCGACCACCGGCGTCGGCTCCGGCGCGACTGCGAGCGCCTCACCCTCCGACAGCCGCAGGCCGAGCGTGCGCGGTGTGGTGCCGTCGCCCGTGCCGTTGCCGGTGCTACCGGTGGTGCTGGTCGTCACCGGGTTCGACGTGGACGTGCCGGCCGTGCCACCGCCATCGTCGCAGGCGGCCACGACCAGGCCGACCGCGACCAGGAACGCCACTGCTCTGCCGTGCGTGCGCTGTGCCATCTCGTTCTCCCTCACCTGCGAACAGATTCCCCGTGCAGCGTTGGACGCCGGCGCGGCCAGTTCGGTTCCGCCAATTCTGCAGCGACACCGCAGCACTACTCTTCGCCTCATGACGAGATGGCGAGCAGTGATCGCGATGGCTGTGGTGTGTGGGGCACTTGCTGCGTGCAGCGACGACGGCTCGACGGCCGCCACCACCGAGGCCCCGGCGAGCACCGCACCCGCCGCACCCGACTCCACCGTGGCCGCCGACACCACCGCTGCCGCGACCGACACCACCGAGCCGCCCGCCACCACGGCCGCGCCGGCCACCACCGAGGCCGCTCCCGCAGCCGGGGTGTGGGAGACGGTCACCGCACCGGCGGATTGCATGTGCAGCGACGGCAGCGGGTTCAGCTGGTTCGTGCGCCGCGACGGCGACCCCACCAAGGTGGTGTTCTTCCTCGAGGGCGGCGGTGCCTGCTTCAGCGCCGACACGTGCGCGCCGGACAGCGACACGTTCAAGCGCACCGTCGGCTACGACGGCGGCTTCCCCGACGGCGAGCCCAGCGGCATCTTCGACTTCTCCAACCCGATGAACCCGTTCGCGGACTACTCCTTCGTGTTCGTGCCGTACTGCACCGGCGACGTGCACCTCGGCAACGAGGCCCACGACTACGGCAACGGAGTCGTCGTGCAGCACAAGGGTTTCGTCAACGCGAGCACCGCGCTGAACGCGATGGCCGAGCTGTTCCCGGATGCCACCGAGCTGGTGGTCACCGGTGAGAGCGCGGGCTCGGTGCCCACCCCGCTCTACGCGGGGATGGCGCACGACCTGCTGCCCGATGCGCGCATCACCGTGCTCGCCGACGGGTCGGGCGCCTACCCCGACATCCCGGGCATCAACGCCGTCATCGGCGATGCGTGGGGCACGATGGCCGCGGTGCCACCCTGGCCGGAGAACGCCGATGTCACGCCCGAGACATGGAGCTTCCCGGGCCTGTTCATCAAGGCCGGTGCCCACGACCCGGCGATCACGTTCGCCCGCCACGACTACGCGTTCGACCAGACCCAGTCGTTCTTCGCCGGCCTGGCGGGCATCCCCGCCGACAACCTCGTCGCGCTGATCGACCAGAACGAGGCGGAGGTCGAAGCCGGTGGGGTCGACCTGCTCAGCTACATCACACCCGGTAGCAGTCACACCGTGCTGCACCGCCCCGAGTTCTACACCGAGACGGTCAACGGCACGTTGCTGGTGGACTGGGTGACCTCGCTCGTCGCCGGCGACCCGGTCGCCGACGTGCACTGCACCGACTGCGCGGCGGCATGACCGCGCTCGACCATGTGGTGGTCGTCGGCGCGTCCCTGGCCGGGTTGCGCGCGTGCGAGACGCTGCGCGAGGAGGGCTTCGGCGGGCGCATCACGCTCGTGGGCGCCGAACGGGAGGTGCCCTACGACCGGCCACCGCTGTCGAAGAAGGTGCTCGCCGGCGAGTGGGAGCCCGAGCGCATCCGCCTGCGCAAGGCCGACGAGTTCGAGTCGCTCGGGCTCACGTTGCGGCTCGGCACGCGGGCTGTCGCGCTCGACATCCAGGCGCGCACGGTCGCGCTCGACGACGGGTCGCGCCTGGCCTACGACGGGCTGGTCATCGCCACCGGCGCATCGCCGCGCCGCCTGCCCGGCCAGCCGGCACTCGACGGCATCGTCGAGCTGCGCACCATCGCCGACTCCCTCGGCCTGCGCGACCGGCTCGCCGGTGGCACCGCCCGCATCACCGTCATCGGTGCCGGCTTCATCGGTCTGGAGGTCGCCGCCACGGCACGCACGCTGGGCTGCGCGGTCACGGTGCTGGAGGGCCTGCCTGCTCCCTTGATCCGCGGGCTCGGCGCCCACCTCGGCGCCGCGGCAGCAGCCGTGCACACCCGCAACGGGGTCGACCTGCGCTGCGGCGTGCAGGTGGTCGGCATCGAGGGTGACCGTGGTGCGGTCACGGGCGTGCGCCTGGCCGACGGGTCGCTCGTCGCCAGCGACGTGGTGGTGGTGGGCATCGGCGTCGCCCCGAACACGGACTGGCTCGCCGGCAGCGGGCTGGAGGTGCGCGACGGGGTGGTGTGCGATGCGACGCTGTGCACCGGCGCGCCCGGGGTGTACGCCGCGGGCGACTGCGCCCGCTGGCCCAACGGTGCGTTCGCCGGCTGCGACGACGAGGAGATGCGCGTGGAGCACTGGACGAACGCCGCCGAGCAGGGCGCTGCCGCGGCCTCGAACCTGCTCGCCGTGGCGCGTGGCGAGGCGCCGCAGCCGTTCGTGTCCGTCCCGTTCTTCTGGAGCGACCAGTTCGACAGCCGCATCCAGTTCGTCGGCCGCGCCCACGGCGGCGACGACATCCATGTCTTCGCCGGCAGCACCGACGGCGCGTTCGCCGCCCTGTACGGCCACGGCGGCCGGCTGCGCGGCGTGCTCGGTGTGAGCATGCCGAAGATGGTGATGCCGTTCCGGACGCTGCTCGCCGCCGGTGCCTCGTGGGACGACGCGCTGGCGAAAGCCGCCGCGCTCACCGCCCCCGCCTGAGCGCCGCGAGCGGCCCAGCCCACCCACCCGAGTACCAGCCGTCCATCCGAGTGGGTCGTCGCCGGTCCGAGTGCCAGCCCGCCGGTCCGAGTGCCAGCCCGCCGGTCCGAGTGCCAGGCGTCATTCGAGTGCTCACTCGCACCCCGGGGTGCGAGTGAGCACTCGAAGCACGTGTCCAACTCGGACCGGCTACGACCCACTCGGACCGGCGGCGTCCCACTCGGGTCTCGCGCTGGCTCGGTGGGACCGATGGTGGAGTGATATCGGCGACACAAACTTGACAGGGTTGCATTCAAGTTTCATGACGCTACGTTGTGCGCATGGCTGACACCCCCAGCAACCCCAGCACCCCGACGACTCCCCACGGCACGACCGATGTGCGCGACACCACGCTCCTGCCGGTGCTGCGCCTGCCGGCCGTGGTGCTGCCGGGCACCGTCGTCACCGTCTCGCTCGACCACGATGCGGCCCGTGCCGCGGTCGACGCGGCCGTCCGCGGCGACGGCCGGGTGCTGCTCTCGGCACCGTCGGGTTCCTCCCCCGCCGACGGTGCCGAGATCGGCATCGTTGCCCGCGTCCCCAACACGGCCACGCTGCCCAACGGCGAGCAAGCCGCCATCCTCCAGGCCGAGCGGCGCGCCCGGGTCGTGGCCGTCCATGCCGGCGAGCGCGGCGCCGAGCACGCGGAAGTCGAGCTGCTCACCGACGCCCGCTCCAGCCCGCGCGTCGAGGCCGCCGCCCGCGAGCTGAGGGTGGTGCTGGAGGAGATCGCCAAGCTGCGCCAGAGCCGCCGGCTGCCCGAGATCCTGCGCACGATCGCCGAGCCCGGCGCGCTTGCCGACGCCGTCACCACCTGGAGCGAGGTGGGCGACGAGCAGCGCGCCGAGGTGCTGCACGCCGTGGAGGTGGAGGCCCGCGTGGCGCTGCTCACCGAGTGGGCCCGCCAGCACCTGGCCGAGCTGCAGGTCACCGCCCAGATCCGCGCCGACGTCACCGAGGGGGTGGACAAGCAGCAGCGCGACTACCTGCTGCGCCAGCAGCTCGCCGCGATCCACAAGGAGCTCGGCGAGGGCGACGACGACGTCGTCGGCGAGTACCGCTCCAAGCTCGACGAGTTGCGCCCCCACCTGCCGGAGAAGAGTGCGACGTTCGTCGCCAAGGAGATCGACCGCCTCGAGCGGATGAGCCAGCAGTCGCCCGAGCACAGCTGGGTGCGCACCTGGCTCGACCGTGTGTTCGAGCTGCCGTGGGCCACGCGCACCACCGACCAGCTCGAACTGGAGGGCGCCCGCGCCCAGCTCGACGCGGATCACTACGGCCTCGACGACGTGAAGGATCGCATCGTCGAGTTCCTCGCCGTGCGCAAGCTGCGCGCCGAGCGCAACGTGCCCGACTCCGACGGCCGCGCCGCCGGCACGGTGATGACGCTCGTCGGCCCGCCAGGCGTGGGCAAGACCAGCCTCGGTGAGTCGATCGCGAAGGCGATGGGCCGCAACTTCGTGCGCGTCGCGCTCGGCGGCGTGCGCGACGAGGCCGAGATCCGCGGTCACCGCCGCACCTACGTGGGCGCGCTCCCGGGCCGCGTGCTCCACGCGCTCCGCAAGGCCAAGGTCAAAAACCCCATC
>CAYZFZ010000009.1:24499-39738 GCA_964477795.1 uncultured Bifidobacterium sp.
GTCGACAAGGTCAGCCCCGGCGGCTGGGGTGGCGACCCCACCGCGGCACTGCTGGAGGTGCTCGACCCGGCGCAGAACCACACGTTCCGCGACCATTACCTGGAGATCGAGCTCGACCTGTCGCAGGTGGTGTTCATCGCCACCGCCAACGTCGCCGACACGATCCCGGCGCCAATGCTCGATCGCATGGATCTCATCCGCCTCGACGGCTACACCGAGGACGAGAAGGTGTTCATCGCCCAGCGCTACCTGCTGCCCCGTCAGCTCTCGCGGGCGGGCCTCGCGGCGGAGGAGGTCGTGGTGGCCGACGACGCGATCCGCTCCACGATCAGCGGCTACACCCGCGAGGCCGGCGTCCGCTCGCTCGAGCGCGAGCTGGGCAAGCTGTCCCGCAAGGTGGCTGCGAAGGTGGCCACGGCGGTGGTCACGCCGCCGGTCCTCGTCGACGCGCCCGCCGTGCGCGAGTGGCTGGGCCGCCCCAAGGTGGACGACTCCATCCCCGAGCGCACCAACGTGCCCGGCATCGCCACCGGCCTGGCCGTCACCGGTGCCGGCGGCGACGTGCTGTTCGTCGAGACGACGGCGTTCGAGCTGGCCCAGGACGGCGAGCCCACCCTCACCCTCACCGGCCAGCTCGGCGACGTGATGAAGGAGAGCGCGCACATCGCGCTGTCCTACGTCCGCTCGCACGCTGCGGAGCTGGGGGTCGACCCGGCGACGATGGCCAAGCGGGTGCACGTGCACGTCCCCGCCGGGGCGGTGCCCAAGGACGGCCCGTCGGCCGGTGTGACGATGACCACCGCGTTGGTGAGCCTGCTCACCGGCCGGCTCGTGAAGCCGAATGTCGGCATGACCGGCGAGATCACGCTGCAGGGCAAGGTGCTGCCCATCGGCGGCGTGAAGCAGAAGGTGCTCGCCGCCCATCGCGCCGGCCTCACCGAAGTGGTGCTGCCCGAGCGCAACGGAGCCGACCTCGACGACGTGCCGGAGAAGGTGCGCGACGAGATGACGTTCCACCTGGCCGACACCTACGCCGACGTGCTCGCCGCCGCCTTCGCACCGGCCTGACCGGCCGCCGCCCGCGGCGGTGGCACACTGGGCGGATGTTGCGTGGATTCGCCCAGCTCGACGTGTTCACCGCCGTGCCGTACCAGGGCAACCCGCTGGCCGTCGTGCTCGACGGCAGCGGGCTCACCGGCGCCGAGATGCAACGCTTCGCCAACTGGACGAACCTCAGCGAGACGACGTTCCTGCTGCCGCCCACCGACCCTGCAGCCGACTACCTGGTGCGCATCTTCACCACCACGATGGAACTGCCCTTCGCCGGCCACCCGACGCTGGGTTCGTGCCACGCCTGGCTGGCGGCCGGCGGCGTGCCGCGCGACCCTGACTCGGTGGTGCAGCAGTGCGGCGTCGGCCTCGTCACGGTCGCCCGCCCGGGCGGCAGCGGGCGACTCGCCTTCGCCGCGCCGCCCATGCTGCGCTCCGGCGACCTCGACGAGGCCACCGTCGCCGAGGCCGCGGCCGCGCTCGGCATCGAGCGCGCGGCGGTGATCGCGTCCGCCTGGATCGACAACGGGCCGGGCTGGCTGGGGCTGCAGCTGGCCACGGCGGCCGAGGTACTGGCGATCACGGCGGGCAACACCGACTTGAAGATCGGTGTGGTGGGCGCGTACCCACCGGACGCCCCGTTCGCCTACGAGGTACGGGCGTTCTTCCCCGGTGTCGGTGCCACGTTCGAGGATCCCGTCACCGGCAGTCTCAACGCGTCGGCGGCACAGTGGCTGATCGGCAGCGGCCGGTTCCGCGCGCCGTACGTCGCCTCCCAGGGCACCGCGCTCGGCCGCGCCGGGCGGGCACACATCAGCACCGACGACACCGGCCAGGTCTGGGTCGGCGGCGACGTCGTCACCTGCGTCAGCGGCTCCGTCGACCTCTGACAGAAGCACCCGCGCCAGCCCGGCGACCCACCCGAGTCCCGCCAGCCGCACTCGCGGCACCTTCCGCTTCCCAGTGGCACCTTCCACTTCCCAGTGGCACCTTCCACTTCCCAGTGGCACCTTCCACTTCCCATGGGCGGGCAAACCTGCCACAACCGCCACCATCGACCGCCCATGGGCGGCAAATGGTGCCGCGCGCGCGAACTGCCAGCGCTCCGGCCGTCCGGCCGCCCGTGGCACACTCCACTTCCCATGGGCCGGCGAACCTGCCACAACCGCCACCATCGACCGCCCATGGGCGGCAGATGGTGCCGCGCGAGTGCGGCGGATCGGGCACACTGGGGCATGCGTCGCCGCCCGATCGCCGTTGTCTCGGCCGTGCTCGGGTTCGCCGCGATCGTGGCCGGCGGCGCGCACGTCACACCGTCGCCGCTGCACGCCCATGCAGCCGCGCCGGCGGTGGCAGACACCACCGCGCCAGCCGACGCGAACACATCCGCCCTTCGGCTTGCGTTCGCGGCCCAGCGCTATCGCACGCCGATCTTCCCCGGCGCGAGTGTCACCACCGCCACCTACGGGCAGGCGCCAGACCTGATCAGTAGTGCACCCGTCACGCTGCAGCTCGACGTCTACCGGCCCACCGGCGACAGCGCGACGAGCCGGCCGCTGCTGGTGTGGATCCACGGTGGCGGCTTCTCCGGCGGCAACCGCGGCCTGATGGCGTCGGAGGCCATCGCCTACGCCCGGCTCGGCTACGTCACGGCGTCGATCTCGTACCGCCTCGACGCCGGCAACCACTGCGGGGAGGTGCAGGCCGGGCTGTACTCGGGCGACCAGCTGGTGGCCGAGCGCGACCGTTGCCTGCGGGCGATCCTGGCCGCCCGCGACGACGCGGCGACAGCGATCGGTTGGCTGCGCGCCCACGCCGCGACGTACGGCATCGACCCCACCCGGGTCGCGGTGGGCGGCAGCTCGGCGGGGGCGATCACGGCGATCCACGTGGGCGAGACCTTGAACACGCCGGGTAGCCCGCCACCCGCCGAGTCGCAGGTGTCGGCCGTGCTCGCCATGTCCGGCTGCAACTACATCGCGGGCTCGATCGACGCGTTCGACGCACCGATCGCGATCGCGGCCAGTGGCGGCGACCCGCTGGTGCCCTTCGCCTGCTCGGTCGCCACCATCGACGCCGCCGCCGCCGTGGGCACCGATGTCCAGCGCCACTACTTCGCGCTCGAGAGCGCACACGCGCAGGGCCTCTACGTGGCGCACCGCGACGAGATCGATCGCAGCTGGCGTCTGTTCCTCATCGATCACCTGCACCTGGTATGACAGAGCCATCTATGAACGATTCGCACACCACCAACCACGGCTCGAGCGGCAACGGCAACGACCTCGCCGCCCTCGTCGCCGACTACGAGCGCAACGGCGCGGTCTGCGCCCGGGGTGTGGCCGACGCCGCGCTCGTGCAACGTGTCGCCGAGGCGATCGATGCGAACCTGGCCGACCCCAGCCCGCTCGCGCTGATCGCCAGCCGCGACGACGACCCCGGTAAGTACGCCACCGACTTCTGCAACTGGAGCCGGTTCCCGGCCTATCTGGAGCTGGCGCAGGCGGCGGCGCCGCTCGCACAGGCGCTGATGCAGTCGCGCACCGTGCGGCTGTACCACGACCACCTGCTCGTGAAGGAGGCCGGCACCCGCCAGCGCACCCCGTGGCACCAAGACCAGCCGTACTACGACGTCGAGGGGCGGCACGTGATCTCCATGTGGTTCCCGGTCGACCCGGTGCCGCGCGAGAGCACGCTCGAGTTCGTCGCCGGCACCCACCACGGCCAATGGCTGATGCCGCGCACGTTCATGTTGCAGGAGGCCAAGTGGTTCCCCGAGGGCTCGATGCAGGAGGTGCCCGACATCGAGGCCGATCGCGACGCGCACCACATCCTGGGTTGGGCGCTGCAGCCGGGCGACGCGGTCTTCTTCCAGGGCCTCTGCCTGCACGGCTCGAACGGCTCGCAGGACCGGCGGCGGGTGATCTCGATCCGCTACCTCGGCGACGACGCGGTGCGCGTGCAGCGCCAGTGGCGGTGCAGCCCGCCCATCCCGGCGGACGCCGAGTTCCCGGTACTCATCGGCGGCCAGTCCACGATCTAGGTAGCTCACTACTCAGGACACGGGCTCGCCGGCAGTGCACAATGGCGTCCATGTCGTACCAACCGCCATTCCCGCCCAGCGGGCAGCCGCCGCGTTCCACCCCGATCCCGAGCGACATGTTCCAGGCGCCTCAGGACATGCCGGGCAACGGTGCACCCCCCACGCCGGCGGCGTTCCTCGGCAACCAGTCGTCGCAGCCGCAGATGCCGTACGGGCAGATGCCGGCGATGCCGCACATCCCGGAGATGGCGTCCGCCGCGTTCATGGCACCACGGCGCTCGCGCAGCGGCTTGCTCACCCTGTTCATCCTGCTGATGGTGCTGGTGCCCGTGGGCATCGGCGCGTGGGCGGTGTACAAGGCGGTCAACACGGTGAACAAGGCGATCGACACCACCGACGACCTCGTCGACTCGCACCTTTCCGACAACGACCGCACGGCGCTCGGCCTCAGCGGTAACGAGCAGAATCTGTTCGAGGGTGCGGCACCGGCGGCGCTGGTGACCGCGCTCGACAACGGCCTGCCCGGCCAGCCGACGGCGTTCACGGAGATCGACCTGTACGGCGACTACGCGATCGCGACGGCGCAGAACCCCACGTTGCCGGATCACCTCGACCGGTACATGTGGCGCACCGGCACGCTCGGCAGCGGCGACCCGCAGACGAACGACGCCGACGCCCCGAGCAAGGTGTTCACGATCGCGGATGTGCAGTGGAACGCGATCGGCAGCCTCGTCGCGCAGGCGGCGGCGCTGAGCAACGTGGAGCAGGGCGAGGTCAGCTACGTGCTGGTGTCGCGCGACTACTTCACCGACGGTGCACCGATCAAGATCCGGGTCTACGTGAACGGCCCCCGCGGCAGCGCCTACATCGAGGCGGCAGCGGACGGCACCGTCATCGCCGTCCACTGACAGCTCGCGCCAGGCTCCACGGAGTCGCCGGAAGCCGCCCGCGGGCGGCTGCTCTAAGCTGTGGCGCATGACAGCGCCGTCGCATCTCTCCAACGTCTGGTTCTCGGTCACCCCGCTGCAGGTCTCCCACGGCAAGGGCTGCTGGGTCACCACCACCAGCGGCGAGGAGTACCTCGACTTCGCCGCCGGCATCGCGGTGAACTCCACCGGTCACGCCCACCCGGCCGTGGCGGAGGCGATCGGCGCGCAGGCGCAGCGGTTCATCCACGCCCAGATCAACGTGTACAAGCACGACCTGCTCGAGCCGCTGGCGGCGAAGCTCGCCGGCCTCGCTCCCGGCGCGATCGACACGTTCTTCTTCGCCAACTCTGGTGCGGAGATCACCGAGGCCGCCGTCAAGCTGGCCAAGCAGGTCACCAAGCGTCCGCACACCGTCGTGTTCAGCGGCAGCTTCCACGGCCGCACCCACATGGCGATGGCGATGACCACCAGCAAGACGGGCTACCGCGCCGGCCACGCCCCGCTGCCCTCCGGCGTGTTCGTCGCCCCCTACCCGGATCCCACCGCCGCCGACCAGGAGGCCGAGATCGCCAGCGCGCTGTTCGGCTTCGATCACCTGCTGAAGTCGATGACCGCCCCGGAGGAGACGGCCTGCGTGATCCTCGAGCCGGTGCTCGGCGAGGGCGGCTACATCCCCGCCCCGCCGGCGTTCATCCACGGCATCGTCGAGCGCTGCCGCCAGCACGGCATCCTGTTCATCGCCGACGAGGTGCAGTCCGGCTTCGGGCGCACCGGCAAGATGTTCGCTGTCGAGCACTACGGCATCGAGCCCGACATCATCTGCATGGCCAAGGGCATCGCCAGCGGTTTCCCGTTCGCCGCGCTCGGCACCCGCCGCGAGCTCGACGACAAGTGGCCCACGGGCAGCCACGGCGGCACCTACGGCGGCAACGCGATGGGCTGCGCGGCGGCGCTGGCGACGATCGAGCTCATGTCGGATCCCGCGTTCCTCGCCAACGTGAACGCGCGCGGCGAGCAGTTGCAGGCCGGCATCCGCGAGCTGCAGCAGGAGCACCCCACGATCACCCAGGTGCGCGGGCTCGGCCTCATGGTGGGCACGGAGTTCGACGACGCAGCCCGCGTCGCGGCCATCACCAAGCACTGCCTGGAGGAAGGCCACCTCATCCTCATGAACGCGGGCACCTACGGCCGCACCCTGCGCTGGATGCCGCCGCTGGTGGTCAGCGAGCGCGAGATCGACCTCGCGCTCGCGGCGTTCGCAGCCGCGCTCAAGGCCACCGCCTAGATGCCCCGCCTCGACGCCGAGCGCATCGCGCTCTGGCGTCAGTTCTGCGGCGTGTCGACGAGCCTGCAGCGCCGCATCGACCAGGCGTTGATCGACGCCCACGAGGTGCCGCTCGCCTGGTTCGACGCGCTCACCGAGATCCGCGCCGCAGGCGGCGCGATGCGTGTGCACCAGCTGTGCGAGGCGCTCGGCGAGGTGCCCAGCAGCCTGTCGCGGCGGCTCGACCGGCTGGAGGACGCCGGCTACGTGCGCCGCCGGCACACCCCGCAGGAGGACGACCGGCGTGCCGTCGTCGTCACCCTCACACCCGATGGTCGCCTCGCCTGGCGGGACGCGAACATCACCTACCGGCGGCTGGTGCAGGAGCACTTCGCCAAGCGGTTGACCGACACGGACATCGCCGCGCTGCTGCGCGTGTGGTCCAAGCTGGGCTGAAAACCTCCGATTTCGGGCATGCCGGCCGGGACGGGCAGACTCGCGGCGAGCACCTGAAGGAGCATTCGCATGTCCACCCCCGAAACGACCGCCGTCATCGTCGATGCCGTCCGCACCCCCCTCGGCCGCCGCAACGGCAAGCTGAAGGACTGGCACCCCGTCGATCTCGTCGCCCAGACGATGACGGCGCTGCAGGAGCGCACCGGCATCGACCCGGGCCTGGTCGACGACGTGATCATGGGCTGCGTCATGCAGGTCGGCGAGCAGGCCGTCAACGTGGGCCGCAACGCCGTGCTCGCCGCCGGCTGGCCCGAGCACGTGCCCGGCACCACGATCGACCGCCAGTGCGGCAGCAGCCAGCAGGCCGCCCACTTCGCCGCCCAGGGCGTCATCGCCGGCGCCTACGACATCGTGGTCGCCGCCGGTGTGGAGGTGATGACCCGCGTCCCGATGGGCTCGTCGATGGCCGACGGCAAGTTCGGCTTCCCCTTCGGCCCGGCGGTCGGCGCCCGCTACGCCCCCGAGGGCGGCCTGGTGCCGCAGGGCATCTCCGCCGAGCTGATCGCCGACAAGTGGGGCCTCACCCGCGACGACCTCGATGCGTTCGGCGTCCGCTCGCAGGCGTTCGCCCGCCGGGCCACCGACGAGGGCCGCTTCGATCGCGAGATCGTGCCCGTGCTCGGCGCCGACGGCGCGCTGATGCGCACCGACGAGGGCCTGCGCGAGACCACCCGCGAGTCGCTGGGCGCGCTGAAGCCGGCGTTCCGCCCGGAGGAAGACGGCGGCCGCGTCACGGCCGGCAACTCCTCGCAGATCACCGACGGCGCCTCCGCGATCCTGATCATGAGCGAGGCCAAGGCGGCACAGCTCGGGCTCACCCCGCGTGCCCGCTTCGTCAACTTCGCACTCGCCGGCGACAACCCGCGCATGATGCTCACCGCCCCCATCCCCGCCACCCAGAAGGTGCTCGCCCGCGCCGGGCTCACCATGGACGACATCGATCTCACCGAGATCAACGAGGCGTTCGCCTCCGTCGTGCTCGCGTGGGAGAAGGAACTGCACCCGGACATGGACACGGTCAACGTCAACGGTGGTGCGATCGCGCTCGGTCACCCGCTCGGCGCATCCGGCGCCCGCCTGATGACCACCCTGCTGTGCGAGCTCGAGCGCACGGGTGGCCGCTACGGCCTGCAGACGATGTGCGAGGGCGGCGGCATGGCCAACGCCACCATCATCGAACGGCTGGGCTGACCCTCCACCAGCACTGCACGGTGAGGTTGGGGAGCCTGCGGGATCGAGGCCGGCACGGCCCGTTCGCACCGGCCGGGAACCGTGCCCGCACCCTGCGATAGCCTGGCGGCATGCCTGCGCTGTCCACCATCATCTGGGTCGCGATCGGCCTGATCGGCGGCTACGTCCTGTGGAAAAGTGGCATCGGCATGCTGCGCAGCTTCACCACGCCGCTGCCACCGCCGCCACCTACGGGTGAGATGCGCAAGATCAACGTCAGGTACCGCTGCACCGTGTGTGGCCTGGAGTTGAAGATGACGTTGGCCCCCGACGAAGACCCGCCGCCGCCGCGCCACTGCCTGGAGGACATGGTGGAAGTCGCGCCGATCTTCGAGTGAGGTTCCCCACAGCCTGTGGACAACCCTGTGGCGAAATTACACCCGTGTCACTTCCCGCCCGCAGGTCCAGTCCGTCCGCCCTGGGTTTGTGTCAAACATCCAGGTTCACAGGTCCAGGTCAGCGCCCGACAGCCTTTACGTAAAGCGGCGGAGGGGCGCTACTTCCACTTGGTGGCGGTGAACAGGCCGGCGAGCATGCAGCACAGCCCGACGAGCACCGGCGTGTTGGTGTCGTTGAACGACGGGATCAGGTAGCGCGACAGGATGGCCAGCACACCGAGGGCGATGAACACCGCCATCAGGATCGGAACCCACTTCGGGCTCTCGTAGTACTCCTTGGGCGTGGGCGGCGTGTACCGCGACGACTGCGCGATCGAGCTGTCGTGGTGCGGCGCTTCCTTGGCCATGGCGGTCACGTGCCCCGGCTTGGTGCCCTTGGGCGTCACACGGCCGGTCGTTCTGCGTTTCGGGGGAGCCACGGCCGGAGAGTCTATGGCGCTTTCGGCAGCGGCAACCCATTCGACACGGGTCGCCGCGACCAGGCAGTCTGTGCGGGTGCCACGAGTCCTCGTGATCGACAGCTACGACAGCTTCGTCTACAACCTCGTCCAGTACCTGGGCGAGCTCGGTGCCGAACCGGTCGTCGTCCGCAACGACCAGCTCACCGTGGACGGCGCGCTCGCGCTCGCCCCCGACGGCGTGCTGCTCTCCCCCGGCCCGGGCCGCCCGGAGGACGCCGGCATCATCTGCGCCGCGATCCCCGCGTTCGCCGCTGTCGGCATCCCGCTGTTGGGCGTGTGCCTCGGCCACCAGGCGATCGGCCATGTGTTCGGCGGCGCGATCGTGCGGGCGCCCACGCTCATGCACGGCAAGACCTCGCCGATCGAGCACACCGGCCAGGGCGTCTTCCAGGGCCTGGAGTCGCCGCTGATCGCGACCCGCTACCACAGCCTCGTCATTGATCCGGCCACGCTGCCCGAGTGCCTGGAGATCACCGCCACCTGCGGCGACATCGTGATGGGCGTGCGCCACCGCGAGCTGCCGATCGAGGGCGTGCAGTTCCACCCGGAGAGCATCCTCACCGGTGCCGGCCACGAGCTGCTGCGCAACTTCCTGCGCCGCACCGAGCAGCCCGCCGCCACCGCTCGCTGAGCGGGCGCGCCGCGAAAGGCGCGCCGATCACACTCCGGTGATGGGCGGGTTGGTGGTGGTCGGCGCGGTGGTGGGCGGCGAGGTGGGGGTTGCCGTCGTGGGGGTTGCCGTCGTCGGCGGCGTGGTCGTGGTGGTGGCGATGGTGGTGGTCGCGGCCGGCGCCTTGCCCACCTTCAGCTTCACCAGCGTGCCCGGCGCCACGTCGGTGCCCGAGGCGATGCTCTGGGTGATCACCTTGCCGTCCTTCGGGTCGCCGGCGGGCACGTTCTGGTAGGTGACGTCCACCGTCAGCCCCTTACCCGTGATCGACGCCCGCGCCTGTGCCTCGCTGAGGCCCTCCACCGGCGGCACCTTCACGGGGGCCTGGCCGCTGGACACGTAGAGCGTCACCGGGCTGGCCTTGGCCACCAGCTCGCCTGCCGCGGGGTCGGTGCGGATGGCGGTGCCGGCCGGGACGGTGTCGCTGACCTCGGTGACGACGGTGACGGTGAACTGGTACGCGTCGGCCCGCAGGTTCGTGGTGGCGTCCGCCTCCGTCTGCCCGGTGACCGGTGGGATGGCGACCTGGTTGGCACCGGCGGAGATGACCAGCGTGATCACATCGCCCTGCTTCACCAGCGTGCCGAACGGCGGATCGGTGCGAATGACCTTGCCGGCCTCCACGTCGGGGTTGTTCTCGGTGACGATCGTCGCGTTGAGCACCAGGCCCTGCGCATTGAGGTAGTCGACCGCTTCCTGCTGGGTCTTGCCGGCCAGGTTGTCGAGCGCGAACGGCGTCTTCACCGGCACGTAGAAGATGGTGACCACCTGATCGCGCTGCACGGTGGTGCCGGCCACGGGGTCGGTGCGGGTGATGGCGCCCTCGGGCACGGTGGGATCGGGGTTGGGGTCCACCTGCGGCGGGTTGAGCTGCAGGCCTGCGTCGGTGAGCGTCTTGCTGCCGTCCTCCAGCAGGGCGAGGCGCACGTCGGGCATTGGGAACGTGCTGGGCGCCTTGTCCTTGGAGAGCGCGTTGAACAGGATGATGCCCCCCACCACCAACGCGATCAGTGCGAGGAAACCGATGACCGCGTACATGCCACCGCGGTTGTCGGGGCGCTGGGGCGGGTGCCCGCTCATCGACGCCTGGGCGGTGGTACGCGGCACCTGGCCGGTGCCGGCGGTGCCGGGCATGGCGGTCGTGCGCGGCAGCCCGACCGTGGCGGCGGCAGCTGCGGCCGTGGCCGCCCGTGGCACCGCGGTGGTGGCCGGCGTGGCGCCCATCACGGACGCCAGGGCCTGCACCGGCTCGCCGTTGCGGAAGCGACGCAGGTCGTCGCGCACGGCCTCGGCGGTGGCGTAGCGGATCTCCGGCTTCTTGGCGAGCAGCTTGGCGACGATCGCCTCGAACGCCTTGGGCACGTCGGCGACGAGCCGGTTCAGCGGCTGCGGCTGCTCGTGCACCTGCTTGTAGGCGATGCTCACGGGGTTCTCGCCGGCGAAGGGCGGCCGGCCGGCCACCATCTCGTAGAGCACGATGCCCAGCGAGTACAGGTCGCTGCGCGGGTCGGGCTGGGCACCCTGTGCCTGCTCGGGCGAGAAGTAGGTGGCCGTGCCCATCACCGAGCCGGCCTGGGTGAGGTTGCTCTCGGTGGGCGAGTTCATCGCCCGGGCGATGCCGAAGTCGGCCACCTTCACCTGGCCGTTGGCGCCGATGAGGATGTTGGCCGGCTTGATGTCGCGGTGCACCACACCGTTGCGGTGGGCGAAGCCGAGCGCGGCAGCGATCTCGCCGGCGATCTCCGCCGCCTGCTGGCTGTTGACGTGGCCGTTCGCGCGCAGGATGTCGGCGAGGGTGCGGCCCTGCACGTACTCCATCGCCATGAAGTAGGTGTTCGCGTACTGGCCCCAGTCGTACACGCCGACGATGTTGGGGTGGTTGAGGTTGGCCGCGCTCTGCGCCTCCCGGCGGAAGCGCTCCACGAAGTTGGGGTCGACCGCGAACTCGGGGAAGAGCACCTTGATGGCCACCGGGCGGTCGAGCAGCAGGTCGCGCGCGAGGAACACGTCGGCCATGCCGCCGCGCCCGATGCGTTGCTGGATCTCATAGCGGTCGTTGAGGACGGTCCGCTCGGTGTTGCTGGTCACTGTGCTCTCTTCTTGCAGAAATCGCTGCCCGAGGATACAGAGCGGGGTCGCCGAGAGGGGGTCACACCGCTGTGCGCATGGTCACCGCCACCCAACGTTGCGACGGAGGTCACTGCTCGGAGGCGAACAGGTAGTCGAGCACCTGCTTCGCGATCGGGCCCGCCAGGCGACCACCGGTGCCGGCGCTGATCTGGTCGGTGGTGCCCTTGATCACGACGGCCACGGAGTAGCGGGGTGCCTCGGCGGGGGCGAAGCCGACGATCCAGGCGTGCGACCGCTGCGGCTCGCCCTCCACGAAGTTGAGCTGGGCGGTGCCCGTCTTGGCCGCTGCCTGGATGCCGTTGTCCAGCTGCATCGGTGTGCCCGTGCCGTTGTTCACCACGCCGACCATCAGCTCGGTGAGCGTCGCCGCGGTCGCCGCCGAGATCGGGGTCTTCCACACCTTGGGTTCGGTGCGTTCGATGACGGTGCCGTCGTGCTGCAGTGTCGCGTCGATCACATGGGGCACCATCATGTTGCCGCCGTTGGCGACCGTGGAGGCCACCATGCACATGTGCAGCGGCACCATCAGGTCGTTGCCCTGGCCGAAGCCGCCGATCGCGAGCAGCGGCAGGTTGTCCTCGAAGAACGACGCATCGCACGGGCTGACGTTGCCGCAGAAGCTGCTGGCCACCGCCCCCGGCAGGTCGATGGGCAGCTTCTCGCCGATGCCCCAGGCGCGCACCCCGTCGGTCATCCGCTGCGGCCCCAGCTCGCTGGCCATCTGGGCGAAGGGGATGTTGCAGCTGCGGTAGAAGACCTCGGCCATCGTGCCGCCGCACGACTTGCCGCCGTAGTTCTGGATCGGGTCGTTCGTCTGCGGCGGCACCCACTCCGTCTCGCTCGGCCACGAGCGCTCCATGCTGGTGACACCGTTCTCCAGCGCGATGCCGGTGGTGACCACCTTGAAGCTGGAGCCGGGCATGTAGTTCTCCTGGTACGCGTTCGCCAGGAGCGGCTTGCCCGGGTAGTTGTTGAGGAAGTCCAGCACCTGCTCGGCCTTGGCGGTGTCGTGGTCGGCCACCTGGTTGGCGTCGTAGCGCGGCAGGCTCACCATCGCCAGGATGGCCCCGGTGCGCGGGTCCATCACCACCACCGAGCCCTGCACCGCCTCCGGGTTGCCGCTGGCCAGCTGGGCCGCGTTGAAGTCGTCGAGCGCCTTGGCGGCCACCTCCTGCACGTCGGCGCGCAACGTCAGCTGCACGCTGCCCGTGTTGTCGCTGCCGCCGAACACGCTGTCCACCTTCTGCTGCGTCGTGTCGCCCATCAGCACGTCGTTCTGCGTCTTCTCCAGCTGGGTGCTGCCGAAGCTGTACGTGTAGTAGCCGGTGATGTTGCTGAACAGGCTCCCCGTGGGGTACTCGCGCTGGTACTTGAACTGCGACTCGCCGGGGATGGGGACGCTGCGGGCGACGACCACACCGTCGGCGGTGACGATCGGGCCGCGCATGCGGTTGAAGTCGCGAATCGTCTGGCGGTTGTTCTGCGGGTGCGAGTCGAGCGCTTCCTTCTTGCCCACCTGCACCACGTTGAGCGCGACGAACAGCGCGAGGTACAGCACGAGCAGGCCGCCCGTGAGCTTGCGGATCTGCTTGTTCACGCGACGGCCCCGCTCTTGCGCGCGGCGCGGCGCAGGCGGCGGGCGGCCAGCCGCTCGGAGTAGGTGAGCTCGTCGGGCGTCTCGCCTCGCCGCCGGGCGCCGGAGTCGGAGATGCGCAGCAGCAGCGCCAGCAGGATGTAGTTGGCCAGCAGGCTGCTGCCCCCGTAGCTGACGAACGGGAGGGTGATGCCGGTGAGCGGCACCAGCCGCAGCACGCCGCCCATGATGATGAACGCCTGCATCGTGATGATCGTGGTGAGGCCGGTGGCGAGCAGCTTCTCGAACGGCCGGTCGGCACGCATCGCCACGCGCAGCCCGGCACCGAGCAGCAGCAGGAAGGCGATGATGATGCCGGCGGCACCGATCAGCCCCATCTCCTCACCGATGGCAGCGAACACGTAGTCGGTGCTCGCGGCCGGGATCTTCGACGGGTTGCCCAGCCCGAGGCCGGTGCCCCCCGTGCCCCCGTTGGCGAACGCGAACATCGCCTGCGCGGCCTGGTAGCCCTTGCCTTCGTACTGGCTCCACGGGTCGAGCCAGGTGTCCACGCGGGTCTGCACCACGTCGAACAGCTTCCACGCGATGTACGCCGCGCCGGAGAACAGCACCACACCGAGCACGAGGTAGATGACCCGCTCGGTGGCCACCCACATCATCACGGTGAAGAGCGTGAAGAACAGCAGCGCCGAGCCGAGGTCTTTCTCGGCCACCATCACCGCGACTGCGAAGGCCCACGCGAGCGTCACCGGCAGCACGTAGCGCAGCTCGGGGATGCGGATGAACCCGAAGCGGCGCGTGCCGGCGGCGATCAGCTCGCGGTTGTCGGCCAGGTAGGCGGCGAAGAACAGTGCCAGCGCGATCTTGGCGAACTCACCGGGCTGGATGTTCGCCGGCCCGAGGTTCACCCAGATGCGGGCGCCGCCCACGCTGTGGCCGAGGCCGGGCACGAGCGGTGCCATCAACAGGCCGGCACCCACGAACAGGAACGTCCATTTGTAGCGCGCCAGGTCGGGGGGACGCTGCACGATCAGCAGCGTGGCGACGAAGGCAACGATGGCGATGAACGACCATGTCGTCTGCAGGGCGGCGCGGCGCTCGCTGAGGCGGGCGATCATCACGTAGCCGATGCCGTGCAGCATCACGGCCAGCGGCAGCAGCGTGCCGTCGGCGCCGCGGGCCAGCAGGCGGGTGGCGACGTGGGCGGCCAGCAGCATTCCCAGCAGCGCCACCAGGAACGGCACCAGCGTCGCCGGCATCGTGGCGTTCTTGCCCAGCGAGGCGAGCACGAAGGCGACCGCGGAGATGCCGGCCGCCATGATCACCAGCCCCAGCTCGCTGTTGCGCCGCGCGGCGGCGACGGGCGACAGGGTGCTCATCGGCTCATCCGCCTGCCGTGCTGTTGGCTGGCAACGTCGACGCGTTCGATGGCGTGGTGGTGCTCGCGGCGTCGGTGGTGGACGACGGCGACGTGGTGGACGTGGGCGGCACGCTGGTGGACGACGTGGTGGACGAGACGGTGCTGGAGGACGGGCCCTGGTCGTTGTTCGCGTTGTGCCGCACCACCAGCACCAGCGTGACGGTGAGCGTCGCGATGACACCGAGGGCCAACGCGAACAGCAGCGCCCCGAGGCCGGGGCGACGGCGGGCCGAGCCGGCCTCGGTGACCGGGAGCACGGCGGTCGTGGGAGCACTGTCGGTCGCGGCCCGCGGTGGCAGCACCGGCACCCCCGCTTCGGCGTCGATCAGCCGATCCGGATGGTCGTCCACCCAGGCGACGTCGAGGTCGAGGTCGACGGATTCGTCCGGCGGCTCCTCGCCCTCGAGCACGTCGACGACGACGACGGTGACGTTGTCGCGCCCGCCGTGCTCGTTGGCGGAGGCCACCAGCGCCTCGGCCGCGGCCTGCGGGCTGGGGCTGGCAGCGAGCAACGCGGCGATCTCGTCGTCGTCGACC
>CAYZFZ010000010.1:0-37475 GCA_964477795.1 uncultured Bifidobacterium sp.
GCGCGCTGCGCCGCGAAGTAGGCGATCTGCGGCTTGAACGCGCACACCACGTCGGCGGTGGCGTCGACGATCGCGGTGCAGAAGTCGAGCACCGAGCCACCGACGACCTCGGGGAAGCGGGACGGGTCGGGATCGAGGCCGACGCACAGCATGGAGTTGCTCGTCGACCACGCCCGGCGGAGGTGGTGGTGAAACGCCACCCGCCGCTCAGTCGGTGACGCTGATGGCTGCGGTGGGGCACATGTCCGCTGCCAGGCGCACCTTGTCGGCGAACTGCTCGGCGGGCTCCTCCTGCAGCACGTACAGGTAGCCGTCCTTGCGCACCTCGAACACCTCCGGACACAGCTGCATGCAGGCTCCGGTGCTGGCGCACATGTCGTAGTCCACGGTCACTTTCATGGGGCGCTCCTTGCGTTGCGTGTTCAGGCCTTGGCCCGACGGTAGCCGTCGGCCTCGGCATCTTCCGCAGCGGCGTAGCAGCGCTCGGGCACCGTGCGGTCGTAGAACCGTCCGCCGGGCACGTGATAGATCCGCGAGTTGTCGTTGGCCTTGATCGGGTAGCCGTCCGGGCAGCTGCCGTCGACCGGGGCGACCCAGCGGGCCGCCGGTGGCTCCGCGACCGGTTCCGCGACCGGCTCTGCAACCGGCTCCGCGACAGGTGCGGCAACCGGTTGGGCGACGGGTTCGAACGGCGGCCAGGAGGCAACCTCGGTGGCCGGGACGGCGTGGCCGGCACGCCGGCGCCACACCAGCGCGAGGCCTGCCACCACCACCAGCGCGAGGGTGAACCATCGGGTACGACGCGCGCAGGCCATGGCCGTAGCGTAGCCGCAGGCTGCCGGCGGTGAGGTCAGGCCTGGTGCCGCTCGTAGGCCTGGAGCACGGCGCGCAGCGCGGCGGTGATCGTGTTGGGGTCGGTGCCCACACCCCACAGCACACGGCCGTCGCCGTTCTTGCTCTCGATGTACGCCACGGCGCGGGCCTCGCTGCCCTGCCCCAGCGCGTGCTCGGCGTAGTCCACGACGTCGAGAATGGCGCCCAGGCCGTCGCGCAGCGCCCTCACGAATGCGTCGATGGGGCCGTTGCCCTCGCCGCTGACCGTGACCGGCTCGTCGTCGATCACGAGCTGGGCCGTGATCGTGGTGGTGCCGCTCGCGCTGTCGCTGCGCAGCTCGTGGCTGTTGAGCCGCATGCGCGGGTGCTCGGGCAGGTACGCCTCCTGGAAGGCATCCCACATCACGAGCGGGCTGATCTCGGTGCCGGAGTCCTCGGTGATGTGCTGGATGGTCTTGGAGAACTCGATCTGCAGCCGGCGCGGCAGGTCGAAGCCGCGCTCGGTCTTCATCACGTAGGCCACGCCGCCCTTGCCGCTCTGGCTGTTGACGCGGATGACGGCTTCGTACGAACGGCCCAGGTGCTTCGGATCCAGCGGCAGGTAGGGCACGCCCCACGTCGCGTACTCGCCGCCGTTGGCTGCCGCCTTCGCGTCGAGCGCGTCGAAGCCCTTCTTGATCGCGTCCTGGTGGCTGCCGCTGAACGCGGTGTACACCAGGTCGCCCACCCACGGGTGCCGCGGGCCCACCGGCAGCCGGTTGCAGTACTCGGCCACCCGCCGCAGGGCGTCGATGTCGCTGATGTCGAGCTCGGGGTCGACACCGTTGACCATCAGGTTGATCGCCAGGTTGACGACGTCGACGTTGCCGGTGCGCTCGCCGTTGCCGAACAGGGTGCCCTCGACGCGATCCGCGCCGGCCAGCATCGCCAGCTCGGCGGCAGCGGTGGCGGTGCCCCGGTCGTTGTGCGGGTGCAGGCTGATGACCACGCAGTCGCGCTGGCGGATGTGGCGGCCGAACCACTCGATCACGTCGGCGTACACGTTGGGCGTGTAGCACTCGACGGTGGCCGGCAGGTTCAGGATCAGCGGCTTCTCCGGCGTCGGCTCCACCACGTCCATCACCGCATGGCAGACCTCGATCGCGTACTCCGGTTCGGTGAGCGTGAAGCTCTCTGGCGAGTACTCGTAGCGCACGAACGTGCCGGGCACGGTCTCTTCCAGCTTGCGGCACAGCTTGGCGCCGTTCACCGCGATGTCGGTGATGCCCGCCTTGTCCAGGCCGAACACCACCTCACGCTGCAGCGGGTTGGTGGAGTTGTAGAAGTGGACGATCGCCTGCTTGGCACCGGCGATGGCCTCGTAGGTGCGCTCGATCAGCTCCTGGCGGCACTGGGTGAGCACCTGGATGGTGACGTCGTCGGGGATCAGGTCGTCGTCGATCAGCTGGCGCACGAAGTCGAAGTCGGGCTGGCTGGCCGAGGGGAAGCCGACCTCGATCTCCTTGAAGCCCATCCTCACCAGCGTGTCGAACATGCGCCGCTTGCGCTGCGGATCCATCGGGTCGATGAGCGCCTGGTTGCCGTCGCGCAGGTCGACGCTGCACCACAGGGGTGCCGCCTCGTGCACCTTGTTCGGCCAGGTGCGGTCGTGGAGCACGACGGGCACCACCCGTTCGTACTTGTGGAACGGCATCGGCTTGGGGGTGATCGGTTGGGGTGACATGTTCGTTCGTGTCCTTGGCGAGAGAGTGTGTGTGCGAAAAGGGCGGGGGATTGGCCGGAAAAAGCAAGAAGCCCCGGCCGTTTCGGGCTGGGGCGTGCGGGCAAGCGCGAAGTATGTGGCGCTTGCCCTACATAAGCAGAAGGAGGCCACGGGTGCGAGTCACGGCGGCAAGTCTGCCGGGCGCGACCTGTGTTTGTCAACGTCAGCCGCGGGTCAGTCGACGAGGAAGTTGGTGAACTGCCAGGGGTCGGTGCGGTCGACGTGCTGCGCTTCGTCGCTGAACTTGGCGAACAGGTCGCGCCGGCTGGACACCGGGTCCCAGTCGCTGGGCCCGGAGTGCATCGTGCCCAGGTAGCGGCGGGCGACTCCCAGCACCGTGTCCCAGGGCAGGTCGTCGGGCACGCAGACACCCTCCTCGGGGTGGTCGATCATCCACGACACCGCGCCGACGATGCTGCCGGCCACCTGCATGGTGGTGGCGCTCTGGTGCGGCAGGATCGCGCGTGCTTCGTCGATGCTCAGCAGCGAACCGCACCACCAGCTCGTGTACGGGTGGCCCATCAGCAGCACACCCAGCTCGTCGCGGCCGCTGACGATCTCGTCGTTGAGGATGCGCTGTTCGGGCTGCATCTCCCAGCCGCGCATGCGCAGCTCGAGCACGCTGTTGATCGCAGCGTCGGAGGGGTGGTAGGCGTAGTGCACCGTGGGCCGGTACAGCGCCCTGCCGTGCTCGTCGGCGACGGTGAGGTGCTCGCAGATCGTGAGCGCCTCACCGTGGCGCACCACCATCCCGCGGATCTCGCCGCTGGGCACCCAGCTGCGCACCCAGGTCTCCACGCCGGGCCTGGCGATGCAGATCTGGTTGCAGGGCCCCTCACCGCTGTGCACGAACGCGTTCGCCGGCAGGCGCCGCTCGTGGGTGCCCCAGCCCATCTCCGCCGGCGCGATGCCCTCCTCGTAGAGGCCGTCGACCGACCATGTGTTGACGAACTCGTTGGGCCGCTTCGGCAGCGAGGAGATCTGGGTGTCGCGCTCGGCGACGTGGATGACCTTCGTGCCGGTGAGCATGGCCAGCGAGTTGTAGCGGCTCTCTGCCAGCGCACCCTCGAAGGCGGCCGCGTTCGAGCCGGCCAGGCCGTCGGCGAGCATGCGGGTGGCGATCTCGCTCAGCGCCTGCTTGGTGAAGTGGCTGACGAGGCCGGGGTTCGCGCCGTGCTCGACCACTGCGGTGGCACCCCGGTTGTCGGGCCAGGTTGCCATCATCCGGCGCAGCTGCATGTGGCGCACGTACAGGGTGCGATCCAGCGGTGAGGTGGCAGCCAGGTCCTCGTACGGGTCCCACACCTCGACGCTGGTGTTCAGGTAGCGCACCCCATGGTCGCGGCACCACTGCAGGATGGTCGGGTTGTCGATGTTCCACGCCAGGTCGAGCAGCAGGTCGCCGTCGCCGACGCGCGCGGAGAGGAACGAGTCGAGGTTGTCGGGGGTGAGGCGATCCTGCTCGTAGCGCACGCCCGCGCTGATCGACGACGCCACGCGCGAACGGTTGTCGACGAAGTCGACGATGGTGACCCGGGAAGGGTCGATCTCGAGATCACGCAGCAGCAGCGGGACGGTGCACTGGGCAACCGAACCGCAGCCGAGCACCAGCACCCGCTGCGGGGTGCGACTCACTCTGCCAGCGCGGGGACGAGCGCAGCATGCTCGCAGTCGATCGTCGCAGCCTCGGCGGCGGCGTACAGGCTCTGCCAGTCGTACGACACGCCCTTGCGGCCGTTCTGGCTGAAGAAGGACTGGCTGGCATCAACGTTGGTGCTCAGAGTGGTCATCGCTGCGTCCTTTCGAGACGTAGTGGGGGGTGAGATCGCTTCCTTTCGGCCGGTACCTCCGGCACAAAGCGATGCGACCATAACCACCTGCGCCGGCGCTTGCTACTTACTGATGCAGCAGACAGTGGCGCTGATGAGTCGGTCAGCGCGACCGATTCGTCACTCAGCCGCGTGAGGGCGACGGCGGCGCATCGTGACGACCAGAAAACCGATGCCGGTGAGCACCAGGGCTGTCGCGGTGACGAGCCATGGCCCGGTGTCGGACCCGGTGGTGGGCAGCCGCTTCGTGACGGTGAACACGGTGGATGCGTTCGCGCAGCCACTGCTGCTGGCGACGACGTGGTACTGGCCGGTGACGGCCGGCGCGACGAGGGTGACCGTGGCGGTGCCGTCGTTGTTGGCGATGGCGGTGAGGATGATTGCCGGGCCGCCGTCGGGCGGGGTGATCGTGAACGTGACGGTCTGGCCGGCGCACGCCTCGAACCCGACCGCGGTGATGACCACGTCGGAGCCGGTGACATAGCTCGACTTGTCGGTCTTGACGGTGGTGCCGCCGCCGGGCGGGTAGGCGTGCGCCGCCGCCGGGGCGCACGCGATCCCGATGAGCAGCGCGCACGTCGCGACGAGCATGTGCTTGATCATCCAGGGGCCTCCGTTGCCGCGACCGCCGTCGGCTCGGCGGCCGCCTGCGCCCGCGAAGCATAGTGGTCCCGGTCCAAGGCGGTGAGGGCGTCGACCATGGTGAGGTCGTACCGGCCGGGCAGCTCGGGCCAGGCCGCCGGCACGTTGACATGATCGATGAGCGTGTGGTGCGGGCGCGTGGCCGCCTCGCCTCCGGACAGCAGCACCTCGTGCAGCTTCTCGCCCGGGCGCAGACCCGTGTAGCTGATCGCGATGTCGCGCCCCGACTGCTCGATGAGCTGGCGGGCGACGTCGGCGATGCGCACCGGGGCACCCATGTCGAGCACCAGCACCTCGCCGGGCGAGCCCATCGTCGCTGCCTGCAGCGTGAGGCGCACTGCCTCGCGGCAGGCCATGAAGAAGCGGGTGACCTCCGGGTGGGTGACGGTGACCGGGCCGCCGGCCTCGATCTGCGACTGGAACGTCTCCATCACCGAACCGCGGCTGCCGATGACGTTGCCGAAGCGCACCGACACGTAGCGCCGATCGCTGCGCAGCGCGACCGCGGCGGTGAGCTGCTCGGCGATTCGTTTCGTGTGGCCGAGCACGCTGACGGGGTCGGCCGCCTTGTCGGTGCTGATGTTGACGAACCTGGCTACGCCGGCGGCCTCGGCGGCTGCCAGGACGTTGCGGGTGCCGAGCACGTTCGTCTTCCAGCCCTCGTCGGGAGCGGCCTCGAGGGCCGGCACGTGCTTGAGCGCGGCTGCGTGGAACACGACCTCCGGCTGGAACGTGTCGAACACGGCAGCCAGCCGCTCCTGATCGCGGATGTCGGCCAGCACCGGGAAGACGGACGGCCGGTCGTGCAGCGAGCCGGTGACTGCGTGCAGCAGCGAGTCGTCGTGGTCGAGCAGGGCGAGCGTCTGAGGCTGCAGCTGCGCGATCTGGCGGGACAGCTCGGAACCGATGGAACCACCGGCACCGGTGACGAGCACGCGGCGGCCGGCGATCATCGCAGCCACGGCTTCCATGTCGATGGTGACCATCCCGCGCCGCAGCACGTCCTCGTCGGTGTACGAGCGGAGCTCTGCAGTGGAACCGGTACCGACGAGCTGTTGCACCGGGGGCAGCACCAGGGTGCACAGGCCGCAGGCGAGCGCGACATCGTGGAGGCGGCGCAGCAGTTCGGGCGGCGCGGAGGGGATGGCAAGGACCGCAGCTTCGGCACCCACCTGCTGGGCGACCTTCTCGAGGTCGCGGAACCCGCCCATCACGCGCACGCCCATGATGCGGTAGCTGCGCTTGGCCGGATCGTCGTCGAGCAGGGCGACGGGCCGGTAGGTGCTGATCGACGACGTGAGCATGGCCCGTACGGCGCGGGCGCCACCCTCGCCGGCACCGACGACGACGACCGGGGTGCGGGTGCGCGCCCGCCTGTTGCGTGCGGCGCGAGCGCGCAGGCGGCGGACGTAGCGCAAGGAGAGCACCAGCGAGCCGGCAGTGGCCGTGGCCCACACGCCCGAGCGCCCGAACATGGCGCCCCCGGCCGCCCGGTCGGCGATCATCGTCAGCACGCCGGTGAGCCCGACGGTGAGGCCGGTGACGCCGATCTCCTCGAAGCTGAACGGCTGGAAGCGGCGACGATAGAGCCCGGTGACGAACCCGATCGCGACCTGGGCGAGCACGCCGAACACGGCCAGGCGCACGAGGCGTGCGTCGGTGACCGGGCTCCGATCGACCCACGCGGCGAACCCGACGGCAACCGGCCAGCACAGGGCGTCGCTGGCCGCGACCACCAGTGTGCGCCACCAGTCGTCGTAGCGCGGGACGTCGGTGGCGCGTCGCAGGGGCGTGGGGTGGGTCCGGTGCATGCTCATGTATCGGTCCGCAATCTAGCGAAGGTAAGGTTTGGCCAATGGTGACCGCAGGAGAGCCTGCCGTGCTGGTGGTTGGCGCCGGGGGTCACGCTCGGGTGTGCATCGAGGCGTTGCAGGACAGCGGCCACCTGGTGGTGGGCTGCGTGAGCGCGGACGGCACCGGGGGCCCCGGACTGCCCTGCCCCGTGGTGGGCCGCGACGACGATCTGGTGGCCGTTGCCGCCGAACTCGCCGTTCACCACGTCTTCGTCGCCATCGGCGACAACCGTGCGCGCGAAGCGGTCACGGCGCGCGCGCAGGCGGCAGGGCTGACGCCCGTCAACGCGATCAGCCGCTTCGCGATGGTCTCCACGGGCGCCCGGCTCGGTGTCGGGGTCGCCGTGCTGGCGGGCGCGGTGGTGAACACGAGCGCCCTCGTCGGCGATGGGGCCATCCTCAACACCCGCTCCTCGGTCGACCATGACGTGAGCGTGGGCATGTTCGCCCACGTCGCCGTCGGTGCATCGGTGGCCGGTGGCGTGCACATCGGCGCCCGGGTGCTGCTCGGCGTGGGAGCAAACGTGGTCCCGCTCGTGCAGATCGGTGCCGACGCGATCGTCGGTGCCGGTGCCACCGTCGTCCGCGCCGTCGCCGCGTCCACCACCGTGGTCGGCGTGCCGGCTGTCGCGTTGCAGCGATGAGGGGCAGCGCGGTCGTCGACTGCTGCCGGCGTGTTGCCGACGTCGTGGTCGCTGCTGCGTTGCTCGTGCTGCTCTCGCCGGTGATGGTCGTGGTCGCCGTCGCGGTGCGGCTGCGGATGGGGGCACCGGTCTTGTTCCGCCAGCGCCGTCTTGGCCGCGGTGGGAAGCCGTTCGAGCTGCGCAAGTTTCGGTCGATGCACGCACCGCAGCCCGGCCGCGAGGGCCCGGAGTTCGATCACGAGCGGCTCGGGCGGCTGGGGCGCGCCCTGCGCTCGACCAGCCTCGACGAACTGCCGTCGTTGGTGAACCTGCTGCGCGGCGACATCACCTTGGTCGGGCCACGACCGCTTCCCGTGCACTACCTGCCTCGCTTCACGGCGGAGCAGCGGGCGCGCTTCGAGGTCAAGCCCGGAGTCACCGGCTTGGCCCAGGTCGCCGGTCGCAACGCGGTGGACTGGCCCGAGCGGCTGGCTCTCGACGTTCGCTACGTCCGTGAGCGCAGCCTGCGGCTCGACGCCCGCATCCTGTTGCGCACGGTGCCCGTCGTGCTCGGGCGCACGGGTGTCGACCACGGCGACGGCGTGACGATGCACGAGCTACCCGCTCCGTGAGGGCCTCACCACTAGCGTGAGCCGGATGAGCGAGACGCCCCCTCCCCGCCGTGTCGTGGCCGTGATCGGGCAGGGGTATGTCGGCCTGCCGGTGGCGATGCGGGCCGTCGAGCAGGGATACCGGGTCGTCGGCTTCGACGTGTCGCTCGAGCGCGTGGCTGCGCTGGCGCGTGGGGAGAGCTATGTGGGCGACGTGTCGTCGGCCGAGCTCTCCGCTGCCCTCGCCGGCGGGTACGTCCCGACCAGCGAGCCGGCCGACCTGGCCGGTTTCGACGTCGCGATCATCAGCGTGCCCACACCGCTCACCGATGGCGCCCCCGACCTGACGGCCATCGAGTCGGCCGGAGCGCTGCTGGGCCCGCACGTTCGGCCCGGCTGCACGGTGATCCTGGAGAGCACCACCTACCCGGGTACGACGGAGGAGCTGCTGGCACCGATCCTGGAGGCTGCATCCGGCCTCACCGCCGGCGTGGACTTCCACCTCGGCTACTCACCCGAGCGCATCGACCCCGGCAACACAACCCACACGCTGGTCAACACCCCCAAGGTGGTGTCGGGTGTGAACGCAAGCTCGCTCGCCGCCGTCGACGGCTTCTACTCGTCACTCGTCGACCGCACGGTTGCGGTGGGTTCGCCGGCCGAGGCCGAGATGACGAAGCTGCTGGAGAACACGTTCCGCCACGTCAACATCGCGCTGGTGAACGAATTGGCGATGTTCGCCCGCGAGCTGGGCGTCGACGTGTGGCGGGTGATCGACGCGGCCGCGACGAAGCCGTTCGGGTTCATGCGCTTCACGCCCGGGCCGGGCGTCGGCGGGCACTGCCTGCCGGTGGATCCCTCGTACCTGTCGTGGCGGGTGCACGAGCACCTCGGCCGGTCGTTCCGGTTCGTGGAGCTCGCCAACGACATCAACGCGGGCATGCCGGACTATGTGTTCGACCGTGCCACCGCGCTGCTCAACGATCGGCGCAAACCGCTCAACGGCAGCCGCGTGCTGCTGCTCGGCCTCGCCTACAAGGCGGGCACCAGCGACTGGCGGGAGAGCCCGACGGTGCCCCTCGCCGAACAGCTGGCCGCGGCACATGCGCAGGTCGTGATCTGCGACCCTCACGTCGCCCCGCTCAACGTCGCCCACCTGCCCTACGAGATGGTGCCCTTCAGCCCCGACGAGCTGGCCGCTGCCGACCTCGTCGTCGTGCTCGTCGACCACCCGGCTTTCGATCCCGCGATCGTGGCGGCCAGCGCGTCCCTCGTGCTCGATGCGAAGCGCCACCTTGCCGGTCACGAATTCGACGGCGAGACGCTGTAACCACGAGCGGCCAGCAGGCGCCGGTAGGTGCCCAGCGTGAGGTCGATGACGCGCTGCTGGTCGAAGTCGCGGGCGGCCTTCGCCGCGGCCGCCGCGCCCATCCGCGCCCGCTCGTCGGGGTCGGCGGCGAGCCGAGCGACGGCCGCCGCCAATGAGGCGGCGTCGCGCACCGGTACGAGCAGCCCCGTGACCCCGTCGTCGACGACCTGCCGGCAGCCGCGGATGTCCGTGGCGACCACCGGCAGGCGGCTCGCGGACGCCTCCATCGCCGCCCGCGGGAACCCCTCGCGGTGGGTGGCCGTGACGAACAGATCCATCGCCGAGTAGCACTCGGGCATGTCACTGCGGGCTCCGGCGAGGACCACGCCATCGGCCTGCGCGACCTGCAGCATCGCGGCAGACGCGCCGTCGGGCTTGTCCGGTTCGTTCGGGCCGACGACGACCATGCGCACCGACGGATCGATCTCGTGGAGCGCGTGCGCGGCGGCGAACAGCTCGTGCAGACCCTTTTCCAGCACGAGCCGGCCGACGACGCCCGCCACCACCTGCCCTTCGGTGATGCCCCACTCGGCGCGGATCCGCGTGCGGGCGGCGCGGTTGCCGTCGAAGCGGGCGAGGTCGATGCCGTTGCCCAGCCCGTGCACCCGGCGAGCGGGCACCTTCAGCGTGCGCACCAGGGTGTGGGCGTCCTCCGGATTCTGCACCAGCTCGGCATGCGAGCAGCAGGCGGCGATGCGCTCGGCGACGTACACGGGTAGCCGGCGGCGCAGGCGGTCTGTCGGCTGGGCGTACAACCCGTGCTGCGTGTTCACCACGACCGGCACCCGTGCCAGCCGGCCGGCGATGCGGCCGAGCACACCCGGCTTGGGGTTGTGGGTGTGCAGCACGTCGGGGCGCTCGGCGCGCAGCAGGCGCACCAACTCGCGAAAGGCGCGAAGATCGCCGGCGATGCCGGGTGCGCGTGTGAGGCTGCCGACGGCGACGTGGCGGATACCTGCCGAGCTGAGCGCGGGCACATGCGACCCGGGGGCCGACATCCCCACGACCTCGTACCCGGCCGCCGCGAACGCACGCAGCTGCGGGCCGAGCAGCCAGTCGAGGCTCATGTCGGTGGTGGTGAGGTGGACGACCATCGGCCGGTCGCGCCGGGGGTTGCGACGGCGGCTCATGGGCCCGACGATACGCGGGCCCAGCCGCGAACGGAGGCTCTGTGCGCCTATCGTCTCGGCGTGGCTGCTGAGCGATCGTCGATGCCGACGCGGGTGGTACAGGCCGTGCTCGCCTCCCGTCCGGTCGGCGCGGCGTGGAGGGCATGCACTCGCGGCAGCCTGCGCGTGCTCGCGTACCACTCGGTGGGCGACGTCGATCGCTTCGAGGCGCAACTGCAACACCTCATCCGCCACTACTCGCCGGTGGGGTCGGCGCAGGTGCTGCGCTGGCTGCACGACGGTGCGCCGCTGCCACCCATGGCAGTGTGGGTCACCTTCGACGACGGTGTCGAGGACGTCGTGCGGCTCGGGCTGCCGCTGCTGCAGCGATACCGCGTGCCGGCGACGTTGTTCGTCTGCCCGGGCCTCATCGACACGGATCGGCTGCACTGGTGGGAGGCGGTCGAGCGGGCGGGTTCGCAGGGCCTGCTGCCGTCGACCGCGGACGAGTTGCGCGCCCTGAAGGCGCTGGACGACACGGATCGTCGGCGGGCGGTCGCGGCCATCGAGGATCGCCTGCGGGCAACGCCCGCGGGTGCCACCGGAGCGCAGCTCACCACGGTCGATCTGCGCGCCTGGTTGGCCGCGGGCAACGACCTCGGCAACCACTCCCTCGATCACCCGCGCCTGGATCGGTGCTCGCCCGGCGAGCAGGAGCAGCAGGTGCGCCGGGCCCACGACTGGTTGACCGGCTTCCTCGGCGCCCCACCCGTGCTGTTCGCCTGGCCCAACGGCGACGCTGCCGAGCCGGCCCTGGCCGTGCTGCGCTCGCTCGGGTACCGGGCCGTGCTCGTCTGCGACCATCGCCTCACCCGCCGCGGCGCGGACCCGATGGCGCTCTCTCGCGTCCGCATCGACGCGGACGACTCCGTCCCCCGCCTGCGTTCGGTGGTCTCGGGCGCCCACCCCGGCGTCTTCGCGCTCACGCGCCGGTAGACGCCGGCGTCAGCGACGTACGGCCCGGACCTTGGCGACCACCTCGCGCACGATGCCTTCCAGGCGCAGGCCACCGTGGATCTTGCGGTCGAAGACGTCGGGCGGGTCGGCGCGGTGGACGGGCGTGCGGGCGAGCCGGTGCAGGTCGCAGCCGGCTCGGTTGACCTTGTTGCCGGCCAGCGCGGCCGAGGCGAAGCGGGTGCGCACCTCCACCTCTGCCGCAGCGTTGCCGCGTACGGCCTTCGGGTAGGCGAAGTGGCGTGGCGCCACACCGATCTGCTCCGTGATCGATGCCACCGACGCGTCGAGGTCGGCGGCCACGGTGGCCCGGTCGGGGCGGTCGAGCAACGAGTGGTCGCGGGTGTGCGAGCCGATCGCCACCAGCCCTGTCGCGGCCGCTGCCCGCAGGCTGCCCCACGACGCGGCCGGCACGCCCCACGGCATGGGCTCGCCCCGATCGATGGGACCGGTGGCCGCGTACAGGGTCGCCGGCAGCCCCCATTCCTCCAGCACCGGCACCGCACACTCGTAGAAGTCCGGCGTGCCGTCGTCGAAGGTGAGCACCACCCCGTCTGGCGTGCTGCCGGCCGCCAGTTGTGCGACGGCGTCGTCCAGCGTCAGCACGGTACGGGCTCGGGCCAGCCGGGTCATCTGCTCGCGGAAGACGTCGACGGGCAGGTCGACGGCGCTGGACGTGCCACCACCCACTCGGTGGTAGATCAGCACGACGACGCCCGGTGGGGGAGGGCGCAAGCGGTCGTACCCGACCGCCACTCGTTGCACGGCGTGGCGGGCGCTCACAGCAGCACCGCCAGGCGGCGGCACCACTCACCGATCTCGGCGACGGCGGCGGCGACGGCAACCGGGGCGCGGCCGGTGGGGTCGGCGATCTCCTGCACGTTCGACGTCAGGAACGTCGCCGGTGCTCTCGCCGCGCTGACCGCGCCCAGCCAGCCGGCGAGCGGCGCACCGTTGCGCGGCCCGACGGCCTCGCCCAGCGTCACCAGCTCGGGCAGGGTGAACGTGCGCGCGAACACGCCGGCGACATCCTCGCTGAGACGCACCACGTGCAGCCGCTCGGCCGTGACGATCAGATCCGCGCCCGCCACCGTCGGCCGATCGACGGTGCGGCTGCGGTAACCCGACACGTCGATGCCGACGTGGGCAAGCGCGGCCGTCACCTCCGGCAGCGGTGGTTCCCCCGCCGGGCCGAAGCCGGCGCCCACCACGTGCGCATCGACGTGACGCGTCCGGAGCTGGGCGCGCAGATGCCCCGCCATCGCCACCGAACGGACCCGGTTGAACGAGCAGACGGTGAGGATGCGCAGGTAGCCCGTCACGGCACGAGCACCCGGCCGGGCGTGCGCCGATGCGCGACGGCTGCCGCCGGCGGCGCCGGTCGCTTGCGCGGCAGCCTGGGTGGCAGGCAGCACAGTATGAGCAGCGAGGGCATCACCAGCGAGCGCTGGCGGACGAGGATGGCGAGGTTGGCCAGCGTGGTGAACGCCAAGCCGAACATCATGCAGACGAGCACGGCGTACATCACGAACGGTGTACGCAGCAGCTGCCTGGGCAGGTTGAGCAGGCTGCGCCAGCCGCGCAGCGCGACGAGGAGGAAGAACGTCATCTCGAGCGCGGGCAGCAGGGTGGCGACGCTGTTCGCCTCGTACAGCATCGGCCGCGTGAGCGTGCGGACGATCGCCTGCGGGTAGTCGAGCGGCCCCGAGATCTCGATCGGGTCGATCTCGCTGCCACCGCCCGACGAGTTGCGGGTCGTGAGCTCGAGCACGTTCGACACCTGGTCGCTCACCGAGGCCTCGGCCTCGCTGGGCGGGTTGAGGTACTTGAGCGTCACCTGCGCAACGCCCACGAGCGCGACCAGGGCGACGAGCGTGACACCGACGAGCAGGGCGCGCCGCGGGCCCTTCTGCTGGCCCACCCTGGCCCCGACCCTGCCGGAGACGATCGCCCACATCAGGGCGAGGACGACCCCCGCCAACCAGATCGCCGCCATGTGCGGCCGCACCATCGCGGCACCAGCGGCACCGAGCCCCAGCCACATCACGACCCGCACGATCGTGCCGCCCGTGAAGAGGCGGGCGGCGCCCATCGACACCGCGCCGAGGCACAGGCTCATCCACGCCTCCTTGCCGATGCCCGACGGCCAGAAGACGATGCTGGGCATCAGGAAGCAGAGCAGCGCGTAGCGGCGCTTCAACAGCCCTGGCACCGCGATGCAGGCAGCCTTCACCGACAGCACGACGCCCACGTAGCCGATCGCTGCGAACCACAGGAACCCGGCCAGGTTGCTGGAGCCGACGAAGGTGTAGATGAAACCGGTGAGCTCGTCGATGAAGCGGGTGCCCTGCGAGTGGGGGAGCAGGTCGATGATCGTGATCGAGCCGTCGTGCATCCTGCCCGCGATCAGCTTCCCCAACTCGTGGTACGAGGTGCTGTCGGCTGCGCCGCCGTATGCGTCGTTGGCCACCCAGTAGCGGGCCAGCGTGCCGGCCCCCTTCGCCGCCAGCCCGACGAACGCGATGCGCATCACGAATCGCGGCTCGCCGCGCAAGGCGTAGCGGACGAACGGGAGCAGCGCGGCGGCGATCAGCGGGGCAGCGACGAGCGCGCCCCACACGTCGTACCGGAGCGTGGCCATCGCCCAGGCGGTGAACAGCAGGTAGCCGGCACCCGCGGCGACCACCAGCGCGGCCAGGGGCACCCTCGGTGCACCCAGTCGCGAACCCGGGCGCAGCACGGTCAATTGCCCCCGGTGCCGGTCTTCACCTTGCGGCGGGCGGAGCGCTGACCGTACTCGTAGTACGGCGAACGGTCGGTGGAGTCGCCCACCAGTGCGAGGTGGAACGTGGCGTCGCTGAGCGAGCGCAGCATCTCCATCGTGCGCTGGGCGGCGCTGGCAAGCGTGTGGTCGAGGCGCATCACGACCACGACGGTGTCGGCCAGTGGCAGTAGGTCGAGCACCTCGGCCGTCACCCCGATCGGCGACGAGTCGATGACGACCGCGTCGGCCATCTGCAGGATCTCGGGCAGGACGCGGCCCGTCGCCCGGGCGAGGTTGCCAGGCGAGGCCTTCACCGTGGCCAGGTCGAGCAGCACGAGGTTGGGCACCGGGGTGCGCTGGAGCAGCATTCGCACCGGCACCGTGGTGAGGTCTTCCAGGGCGAACGGCAGCGGCGCCGGTGGCGGGTCGATCAGCCGCTTCACCAGCGTGGGGCGGCGGAAGTCGGCGTTGACGGCGACGACCCGCTTGCCCGTCTCCACCATGGCGGCGGCGAGGTTGGCGGCGATCGACGTCTTGCCGTCGCCGGAGCACGCGCTGACGACCAGGGTGATGCGGGCCCCCGAGGGTGACCCGGCACCGGCGGCGCCGGATTGGGAGAACGTGATCACGCTGCGCAGAGTGCGGTACGAGTCGCTGAGCTGGTCGTGACGCTCCGGCGAGACCTCCAGGCCTGTGTTGCTGCCGGCGACGAGGGGGATGCTGGCGGACAGCGCGCCGCCGAACAGCATCTCGGCGTGCGCCCGGCTGCGGATACGGCGGTCGAGCCGGCCGAGCAGGATGGCGACACCGCCGCCGATCGCGAGGCCCACCATGAAGCCGAGCAGGCCGCGAGTAGTGCGGCTCTTCGGCGCGCCGAGGCCGGACGCCTGCACCTGCTCGATCGCACTGCCCCGCTCGAGTGGCCTGAGCACGATCGTGGTGGTGTCGGCGGCGATGTTGTCGTACTGCTCGGTGACGGTGCTGTACTGCCGGCTGACGGAATCCAGCTTGGCGAGCAGCACTGCGTCGGTGGGCGTGCGGGCCAGATCCGACTGCAGTTGCTGCAACTCCTCTTTCAACGTGGTCGCCCGCTCGTCCAGCCGGGCGAGGCGCTTCGTGCGGGTGTCGTCCTGCTGCTCGGCGAGGTAGCTGACCAGTTCGTCGCCGAATGCGTTGACCAGGTCCTCGGCGTACTCGGCCGTCGCCTGCGTGGTGGAGATGTTGACCTCCAGGCTGGCCGTGTCGACGAGGACGCTCACCTGTGCCGCCAGCGCGGGGCCGGACGACTCGGGCTGGCCGAGCGCGACGGCCGCCCGCTTGGGCACCTCGCCGCGGATCGCGAACGTCTTGATCTGGTTGATGAGGGTGTTGCCGTAGACACCGTTCACGTCGTCGGAGGAGATCAGCATCGAGAACGACGCCGAGTACGAGGTCACCGTGTCGGCCTTGCTGGCCGGTTCGGGCAGCGCGCCGAGCACCCCGCCGGCGAGCGCGAACAGCAGCGCGACCCACCAGAACCGGCGGAACGCTTCGAGCGCGGTGGTCTTGTTCATCGACGGGGCCCCACCCGCGGGGCGGCAGTGCTGGTCAAGGCAAGTGACTGTAGCCCTCGCCCTGCGCGACGCGAGGAGCACCTCACGGGGAAGTCGGGCTGCCACACTGAGTACGTGCAGTGGAACATCTTCCTGTCGCCGCCCGAGATGTCGACCGTGGAGCGAGAGATGATGCTCGCCGCGTTCGACAGCGGCTGGATCGCCCCGGCCGGCCCCGACCTCGCCGCCTTTGAGGCGGAGCTGTGCTCACTGTCGGGTGCTGCCGCTGCCGTCGGGCTGTCCAGCGGCACGGCGGCACTGCACCTGGCGCTCGAGGCAGTCGGCGTGAGCCGAGGCGACGACGTGCTGATGAGCGATCTCACGTTCGCGGCCAGCGCGTTCGCAGCCAGCTACCTCGGTGCCCACGCATGCTTCGTGGACTGCGAGGCGGACACCTGGCAGATCGATGCCGACCTCCTTGCCGGCGAACTCGCGCGGCGGGCCGCCAACGGCACCCTGCCGGCGGCGGTGGTCTCCGTCGACGTCTACGGATCGGTGGCCGACGGCACCCGGCTCGTGGAGCTGTGCGCCGAGTACGGCGTGCCGCTCGTCGAAGATGCGGCCGAGGCGGTCGGTGCCCGCCGCGACGGGCTCGCTGCCGGGCGCTTCGGCAGGGTCGGCATCTACTCGTTCAACGGCAACAAGGTCGTCACCACCGGCGGCGGCGGCGCCCTGCTGTCCGACGACGCGGCGCTCGTCGAGCGAGTACGCCACCTGAGCACGCAGGCGCGCCACCCCGTCGCGCACTACGAGCACCACCAGCTCGGTCACAACTACCGCATGGGCAACGTCAACGCCGCCATCGGGCGCGGGCAGTTGCGCACGCTCGGCGAGCGCATCGCCGGGCGGGCACGGGTGCGCGACCACTATGTGCGCTGCCTGTCGGGATTGCCAGGGGTTCGCTTCCAACACGTCCCCGCAGGGTGCGAGCCGAACCACTGGCTCACCACCATCGAACTCGACCCGCACGAGTTCGGCGCCGGGCCTGCGGACGTGCTGGCCGCGTTGCGCGGCGAGCGCATCGAGGCCCGCCACGGCTTCATGCCGATGCACCTGCAGCCGGTGTTCGCCGGGCACGCGCGCATCGGTGGCGGCGTGTCGGCAGGGCACTTCGCCCGCAGTGTGAGCCTGCCCAGTTCCGGGCGCCTCAGCAGCGACGACGTGCAGCGGATTTGCGACGTGATCACGGACGTCCACCGGCGATGACGCAGTGGCTGCCGGCCGCGCGGGCGCTCGGCATCGCGCTGCTGGCGTTGGCGCTGGTGTGGCCGCGGCAGGGGGCACTCCGGTGGGTCGTCGCCACAGCCGGTGCAGGGGCGCTCGTCGCGTCGGTGCGCGACGCCTCCTTCGCCGGGCGCGACAACGGCTGGGCGATCGTGGCCGCGGTGATCACCGCGCTCGCCGGATGGTGGGCGGTGCCCCACGCGCGTACCGCGCCCGGCCGTGGCGGTTGCTGGTGGGTGCTGCTCGGCAGCACCGCCGCCGTCTACGGCTGCGTGCCGGAGACCGATCACCTGCGCGAGGTGGCGGTGGTGGTCGCCTTGGGAGGTGCTGTCGAGGTGGTGCGCCGGCGGCCACTGCCGGCTCCGGCGCTCGTCGCCGCGTTTGCGCTGGTCGAGTGGTCAGCCCTGTACGGGGCCACGGGGCAGGCTCGTGCGCTCGCCGGCGGATTGTTCGCGCTGTCCCCGTTGGTGGCCGTAGCGGTCGTGGCGGCGCCCACCGCCGGTCGCCGCCGGCCGGCCGCCGCCTGGCTGCCGTGGGCCGTCGGGGCGACCTGGGTGCTCGCGGCCCTCGTCGTCGCGCGCACGGGCGGCATCGCCTCGTCGTTGCCGCCCGCCTGCCGGGCAGCGCTGGCCGGTGGTATCGCGGCCGCGCTGGTCAGCGCAGCGCTCGTACGCCTTGCTCGTCGATGATGCTGCGGCGTGCCGGCCGGCCGTTCCACGCGATCTGCACGTCGCCGTCGACCGTGATGCTGACGGCATCGTCGTGCGCCAGCGGCTGCGGGCGCAGTACCAGCGCGTAGTCGCCGGTGATGGTTCCGGCGAGGGTGATCTCCAGCGTGCGTTCCTCGCCGGGGGCGAGGTCGAGCTGCAACGTGTACGCGTTCCAACCGAGCTCGCTGTCCGTCGTCAGCGCCGTCGGCTCACCGTCGAGGCTCACTGCCGTGTAGTCGAGGGGGGTGTAGACGGTCAGCAGGGTGCGGTTGGTACCCGATGGCATGTCGAGGAACTCACTGCCGAGGACGTAGTCGGGGTACCCCCTCGCCGGAGCGGTGTTCTCCAGCGTCACCGTCAAGGTGGCGTCCTCCACGCCGTCATGGACGTGGGCGTCGTAGCGCACCGTCCGCACGAGGAACGTGTCGATCTTGTTCGCAGAGGCGTTGTTGGTGACGACGGCGAGCCCGTCGCGGCCCTCCAGTGGCGGCAGCGCTGCGTCCATGCCGATCGCGCGCAGCAGATCCTGGTCCTCGGTCGCCACCGCCCAACCGGCGAGGTGGCCGGTCGTGGCTGCCGGGCCGAGGTCGCGCGCAAGCTCCTGGGGGCCGGCCAGCTCGCCGCCGAGCATCGCGGCCACGGTCGCCTCAGCCACCGCCTCCAGCAGATCGCTGCGCGCGGGAGTGTCCACCGTGTACTGGTCAAGCAGCAGGAACTGCTCGAGATTCGTGCTGTCGAGCTGCTGCCGCGTCCCGTCGGTCGGGTCCGTCACGGTGATCGGCCCCGTCGCCTTCAGCAGCGCGGCGAGACCCTTGGGATCGATGAAGAACACGCCGTCGAGTGCGTCGTGGCCGGTGCCCTCCCACATCTGCCGGATCACCGACGCGGCGGAGGGCACGTCGGGGGTCATCGTCGCGTTCGACCACATCGCGGCGGAGGCGGTGAACGTGCTGGGTGTGCTGCCCTGCTCGAGGCCGAAGCGCAGGTACCGGTCGGCGAAGTCGGGCTCGACGGTGACGGGTACGCCCCCGATTGCACCGAGCTCGTCGACCAGCTCCGTCGTGCGCCCGAAGGCCGTCTGCCGGATGTGGCCGTCGTCGATGGTGATGACCGCGTAGTTGCCCATGACGCCGCCGGCGCCGCGCGCCTCGGCGGGCGTGCAGAACGCGATGAAGTACCGGCGCAGACGGTCGCTGCCCAGCATCTCCGGGCCGTGGGCGGCAGCGGTGGCGGTGGCGCTCGCCTGCACAGCCGCCTTGTCGGCACGTGCCCGGTAGCGCGTGAGCCGGTCGCGCGCGGGGCCGATCAGCCACGGCGAGTCCGCATGATCGAGTGCTGCGCTCAGCCCGTCGACCGCGCGCTGCAGCTCTGCCAGCGGTTCCTCCAAGGCCGCGACTGCGTCGACATCGAGGACGCCGTTCTCGATCGTCAGCGCATCGAGGTCGATGACGTCGAGCGCGTCGGCCGCCGCGGCGGTGGACGCGGCCGACTCGGCGACGATCGACGCGATCGCGTTGCGGTGCTGCGCCACCACGGGGAGCAGGCGGGCCGGCTGCGACCACGGGGCGCTCATCGAGTCGTCGGCGCTGTGCAGCGCGTCTGCTGCGTCGTGCAGTGCCGTGGCAGCCAGCCGGACGTCGCCCGACTGCAGCAGCGACAGCCCGTCGAGCACACCGTCGTAGCCGGTGACGAGGTCGCTGCGGGCGGACGCAGCGGCGGCGCCGAACCCGATCACGGCGAGCAGGGCCAGGCCTGCGCCGATCAGCAACGAGCGGAGCAGCCAGCGGCGGACGCGTGGCCGCCGGCGCTGCGCGGACACTCCGAGCAGGAGCACGAAGGCGATGCCGGCGATGGCTGCCGAGGCACCGAAGAACGGGTTCGCGTCGAGCCGCAGCAGCACCTGCACGATCAGCGCGGCGCTGAGGCAGCGCAACGGCGCCAGGCTGTGACGCACGTTGCCCAGCCACAGCGCGATCGCGATCGCGACGATCGCGACCACGACACCGAGTGTGCTTCCAGCCGCGGCGGTGGCGATCGCTCCCGACGCGACGAGGACCCACCAGGATGCCGACGCCGCCAGCCACACCGTGCCGCCGGCGAGCAGGGTGACGAGCACGCCGTCGACCAGCGGCGCGCCCGTGGGGTGCAGTCCGGCGAACAGTGCCGCACCCGCCGATGCGGCAGCGATCACGGCCATCACCGGCAGGTCCTTGCGGCGGATCGCGTTGCGCCGGATGGGCTCGCGCCACACGACCTCGCTCATCGGGCGTCGTTCATCCAGTCGACCGTTGCCCGCAGGCCTTCGGCGAGCGCAACCGGCCGCACACCGGGGAACAGCGCATCGAGCCGCGTGTGCTGCGCCTGCGAGTGGGCGACATCGCCGGCGCGCACGGACTCGAAACGCACCGGCAGCTCGCGGCCGAACAGGTGGCCGAGCTGCTCGATCAGATCGAGCAGGGTGCTGCGCGTGCCGAACGCGAGGTTCACCGGTTCCGGGCCGGCGACCCGCCGCACCACGGCGTCGGTGAGCACGCCGGCGACCGTGCCGACGTAGGTGAAATCGCGGCTCTGCGTGCCGTCGCCGTAGACGACCAGGGGCTCGCCGGCGAGCGCTGCCGCGACGAAGCGCGGCACCACCGCGGCGTACACGTGGTGCGCCGATTGCAGCGGGCCGTACACGTTGAAGAACCGGAACGAGAGCACCGGCAAACCGTAGGAGGCCGACCACGCCAACGCGTACGCCTCCGTGGCGAGCTTGCTGGCCGCATACGGCGACAGCGGCCGGGTGGCGAGATCCTCGTGCTTGGGCAGTGTCGGGTTGGCGCCGTACACGCTGCTGCTGCCGGCGACGACGACGTGGGCGTTGCCGGCGCGGCGAGCGGCCTCCAGCACGTTGACGGTGCCCGTCGCGTTGGCGAGGTGGCTGGGAACGGGGTCGGCGACCGAACGCGGCACCGAGCCGATGGCCGCGAGATGGACGACGGCGTCGGCACCCGCGCACACCTCGCCAAGCGCATCGACGTCCAGGATCGTGCCCTCGACGAGCTGCACCCCGACGCCGTCCAGGTTGCCGCGTGATCCGCTGGACAGGTCGTCGAACGCGACCACCTCGTCGATCTCCGGCTGCGCGCACAGGGCACGGCAGAGGTTGCCACCGATGAAGCCGGCTCCGCCGGTGACGACCACGCGCATGGCGGCGAGGTTACGCCGCCGCCGGTAAGGTCGCATGTCGTGGCTCGCCGGGTGTTGTGGGTGATCAAGGGCCTGGGGCCGGGGGGTGCCGAACGGCTCCTCGCCGAGGCCGCGGGCGCGATCGGGGGCGGCGTCGAGCTCACCTGTGCGTTCGTGATGGCGGCGAAGGCGCACCTCGTGCCGGTGCTGGAGGCAGCAGGTGTCCGTTGCGTGTGTGTCTCGCGCCGCGCTCGCGATCCGCTGTGGCCTCTGCGCCTCGCCGGGCTGGTTCGGGGTGGGGGCTGGGACGTCGTACACGTCCACGCACCGCTGCCGGGCAGCGTCGCCCGGCTCGCCGCCCGCTCGCTGCGCCGGTCACATCGACCCGTGCTGCTGACCACGGAGCACAACGCGTGGGGCACCTACCGGTTGCCCACGCGCGCGCTCAACGCACTCACGAGCCGGTGGGACTGCCACACGTTCGCGGTCAGCGACGAAGCGGCGCGTTCCGTCCGCGGTCGCGTCGCCGAACGCGTGAGCGTCCTGACCCACGGTCTCGACGTTGCTGCCGTGCGTGCCCGCCTCGGCGAGCGCGATCGCATGCGTGCGGAGCTGGGCATCGCCGGCGGAACCCTGGTCGTGGGCACCGTCGCCAACTTCCGCGAGCAGAAGGACTACCCCAACCTGCTGGAGGCGTGCGCCCTGCTGATCGCTCGCGATGTGCCGTTCGTCCTCGTGGCCGTCGGTCAGGGGCCGCTGGAACGCGACGTGCGCGGACTGCACGAGCGGCTGGGGCTGGGGGAGCGCGTGCGCCTGCTCGGCTACCGGCCGGACGCGATCGACGTGCTCGCTGCGTGCGACGTCTTCGTGCTCGCGTCCGCCTACGAGGGGCTGCCCGTGGCGCTGATGGAGGCGTGCGCGCTCGGGCTGCCGGCGGTGCTCACCGATGTCGGCGGCATGCGCGCGGCGCTCGGCGACGGCGGGGCGCGGTGGGTGCCGCCGGCCTCGGCGGCGGTGCTCGCGGACGCGCTGGAGGAGGTGCTCACCGATGCAGCGTCGCGCGGCCGCCTCGCGGCCGCTGCCGCAGCTGCCAGCCCTTGCTTCGACCGTGGGGAGGCGATCGCGCAGTTGCGCCGGTGGTACCTCAGCGGCGCGCCTCCCGCGGCGGTGGCCCCACCAGCGGGCGGGGAGGTGACGCTGCGCCCGGCCACTCCCGACGACCTGCCGCAGATCCTCGAACTGTGCCGGCGCTCGCTGGGATGGGACGAGTCCGGCGACTGGGAGGGCCTCTACCGGTGGAAGCACCTCGACAACCCGTTCGGCGCGTCGCCGGCCTGGGTTGCCGCCGTCGAGTCGGCGGGCGGTGAGCGGTTGGTGGGCCTGCGCGTCTTCCTGCGCTGGCAATTCGTTCGCGATGGTGCGGTCGTGCACGCTGTCCGCGCGGTCGACACCGCTACCGACCCGGACTTCCGCGGTCGCGGGTTGTTCACCGCGCTCACGCTCGGGGCACTGCCTGCGCTGCGCGCCGAGGGTGTCGAACTGGTGTTCAACACACCGAACGACCAGAGCCGCCCGGGGTACGTGAAGATGGGCTGGCAGCCCGTCGGCACGTTGCGCCCAGTGCTGCGGCCGGTCGGGTTGGGCAGCGTCCCGCGGCTGGTGCGCTCGCGGGTGCCCGCCGCACTGTGGCCCGAGCCGCTCTCCGTCGGCCGCTCCGTGGAGGACTGGCTGGCGGCGGACGGCCGGGCGCTGCTCTCCGGGCGGTCCGCCGGCGACGGGCTGCGCACGGCGGTCGACGAGGCGTTCGCGAGGTGGCGGTTCGGTGCAGCGCTGCAGCCGTGCCGGGTGATCGGCGCCGACGGTACGGTCGCCGTCGTGCAGGTGCGGGCTCGTGGTGCTGCTCGCGAGCTGGTCTGCCTTTGCGCGTGGGGCGCCGCCCGCGATGTCGACGCGCTGCTCGTCGCTGCCGCTCGAGCGGCGGGCGCCGACGTGGTGCTCCGCCTCGGTGCCCCGTCGATCCGCCGCGGGTTCGTCGGGGTGAGGGCGCTGGGGCCGCGCCTCACCTGCCTCATGCTGGCCGACGCGCCCGTGCCCCCGCTGGCCCACTGGCAGCTCACCATGGGCGACGTGGCGCTGTTCTGACATGGCACGCGTGCTGATCGTGTTGGCGTCCACGGAGCGCCGGGGGGCGGAGGTGGAGGGCTCACAGCTCGCCGCCGAGCTGAGCGCCGCCGGCGGCGACGCGGAGGTCGTCGCGCTGCACGCCGGCGCGGCACCGTCGCTGGCCGTCCAGTCGCTCGGTCCCGCGCCGCTCGCGATCTCCACGCTGCGCGCGCTGCGGGCGACGGCCGCGGCTTTCGACGTCGTGGTCGCCTATGGGTCCACCACCCTGCCCGCGTGCGCCATCGCGCTGTTCGGCACTCGCATCCCGTTCGTGTACCGCAGCATTGGCGACCCGGCGCGCTGGACGCGCGGGCGGTTCCATCGCTGGCGCACCGGCGTGCAGTTCCGCCGCGCACGGCACGTCGTGGCCCTGTGGCCGGGGGCCGCCGGCTCCATCCGACGCCTGTACCGGGTGCCGCCCGAGCGCATCACGTGCATCGCGAACGCGCGCCCCGTTCCCGATGCCGCGGCGGCACGGTTGCGAGACGCGGCCTGCGAGACCCTCGGGTTGCCGCCGGACGCCACGGTGGTCGCGTGGGTGGGTGCGCTGGCCGAGGAGAAGCGGCCGCTCCTCGCTGTGGACGCGGTTGCCGCGACGGCGGGCGCGTTCCTGCTGATGGCGGGTGAGGGTCCGCTGCGCCCGGCTGTGGCTGCAGCGTGCGCTGACGCACTGCCGGGCCGGCACCGGCTTGCCGGGGTGATGGTGCCACTCGATCCGCTGTGGGCGGCGGCGGACGTAGTGCTGCTGACGAGCCGCACGGAGGGCATGCCCGGTGTGCTGATCGAGGCCGCGCTGCGCGGCGTTCCCGCAGTCGCCACGGACGTGGGCGCGGTGCGCGAGATCGTGCGCGACGGCGTCACCGGCCGAGTCGTGCCGGAGTGCGCGGACGCGACCGTGATCGCGACCGCGCTGCGCGAGGCGGTCGCCGCTCGGGCGCAGCTCGGCGCGGCTGCCGAACAGCACTCGCGAGCCGAGTTCGTGTGGCCGGCCGTGCTACCCGAGTGGCTCGCCGTCCTCGCCGAGCACACCCGGCCCGCGTAACGTGGCCGCCGTGCGCGCAGTGGTCACAGGAGCAGCAGGGTTCATCGGATCGACGCTGTGCGCGCGCCTGCTCGCCGAAGGGTGGACGGTGCGTGGCATCGACTGCTTCACCGACTACTACGACCCGGCGATCAAGCACGGGAACCTGGCTGGGCAGGCCGGGGACGCCGCCTTCGAGCTGATCGAGGCCGACCTGTCGATCGTCGAGTTGGTGCCGCTGCTCGCGGGGGCCGATGTCGTGTTCCACCTCGCCGCCCAGCCCGGGGTGCGCGGCTCCTGGGCTGACGGCTTCGCTGCCTACGACGAGGCCAACATCCGTGTCACGCAGCGCCTGCTGGAGGCCTCCCGCCGCCTGCCCCTCACGCGTCTCGTCGTTTCCTCCTCTTCGTCGGTGTACGGCAACCCCACGAGCGTGCCCACGAAGGAGACCGACCCGCTGCGCCCGTTCAGCCCCTACGGGGTCACCAAGCTCGCCGCGGAGCACCTGTGCCGGGCGTACGCGGACAACTTCGGTGTGCCCGTCACGATCCTGCGCTACTTCACCGTCTACGGACCGCGCCAGCGACCCGACATGGCGACGTACCGGCTGATCGAGGCCGCACGCCGTGGCACGCCGTTCCCGCTGTACGGCGACGGTTCGCAGATCCGCGACTTCACCTACGTCGACGACGTGGCTGCGGCCAACCTGCTCGCCGCGACTTCCGGCCCGGGCCTCGGTGCGACGGTCAACATCGCCGGTGGCTCGTCGACTCGCTTGCGCGACCTGGTGGAGATCGTCGGCGCCACCGTCGGCCAGGAGGTGCCGATCGAGTGGTTGCCCGGCCAACCGGGCGACGTGCAGCAGACCGGCGGTGCGGTGGTACGGGCCGCCGAGCTGCTGGGCTGGGCCCCGCGGGTGTCGCTCGCGGCCGGGATCACCCGTCAAGTCGAGTGGCACCTGACCAACCTGCCGTGAGGCGTTGGCGATGAAGATCCTCTTCGTCATCGACAGCCTCGGCGCCAGCGGTGCCGAGCACTCGACCGCGACGCTGCTGCCCCTGCTGCGAGATCTCGGGCACGAGGTGTCGGCGGCGACGCTGTACGACGCAGGCTTCGGCGACGAGGAACGCCTCCGCGCGGCGGGCTTCGACGTGCGCCCGCTGGGGCGGCGCCGCTACCTGGGGCGCGTCCGCGAGCTGCGCGCCCGTGTCCGGTCCGAGCGGCCGGACATCGTGCACACCGCGCTGTTCGCCGGCGACATGGTCGGCCGGGTGGCCGCCTGGCGTACCGGAACCAAGGTGGTCTCCAGCCTGGTCAACACGACCTACGACGTCGCCCGTACCAGCGACCCGAACATCCGCCCGCGGAGGCTGCGGGTCGTGCAGGCACTCGACGTGCTCACCGGCCGCGTGATGGTCGATCGCTTCCACGCCGTGTCGGCCGGCGTGGCCGATGTGAACGCGCGCGACCTGCGCGTGCCCCGGTCGCGCATCTCGGTGGTGCAGCGCGGCCGGTCGCGGGGTCAGTTGGGCGTGTGGTCCCAGGAGCGACGTGAGACCGCGCGCGCCGCGCTGGGCATCGACGCATCTGCGAAGGTGGTGCTGGCCGTCGGCCGGCAGGAGCACCAGAAGGCGCACACCGAACTGGTCGCGGCGATCCCACATCTGCTGGCGAACGTGGACGACCTGATCGTGCTGATCGCCGGCCGCGACGGCAACGCGTCGGCCGCACTTCGCGACGCGTTGCAGGCGCACCCGGAGGCGAAGGCTGTCGTGACGTTGCTCGGTCACCGCCACGACGTTCCCGACCTGCTCTGCGCGGCGGACGTGCTGGCCATCCCGTCGCTGTACGAGGGCACAGCCGGTGCCGCGCTGGAGGCGATGGCGTTGCGCTGCCCGGTGGTGTGCACCGATCTCGCCGGCGTGCGCGGCGTGCTCGCCGATGGTGTGAACTCCGTGCTGGTGCCCGTCGCCGACGCTCAGGCCATGGCCGTCGCGCTGGCACGGGTGCTCACCGACACTGGCTTGGCCGACCGCTTGCGCACCACCGGCCTGGCCGACTTCGAGGATCGGTTCACCATCGAGCGCGCGGCGGCCGCGATGGTGGAGTTCTACGAGAGCGTGATGGCTGAGGGGCGGAACTGATCCATCACCCCTCGCGGCGCCGGTAGCGCTGCCGAGCGGACCACCGGTCGAGCACAGCACGTGCACGCACCTGCGGCCCCCTTCGGCGAGCGACGGGAACCCCCTCCCACCGGCGGATTTCCTCGAACCGGTCGAGGAAGCGATCGAGGTCGGCCCACTGCGTGACGCGGCCGTTGGGGAACCATGGTTCGTTCAGCATCGAGCAGAACAGATCGTCGTCGCGGTCGATCTCGATGATGCGGGCGAGCAGCGCCTCGTCCGTTGCGAAGTCGTGGACGTTGACGAACCGGCGGGTGTTGAAGTCCGTGCCCACGTTGGGATCGCCCCAGTAGATGGGGACTGTGTCGGCCTGCAGGGCATGGAGGAGCTTCTCGGTGACATAGCCCGGGTACGAGGAGTTCTCAACGGCCAGGGAGAACTTGTAGCGGCGGATGAACGCGTCCTTGTCGTCGACCGGACCACCGACGTTGTTGCGGAACCGACCTCCCGATGCGACCGGTCGATAGGTCTCGAGGAGGTCATGGATCCGGTTCCTCGTGACCGTCCCACCGTTCGACACGACCAGTGCAGCGAAGCCCTCCTTCGCTGCGAGCGTGGCGGACGCATCGAGCGTGGGTTGCACGAACGGCTGGTCGAGCCAGCTCACCCAGAGCGGCACGCGGAGGTGCCGCGGGTGGGTGAGACGATCGGAGGTGAACGCCCAGTCGCACTGGGAGAAGCCCCACCCTCGGTTCTCCCAGCTCAGCAGGACGCGGGTGCAGTCGTAGCTGCGGAAGTCCGAGCCGTAGCAGGAGAAGACGACGACATCGGGATCGTCGCAGAGCTCCACGTCGAATCGGCGCTCCAGGGTGTGCATCAGCCAGTTGTCGGCCTTGTCGAAGCCCGGCCAGAAATCCGAGAAGTCCAGGCGAAGGGGCGGCCGTTGCATTGGCCAGTTCTATCTCGGCATGTGAGCGCGGAGAACCAGTGGGGGAGGCCAGCTAGGCTTGCCAAGTGATCGATCACTGGGTGAAGCGGGCAAGGATGCGTGCCACCGTTCGCCTTCACCCGGCACCTCAGGTCTCAGTCGTCGACCATTCGACGCTGCGCGCCCTGGGATACAGCTCGCAGATCGGCCAGGACCTGTGGCTCGACCGGCACGTGTTCGGCGGTCAGCGAGGCGGCGTATTCGTCGACGTGGGTGCGCACGACGGGGAGGCCTATAACAACACCCTCTTCCTGGAGGAGCACCGCGGGTGGTCGGGCCTGTGCATCGAACCGAACCGTGACGTCTTCGAACGACTCGTCGCTCGGCGGGCGGCGACGTGCGTGGCGGTGGCTGTGGGCGCGGCGGATGGATCGGCCGAGTTCATGGCGATCTCTGGATATGGCGAGATGCTCAGCGGTGTGCGTCAGCACTACGCACCGGCGCACCTGGAACGCATCGATCGCGACATGACGCGGCACGGCGGCGAGGCGACCACCTATCAGGTCCCGATCCGGCGGCTCGACGGGCTGCTCCTCGAACACTCCCTCACTCATGTCGATCTGCTCTGCATCGATGTCGAAGGCGCCGAGGCGGAAGTGCTGCGCTCGATCCGCCTCGCCGAGTTCGGAGTGCGGGCCGTTCTCATGGAGAACAACTACGTCCAGGGGTCGTTGACCCGTGCGATGCGCCGGCAGGGCTTCCAACTGCTCGCCCGCATCGGGTGGGACGACTGCTACGTCCGTCACCCGTTCGAGATGGCGCTTCATCCGACGAGTGCCGAGTAGCCATGTCCGGTCGCGTGCACGACTTCGAGGTTCGGCCCGCTGGTTCCGGCGACGTGGACGGGGTGCTCGCCGCACTGGGCGACGGCTATGGGCGCACGTTCACACGCGAGTGGTTCGAGTGGAAGCACCTCGAGAACCCCTGGGGGCCGTCGCGTTGCTGGGTGGCAGAGGACGAGGGTGGGTTGCTCGGCGTCGTGTTCGGCATGCCCTGGCGGCTCGCACTCGATGGCGCATCGGTGGCCTGCTCACGGCTGGTCGATGGTGCCACGACCACCCGCGCGCAGCGGCGTGGCGTCTTCCGTACCGTCGTTGCCGCCGAACTCGCCGCGGCCCAGGCCGATGCGCCGGGGCTCGTGATCGCCACCGCCACGCCCGAGGCGCAGGCGGCGCACGTGAAGAACGGCGCGACCGCGCTGGCGCCGATCGGCTCGTACTACCGCCCGGTCCGCTGGGCACCAGCCAGGCTGGTCGACAGCGCCGCGGTGCTGGACACATGGACGTCGACGGGTGCGGGCAGGCTCGGCACCGTCTGGCGTGGCGACGCAATGCGATGGCGGGTCGACCCGCGCAGCGGCCTGGAGTACCGGGTGTCGGCCCTTGCGGCCTGCGACCAGCCCCATGGCGTGGTCCATCGCACAGTGGGCAGCGCTGCTCGCACGCTCGTGGTGGCCGCCACCTGGGGCTCTCAGGCCGACGTCGCGCGGCTGTTGCGAGCCCTTGCCTGGCGGGAGAAGGCCGTGGCTGTGCTCGCGCCCGCCGGCCCGGGCACTTCGTCGGCGAGGCCGCATGCCGGGCTCGCCCGCGGCGAGTCGCTGCTGTGCGTGTGGGATCACGGTTCCTCGGTGGGTGCATCGTCGCTCGCCGCGTCGAGTTGGTCGTTGCAGGGCTTGGATCTGGAAGGCGTGATCTGAGCCGATGACCTTGTCCGTCGTCATTCCTGCGCTCAACGCCACGGCGACCCTTGGCGCGCAGTTGCAGGCACTGGCCTCACAGAGCAATCCACCTGAGTTTCAGCTCATCGTCGTCGACAACGGGTCCACGGACGGGACGGGCGACCTCGCCCGAAGCTTCCAGAGCGATCGAGTGTCCGTAGTCGTCGTGACCGAGCCGAACCGCGGCATCAACTGGGCCCGCAACGCGGGCGTCCGGCAGGCTGCGACCGGGCGGGTTCTGCTGTGCGACGCCGACGACGTTGTCGACCAGCATTGGGTCGCGGCCATGGCGGAGGCGCTGCACCCAGGCGTTTGGGTGGGAGGTCAGCTGAACTACGTCGACCTCAACACCGCCGCCACTCGTCGGCACTGGAACGCTCCCGACCGCTCGACCTATGTACCGTCAGATCCCTTCGTCGACTCGACGTACGGATGCAACTGCGGCTTCTACGTCGAGATGTGGGAGGAGATCGGTGGGTTCTCCACGGAGATCAGCGGAAGCGGGGGTGACGAGAACGAGTTCTTCTCGCGTGCTCACCGTGCGGGCTACCGACGCGTCGATGTTCGAGACGCCGTCGTCGCGTACCGGCTGCGGCCGGGTTTCCGGGCGATGTTGAGGCAGCGCCGCCGCCAAGGAAGCAATCAAGTCCTGATGCGAAACCTTCCTGGCGGCGCCGAACTTCCACGGATCTCGCGTGCAACGGTCGGCCGCGCCGTCGGCCGGCTCGTGATCGCGGCGCCGCGATACGCATGGAGTGGGAGTCGGCGGGCCCAGTGGTGTGGAGCGCTCGCTGTTCAATCCGGTCGCTGGCGCGCACTGAACTCTGATCGTGATCGCTGATGCGACGTTGCGAGTGTGCGGAGAGCTGGAGGCGGTCACCATCGGCCTGACACGAACCATCCCCAAGGTCTCGGTGATCGTTCCGACGTGTGATCGCCCTGAATATCTGGCGGAGGCGTTGGGTTCGATCGCGGCCCAGACCGAGCCATCCTTCGAGTGCATCGTTGTGGACGACGGCTCGAGAGCGCCTGCAGCTCTTCCCTTCGACGATCCGCGGTTTCGTCTGATTCGACACCACACCAACCTGGGGGTCGCCGCCGCCCGGAACACCGGCTTGCGAACGGCGATCGGGGAGTACGTCGCGTTCCTCGACGACGACGATCTCTGGGCGCCGGCGCGTCTCGATCACGCACTGCGGCACGCAGCGCCCGGTGTCGTCGTGGTGTGTTCGTGCGGAAGGGTCGGCTCCAACCGAGTCGACGCTCCGGTGCTGCGGCCGCCGCTCGCTCAGACAATTCTGGAGACGAGCACCCCAAATCTTGGGGCGGTCCTCGTGCCGCTCCGGAGCTGTCCCGACTTCGACAGCCGATTCGCGGCATGTGAGGATCTCGACTGGTGGCTGAGGTTGGCGCCTTCGGTGCGTCCCGTCGTCACCACCGATGCGGGCTGGCTGTGGCGGGAGCACGACGGCCCGCGAGGCCGAGTCGGCACACAAGCCCGCATCGATGGCAGCCTTCGCCTGATGGCGCAGCACTCGCAGTACTTCTCGGATCGACCGGCCGCGGCTGCGTACCGCTGGGCTCGGATCGGCTGGTTGGCGCGCGCCGTCGGCAACCGGCGGCTGATGTGCAGCGCCGCGGCTCGTGCTGTGCGTTTGCACCCGCGCCCGCGCACGCTGGCGCGGTCGGTGCGAGTGGTGGTCGGGCGCTAGCTCAGCGGCGCTCGGCGAGCTCCGGGGTCATCGCCCGCGAACTGCAGGCGAGCGGGCTCAGGTGCGAGTATCGCGTCATGCCCCCGCCCGATGCCGATACCGGTGCAGGCCTCGCCGTCGTGATCCCAGTGCGCGACCGACCTGGCCTGCTGCAGCGCGCGGTGGACGGCGTCATCGCGCAGCACCGACCCGGCGTGCAGCTGATCGTCGTCGACGACGGCTCCGATCCCCCCGTCAGTCCCGGTGTCGTCCCGCCGGCGCTGGGCAGCGTCGTTCGCGTGGAGAGCGTGGGCGTGGCATCCGCCCGCAACGCAGGTGTTGCCGCGGCCGATGGCTGCGGGTGGATCACCTTCCTCGACAGCGACGACGAGGCGTCCGCCGGCTGGATCGACTCGATGCTGCTCGCCCAGTCCAGTGGCGCCGCGTTGTTCTCGTGCGGCGCCCGCTACGAGTGGAACGACGGTGCCCAGGAATCGCCGGTTCCCGCGCCCATGTGGGGGTCGCCAGATGCGCCGCGCGCCCTATTCCTGGCCGGCACCTTTGCCGTCGACCGATCGCTGTTCCTGCGTGCCGGTGGCTACCGCGCCGGTTTGCGACACGGCGAGAACACCGACCTCGGATGGCGCCTGGCAGCGGTTGTCCGCTCGGACGCGGCGGCATGCGTGTCCGTGGACGAACCGCTGGTGCTCGTGCACGCGGTGCGACGCGACAGAGACACGGTGGTGCGGCTGGAGAGCGCTCTCGCGGTGCTCGCAGATCCGCCCGAACTGCTGCTCGCTGACCGGCGTACACACGCCACCTACTTCGCGATCGCCGGCGTGGCCGCGTCGAGGCTCGGCCAGCGCCGGACGGCGCTGTCGCTGCTTGGGCGCGCCGTGCGCACCGACCCTCGCGAGCCGCGGCACGTGGCGCGGTGGGCGCGCGCCCTCGTCGGTAGGGCGCGCGGATGATCGGTCACGCCCGCGCGACGGCGCACTGCCGGTGCTGCACCGGCCCACTCACCCATCGCTTCCAGGTCGCCTCGTGGCGGGCGCCGGGCTGGCCCACGTTCGAGTACGGCGAATGCGCCGACTGTGGTTCGATCACGCTGATCGACGACATCGATCCGGTGCCGTTCTACAACGACTACTTCGCCCACCGACCCCGCCATGTGCCGCCGCCTTCGGCGATGCGCCGTGGGCTGGCGGTGGTTGCCGAGCACACCGTCATGAAGTCACCCGCTCTCGCGCGGGTCGCGGCGGTGGCCGGTCACCGGCCGGAGTGGCTGGGCTGGTTCGCCGGTTCCGGCTTGGGTCGCGATGCAGCAATTCTTGACGTCGGCTGCGGCAGCGGGGCACTCCTGCTCGGGCTGCGGCGCTGGGGTTTCACCGATCTGGTCGGGGCGGATCCGTACCTCACGGGCTCGACATCGGCGGCGCCGGGCGTTGACCTGCTGCCGTGCCGGCTCGAGGAAGTTTCCCGCGACGACTTCCAAGTGGTGATCTTCCACCACTCGTTGGAGCACGTCGACGATCCGGTGCGCATGCTGCGGCTCGCCCGCGACCGCCTCGCAGGCGAAGAGGTACGAATCGTCGTGGCGCTGCCCGTTGCGCAGGGGCCGGTGTGGGAGGAGTACCGCGACAACTGGGTCGGCCTCGACCCGCCGGTGCACCGGTTCGTACCCACTATCGAGGGCGTGCGCCGACTGGCCGCTCGTGTCGGCATGCGGACCGGCCGGATGTGTGCCACCAGCCCTCCCTATCACGTCGTCAGCAGCGAGCTGATCTCCCGGCGGGCCGATCCCTTCGCCCATCCCGAAGCGACGATCTCGCCGCGCGGCTTGCGTCACCTGGCCTCGCGCGCACGGCGCCTGGCGACGCTCGCGCGATGCCCGCAGGTCTCGGTGGTGCTGTTGCCCGACGGGGGCGGCCGATGACCGTGGTGGTTGCCACCGTGCTGGGCTTCGCCAACGCCGACGGTGTGCGTGAGGTGTTGCGCAGGATCGCGGCGCAGCACACCCGCCCTGCTGCCGTCGTCGTGGTCGACAACGGCAGCCGTGAGCCGCTGGAGCTGCCGGCCTCGGTCGACGGCCTACGGGTCGACACGGTGCGCTCGGACACCAACCTCGGGGTCGGCGGCGGGCACAACCTGGCCCTGCGCACGGCGCTCGACCGCCTCGGCGCCGACGCCGTGTGGGTCCTGGAGCACGATTCGTTCCCCGACGCCGGCTGCTTGGCCGCCCTGCTGACCGAGCACGCACGCCACACGGCGCCGGCGGTGACGGTGCCCGATCTCGCGCGCAACTTCTACGAACGGGCGTGGCCGAGGGCCGACCACACCGGCGAGACGCTGGCCCGGTTCACGTTCAACGGCCCGCTGATCGACCGAGCGGTGATCGAACAGGTCGGCTGGATCAACGAGGACTTCTTCGTCGGGCAGGAGGACTGGGAGTACTCGTCCCGGGTGACCGCCGGCGGGTTCCCGGTTCGTCGCTGCTGTCGCTCGATGGTGATGCACGCGACGAAGGGTGACCGGCGGTTCGACACATACGTCAGCCCCAGCCGCCTGTACTACTCGGCCCGGAACCTGCTGGCCGCGCGACGCCCGCTCGCCCGACCGCGCGTGGTGCAACTCGGGCTCGTGACGGTTGCCAAAGCCGCAGCCGAACTCGTGCGACCCCGCCGTGGCCCGGCGTACGCCGCGGCTCGGTGGTGGGCGTACGTCGACGGGGTCAGCGGCCGGCTCGGGCCGTCCTCTCGTCGCTTCGGTGCAGACGGCTGACGCGCGGCACCGGCCCGTTCATGTCGCGGGCCTCTGCCGGTCGTCCAGCACGCCGAGCAGTGCCAGCCGAGGCGACCCTACGCAGAGGATGAGGTGCCGTGCGAGCTTGCGCCGGCGGGCCATTGCTCTCAGCGCGAGCCGGCGGGCCTCACCGTCGACCCCGGTGGTCGGCAACCCACGGCCTGTCAGGTCGGCGCGCAGGTTGGCGCCGCAACGCGCCACTGCTCGTACGCTGCGGAGGTTGCCGTCGTCAGCGCTGAGCAGCCGTTCGAGGTCGCGTTCGGAGAGCTCGGCTCCGTGAGTCTCCCGCACGTAGATCTCGGTGCGCAGGCGGTGCAGCCGGGCCTGTTCCTCGCTGTGTTGCATCGACACGCCGTGCGCGTCGTTCACGGTGACGACCCCCACGTCCGCGATGCCGACGAATCGGCCCATGCCGATCAGCCGCAACCACAGGTCGTAGTCCTCGACCGGGAACCACTCCGGCCGGTACCCCCCGGCGGCCCGCACCACGTCGGCCCGGTACATGGCGGCACTGTGGTTGACGCGGTTGCCGGTCAGCATCGCGACCGCGAAGGCGCCGTGCGTGAGCGGTGGGCAGCCAACGTGCAGCGTGGTGCCCCCAGGGTCGATTCGGCGGTGGCCCGTGGCGCAGAGCACCACTCGAGGATCCGCGAACACCTTCACCTGGAGCGCCAGCCGGTCCGGGGTCGTCGTGTCGTCGGCATCGAGCCGGGCGACCAGGTCGGTGCGGCACTCGGCGAGGCCGTGGTTGAGCGCTGCGACCAGACCGAGATTGCGCGGGTGGCGGAGGAGCCGAACGCGGGGGTCGTCCGCGCGCGTGAGCACGATGTCGGCGGTGCCGTCCGTCGACCCGTCGTCGACCACCAACAGGTCCAAATCCTGATACGTCTGGGCGAGCACGCTGTCCACGGCGGCGGCGATGTAGCGGGCGGCATTGAACGCCGGCATCAGTACGGTGATGGTCGTCATGGCGCGTCCGGCGGTCTGTCGCAGAATCCGGTCAGGACCTCGGGTCGAGCGGCCACGAGGATCCGCTCGCCGGCGACGAGGCCGTGCTCGATCGCCGCGATCTCCTCGTCGGTCGGAGCCGTCACCGCCTGCGGGACGCCTCCACGCGCCCAAATGACCAGCTGCCGGCCGCTGCCTTCCGTCAGAAGGTGCACCAGCGATTCGGCAGATCCTCCGGCAACCTCTGCGCCGGTGGTGAACCCCCGCGTGGCAGTGAGGTCGACGATGATGCTGGCAGCCGGCTGGGCCGCGACCAAGTCCGTGAGCAGCGCACGTTCGCGACTGCCCAGTGAGTGCACACAGAACGTGTGGACGGTGCCTTGCCCGCGTTGCGCTGCGGCCGTCGCAACGAACCGGGCCGGATCATCGGTGAGCACAGCTGGAGCCCGGCGGCGATGGCGGGCGAGGTTCCGCTGGGCGAGCGCGTCGGGGTGTTCATCGAACACCATCACCGAACCTGACGGATTCGTTGCGATCGACGCGGCAACTGGCGTGAACCCGTCACCTGCCCCGAGCACGGCGACGGATGCGCCCGGCGGGCACAAGCGCTGGATCGCGACCAGCACATGTGGGTCGGTCATCGACCGCTGCCAATCGGCCGCGGCCTCCATCGACACGTCGAAGAGCAGCCCGCCAAGCAGGGGAGCGGAGGGCGGCAACATGGCCTCCGCATGGTCCGGGGCCCGGATTGCGTCGGCGACCGCTGCTCGATGCGCCTGCCGGCGGACCCACTCGAGCTGGACGAGGAGTGCATGGAATCTCGGGTGCCAGATGTGCTCGCGGCGGGCGTAGGAGGCCATCGCCCGCGCCAGTTGCCAGGGACCGCGGGTCGCGCTGGTAGCAGGGAGTCGACCAGCGAGTGCGAGGTTGGCAGCGTTGGCCCGATGATCGGCACGCTGCTGGCGTACGAACCCCGCGGCCGTCTGCCGGCAGAGGTAGTCGAAGTCGGCGAGCTCGGTAGCACCCACTCGCCCGCCTGCCCGGGAAAGCGCGACCGCGAGTTCCAGATCTTCGCCGCTCGCCTGATGGGTGAAGCCGCCCGCCGCCTCGAAGGCGCTGCGGCGGCATCCGAAACTGGCAGTCGGTGGGAACCACAGCCTGCCGTCGAACTCGGTGAGACCGATCCTCGCCTGCCGGGGATAACCGGGTGCGATCCGCAGCCAGCTCGGGGCGTTGCCGGCGTCGGGGCGCAACCAACCGCCGACGATCTCGGCATGGTCGAGCGCGGCGACCATGGCCGCGACCCATCCGGGCCCGACCCTGTCGTCGGCATCGCAGAAGAGCAGCAGGGGAGCGGTCGTCGCAGCCACTCCGCGGTTGCGCGCGTAACCCGCGGACGCGATGGCGTCGGCCTCGATGACCTGCCACCGAGGCCGCCCTTCGACGAACCCGCGGCTGATGGCGGCCGTGGCGTCCGTGCACGTGTTGGCCACGACGACCAGCTCGAACATTGGTGCCGAGCGTTGTCCTGCGAGCGCCGTCAGCTGACGCGCGATCGTCGCGGCGGCGTTGTGTGCCGGGATCACGACTGCTGCGGCGAGATCAGCGGTTGGAGAGGTGCAGCTCAGGCGCTCGATCCGCCGAGTCTCGCAGGCGGCGCCGGTCACGACCCGCCCACGACGGCCCAGGCAGAGGCGCGGAGCGCCTCACCGTGACCCCGTAGCCACCCTTCCGGGAAGAGCACAGCTCTACCTTGCGTGCTGCGGCACTGATCGCCCACCGAGGTTGCCCACCAGCAGAACGTCGAGTTGGCCATCGCAACGGAAGTGGCCGCGGCGATCACCCAGAAGTCGTGCACAGCCGGGTCGTCCGCGACGGACGCCGCTTCGAAGATCACGCGCCCCGCCTGCCGTGTGTGTTCGGCCAGCGTGGCCAGGTACGCCTGGTCGTCGCCGACGAACGCAACGGGCAGCGATGGGTCGAGCTGCTGCAGGCAGCGTGCGTAGTAGCTGTCCTGCAGCATCTGCCCCAGCGGTTCGTAGTCGCCTCGGCGAACGCAGACGACGGCGTATGCCGGCCCCTGCAACAGGGTGCGGAACCCAGCCGGTGCATCCTCGATCAGCTCGGTCATCACCGCCTTGACCCCCGGCTCGTACCACGAGGGGTGTTGGAAGTAGCCGTCCAGCACGCGTGGAACGACGAACTTGCGCGGCTTCTCCTCGAATGCCAAGTCGAAGGCGGCGTGCTGGCTGTAGAGCTGGCGACGCTGCAGCGCAGGGACACGGTGGCGCACTGCGTCGCCCACGCGTCGCAGGTGCTGGAAACGGCGCCGCTGAGTGCCCGGACGCCCGGCGAGGGTTTCGGTGAACAGCAGGCGGCCGGGCAGCAGGGTCTCGATCGACAGCTGGCCGACGGTAGCCGATCGAACGGCCAGGATCTGCTCCGGTGGCACCAGCGACCGGGCAGCTGCGTATTGGAACAACTGGTTCCCAGCCCCGCCGCGCAGCCGGATGATCAGGTCGCGACCGCGTTGACCGTGGCTGGTTGGCGCGGTGGGCACGGTCACAGGCTAGGAGCAAACCGTGCGGCGCCCGCGACTGCCCGGCTCAGTGCACCTTGCGGTCCATCGAGGCCCAGTACGGCTCGCGCAGCTTGAACTTCTGCAGCTTGCCGGTGGCGGTGCGGGCGAGCGAGTCGCGCAGCTCCACGACCTTGGGGCACTTGTAGTGGGCCAGCTTGGTTCGCGAGTAGGCGATGACATCGGCTTCCGTGAGCGTCGAGCCCGGTGTCAGCACGACGAGTGCCAGCACCATCTCGCCCCACTTCTCGTCGGGCACGCCGATGACGGCGACCTCGGCGACCGCCGGGTGGCTGAACACCGCGTCCTCCACCTCGATGCTGATCACGTTCTCGCC